>CAYFMU010000048.1:0-1840 GCA_964344315.1 uncultured bacterium | reverse complement strand
TGAGTTGACTACCTACCGTTACAGGATAACCTGATTGGTGGAGAGTAACGGGGAAAGAATAGACAAATTCACGCTCATAATTTTGGGTGACGCCATCACCATCAATATAGGGTGAATTAACAAAAAGTTGAACATCAACATTACCCAAATCAATATCATATGGGATAGTCATGCTCACATCAACATTTACGGTTGAACCTTGAGATAAATAACCAAATTCAAGTTCTGTATCAGTGGTGAAATTCACATCTTCACTTGAAGATACAGCTATACTCAAATCCATTGCATCGGCATTAAACGAATTATTTTCAATGGTAAATGTATATGAAACTTCATCCCCAGGATTTACCATTCCATCATCATCCATGTCATTCGATAATTGAAATGCTCCATTACTGGCAATAATTAATGAATTTTCCATATCAAATAGCATTTCTTCAATGATATCACTGGCATGGTTTACAAAATTATTATCAAATCCCGCCTCTTTATATCGTACACGCATCTCATGGTCAATAAATACGGTACTGGGGAAAGAACTTTGTGTGTTAAATGAATTAAAAAATCCATAGGCAGTATCTTCAAAAATCAATGGAACATAGTTTGAACCCATATTCCCCCACTGCGTACAAGAATAGGGTTGATTTAAATCCGACAATGCCACGATTCCCACCACATGGGGATTATTAACCCATGCATTTACCATATCGTCAAAAACGGGAATCATAGATACACAGGGTCCACACCATGTGGCAGACATATCCACCACAATTACATGGTACATTCCCCCATTTACGTCGCCATTATAGTCAGCAAGTTTAAATTCACCATCACCACCATAGCATACATCAAATGTTTTCTGTTGATCAATGCTATTTACAACATCTCCCACCTCATAGGCGTGAAGCATTACCATTGATAATAATATAAAAATTAAATTTCGCATAATTAGCCCTTTAATATGCTGAGAATTTAGAGATGTAAACTTGAAAGTGAAACCAGTTAAATGTTACAATATATGCAATGATGTAACGTTTATAAAAGAATGATAAATTACAATTAGTTTGATTTAAGTTAATTAGCATAATCGATGAGGAAACTCCCATGTTTTTTTGAATACTTACTCACCTTTGTATAGTTTAAATTTAAAAATATAAAATTAAACCATTTATTATTTGTGATTTTTATTAATTCATCTTTCCTAAAATTGTATGTTTTAAAGTGTTTTAGAATTCCTAAATACGAGTTTACACTGGAAATAAAAGTATCAACACTCTCATCGTCAAACTTTTGATTATTTAGCAAATTGTTGTATTCTAATATGGATTCATGAAATTTCTGTTTTGTTCTTTTACCCGCATTTATATAAAATGGCTTAATAGTTGCACCTAAATAACTCACCCCTTTAGAAAAATGCTGTAAATATATTTTATTTGGATGTAAAGTTAATTTTAAATGATTGCTCAAATAATTTTTAATGTTAGGAATTACTGATTTTAAATATTCTTTATCATTATGAATTAAAATAAAATCATCCACATATCGACCATAATATTCAATTTTCAAATCCCTTTTTATAAAATGATCAAATTCATTCATATAAATATTTCCAAACAACTGAGATGTTAAATTCCCAATGGGGAATCCGCATCCTTCTTTTGCAGTAAATAAACTCTTATCTTTGGGCAAACCATTCCAGTCGGCTTGTTTTCCTTTAATGGTACAATTATTAACGGGATTAGCATTCACGGTTTTATCAATAAGATAGTTAACTAATTTTAGATCAAAATCAATATCATGCTTCTTTTTCTTCAAAGTACAGTTCAATTTATGTAGCAAT
>CAYFMU010000047.1:0-2643 GCA_964344315.1 uncultured bacterium | reverse complement strand
ATTGGAGGGAGTCGGTGCTTATATTAATAATGGGTTCGGCAATGGCGGTTGCCGTTACCGACAGTTCAAAATCGGGGTCGCCGGGGTCGGTGGAGAAAATGGTAAGTGTATCTGTAAATGCACCCTCTTCTGTGGGGGTATAGGTTACGGTTACGGGCACATTCCCACCGGGATACACAGAAAACGGAACAGGGAACACGGAAAGTTGGTCGGTATCAGAATTGATATCGGTCACATCAATGACCGCTTCACCGGTATTGCCAAACTCCACCATTAAATCTGCAAACTCACCCAAACGGACTTCACCAAAATTGAGTGATGTGGGGGAAATGGTGAGGGATTCGAAGTTGGTATTGGAAACCCAGGTAGCACCGTAAATTGTACCATGGTTCTGATTACCTGAGTGGTCGTAGAGGATATCACCTGAACCAGCATTGAATTTGTAGTTGGTTATTAAATTAATATTTTCGATAGATTCAAGATTCATTAAACTCTGAATTTGATCTTGAGATAAAGATTCATTCAAAATCATTACATTATTAATTTTACCAGGGAAAAAAGAGTTTCCCCATGCTGAACCTATTCTTAATTCAGTTTCAGATACATGTGATAGACTTTCATAAATAATATCTCCTTCATTATCCAATAAACCATTAAAATAGATTTTGATATGTCCATTATTAAAAGTTGCCGCAACATGTGTCCATTGGTTAAGAGGTAAAGAAGTATTGCCTTTTATACTTTCTGCAGATGAAGATCCAATGCCAAAATGGATTGTATAGTTATCAATCTCAGGACTCCATGTGAAGAACCACCTATCACATCCTCCACCAGAACATTCAGATCTATGAAGAATTCTTGGATGGTCACCATTACTGTAATTTGAAGGGTTAATCCAAGCAGATACAGTAATTTCATTTGTTAAAGAATTTAAACTTGTAGAATTAGTTACATTTATATAATCACTCGATCCATTAAACTGTAGTGAATAATCCTGTGCAGTTGTAAGTGTAAGTGTTGTAAATAGTAATATGAGTTTAGTTATTGTTTTCATTTTTTATCTCCTATAATATTTTTCTAAATAAGTTAAATGGCTCAGCTAATTTTATAACTTCAAGTAGTAATCCAAATTTTTCTTTATGTTGACCAATCGTTTTTTCAATCTTTTTATTTAACGGTAAAGTTTTATCCATGATAGATTCTTTAAGACTCTGCTCTTTTATATTTTCTTTGATTTTATCTAAAGTCAATTCTTTCAATTCTTTATTCATATTTAATAATATTGAAATAAATACATGAGGTTTAAATTTTAAAATTTCATCATTAAAGGTGAAGTCTGTAAAATATCCAACTTTTTTTGCAGCATACGAAAACTCACTTTTAATTTTAGGATTTTCGATATTTAAAAATATATTGCCATTTTTATCTAATTCAATATTGTTCTGGTGGTTTACAATTTTATTAAATACAAATTCTAACGCTTCACGATGAGAAATTGATTGGAATTTCGCTTCAGATTCAGATATAAGCGATTTCACTTTCTGTTCTGTGATTCTTAAAATTTTTGCTATAGAATAATTATTATAATCTTTAAAAAAATTCTGATACATAAAATTGAATAGCTTTATATCAATTTCTTTTTTAGGCCTTGCACCAAACCCATCATCAATATACCAATTAAAAAAATCATTGGTCATATCTTTCTTAAAAGTAATTTTTGATTTTATTTCTTCCATAATTTTTCCAATACTTTATTATTTTATTAAAATTTCTGTACAATTCACTCTAACCTAATATTGCAATATTGTTATATTGTGATATAATAATATCAATTAATAAAGGAGAAATCATGACTGCAACAACAACATTACGCTTACCAGAAAAAAAGTTAAGAGCTTTACGGGTTGCCTCCAGCCTAATAAATAAACCCATGGGCCACATTGTTGAAATGCTCTTAGATGAGTATTTAGAAGATGTGATTGATGGCATTGAAGCCAATGAAGCCTTAAAAGAAGAAGGTGAAATATCCTGGGAAGACATAAAGAAAAATTTGAATCTTGACGTCTAAATATACCATTGTATTCAGAAAGTCTGCAAAAAAAGAGCCTTATCCCAGAGGGGTTCAAAAAGTTCAATCTGAAGCTGAAAATATTTATCGCGTTAGATCTGGTAAATATCGGGTTATTTATCAAATTTAAAATGAAAAATTGATTATTCTTGTTCTTCGGATTGCCCACCGGAGTAGCACTTATACCAAATAAGGCTTTTTCATCATAATTTTCAAGGGTTGATTCTTTCAGCATAAACTCCTTAATACTATAATTAAACATAGCATGCCAGAATTACACCTGTAAATATGGGAGTAGTGAGAATTATCACTGTAAAGCAGTGTGTAATTTTATCTCGGTTCATTATTTTTAACAATTCTTTTTTAATAGATGTGATTTGCATCAATATTTTTATTATCCTGTTCTGCCTACTCAAAAAAATGAGTACCCTCAGCGCTATGCAAACTGCTTTACATTGGCACCACAAAATGGTGGTTCTCACCTCCGAGAGTACTCAAAATAATTGCAATAAAATAAAATTTAAGGGTCATGACTATTTAAGGGGTTTATTTTTCAGTAAATTTAACAAAGTTTT
>CAYFMU010000046.1:0-3441 GCA_964344315.1 uncultured bacterium | reverse complement strand
CATCTATAAAACTTTGTTAAATTTACTGAAAAATAAACCCCTTAAATAGTCATGATCCTATATAATATTGTATTTCTAATAATAGGACAAACGCTATTCTCCGGCATTCACCATATTGTTGAACATAGTCATCACCATATTCCCCATGAAACGCATGAGTGTGAAGAATGTATAGAATACAGAAATAATAAGAATATTACTTTTGAAAATAATGTAATCGTTTATTTTGAGTCAAAGTTTCCCTTTTTAGTTGCAGAGTATACTAACAATATTGAATTAAAAGATATTGAAATATACCTGTCACGAGCACCACCATTTTCATAGTATAAACATTCAACAATTTTATGAGTAAATGAATTCATTTACTTAATATTATGTTATATCCATTATAAAGTTAATATTGGGTATCAATTATTTATTATTTAATTAAAGGATTTTATAAAGATGAATATTTTATTTAAACAATTATTTATTATAACATTTTTAGGATTAATACCATTTGGCTGTGAAAATGACCCAACTTCACCACCTGAAGTACATACTGATGCAGATGGGTTTGTATTAAAAGACGAAAGTGGTATTGAAATTTATAGAGAATTTGAAGGTGCAACTACAGGATCCATTTCTATTAATGTAGGTGAAGAATTAGAATTGATTGTACACTTCCTTGACCATACTGGTAATGAATTAGAAGATGAAGAAGATCATGATGATCATGAAAATGATGAAAGTGAACTGAAAATTACAGGTTTTGATATCTCAATTGCTGTTATAGAAGTTGAAGAACATGAATATGAACATTGTGGTGATTTTATTGATGAAGAAAGTTGCAATGCAAATGAACATTGTGAATGGCACGACAATGAAGATGAGGGTGTATGTGAAGATGAGGGAAGTGATAGCGACCATGGAGATGAAGAAAATGAACACGAGGAATTGCTCATTCATATTACAGGTGTAAGTGCAGGAATGACTGAGTTTAAGTTAGAATTGATGCACGGTGAACATGCAGATTATACTTCTTTTAATAATGTAGTTGTGATTGTAAATGAACAAAATTAAAAAATCATTCATCTTATATATTTTAGTTATATGTCTGGGCAATACAAATGCCCAGACATATAACATTACAGGAACTGTTTTAAATTCAGAATCTAAAATTCCTGTTCAAAATGTAAATGTATTTATAAAAAATAGTGATATTGGTACATCTACGGATATTGAAGGGAATTTTTATTTATTCCTAAATAATGAACTGGAGTCAGAAAGTGAGTTATCCATTAAAATGATAGGATTTAATGAACTTACTATACCATTAGATAAATCAAATATTGAAATTTGTCCTGAATGTTTATCTTCAAGCATAGATTTAGGTGAAATCTTTATTACTACCAAGTCTTTGGAATTAGAATCTATATATATACATGCTCATCAACATGAATCTAAGCAGATTTCAAATATATCAATACATGGCCAGCATTTAAATGAAAATCTGAGTGGCAATATTGCTTCAACATTAAAAAATCAACCCAATGTCGGTATAAGTTCATTGGGTGTAGTAACATCAAAGCCTGTATTAAGAGGACTTTCTGGAGATCGATTTGTATTAACTAAAGATGGAAATGTAATGGGAGATTTGTCTCAATCATCCATTGATCATGTTATCACATTAGAAATGACAGAAGTTAATGAAATTGAAATTATTAGAGGACCAAAAGCATTAGTATTTGGCTCAAATGCAATTGGAGGAGTAATTAATACTCGCTTGAATGGTGACCCTAAAGTAAAGTTTGATGAAATTCATACCAAATTAAATTTTGGGGGTGAATCATTTAACAAAGGGGTATATGGTAATTTATATTTATATTTACCCATAAGAAATAATCAAATCAACTTTTCCATTAATAGTAGAGAAACGCAAAATCAGACCAGTCCAAAAAAAGAATTAGAAAATACCAATTCAAAAACATCTAATATTAAATTAGGCTTTACTTCATATTTTCAGGCTAGTTATATAAACTTTGTTATTGAAAATTACAATATGGATTATGGAATACCGCCTAGCGAAGAGGGGCATATAAATGGAGTTGATATTAGTCTTGTGAAGAATACACTTCAACTAAATTATCATAGAGATATATCATGGTTTAATTTTAATCAATTTGATTTAAAATATAATTTTATCAATTACAGTCATGATGAATATGAAAGTGCTTCTAATTTTCGGTCTGTAGGATTATCTAAAAACACATACAATACAAAAATTGAATTTAAATCACTTCAATCAATTTTAGGTAGTGAGATTAACTTTAAGCAATTTTCAGCAGAAGGATTCTATTGGACACCCAGTACGGATGAATTAGATTTATCTATATATTCATTTTTGGAAAAAGATTTTCATGAATATAGTCTATTAGGCTCTTTTCGACTTGGTTATTTATATATTCATCCCAAAAAACCATTTATGGATTTTTCAAATTTAGAAATTGACGATGTTATCGATAGACAATTCATGTATTTATCATCTTCAATTGGCATTAAGAGAATTGTTAATAATTTTGAATTTGGAAGTTGGTTGATGAGTACAATGAGAGCTCCCCAAATAGAAGAATTGTATTCAGATGGACCTCATTTAGGAACATACTCTTACGAGATAGGGACACCTGGTTTAGACCTCGAAAAAAATTATGGAATTGAAACTTCAGTAAAATATAGTACGGACGCTTTTAATTCTTCTCTGACTTCTTTTTATAATTATAGTTCTTATTATTACCAAATGAATAAAATGGGAGAGTGTGATGAAGTCTTTGTAGATGGAGAAGATCATCCCTGTGCTGGTGTAGATTACATAGAATGGGGAAGTGGCTCAACTGGTTGGTTATATAAATATCAGACAGAAGGTATAAAAGCAATTATCAAAGGATTAGAATTTAATATAGAATCTAATTTTAATAATATTCAATTAGAATATAATTTTTCGTTAGTTCGTGGAGATGATATAACAAATAAAACCCCCCTTTCATACATTAATCCAGACAAAGAAATTTTTATGTTTAGATATAATGTTGACATATTTAAAAATACAATACGATTATCGAAAATGCATAGACAAAATAGATTGGGTGAGTTTGAAACAGAAACTCCTTCATCATTAATTGTAGATTACATTTTTAGCATTAGGATTAAGAATCAAAATTTAACAATTCAAGCTAAAAATATTTTTAACAAAAAAAGTTATAATCATCTTTCAAGGATAAAGTCAATAATCCCAGAACCAGGTAGGAATATTTCATTGAATTATAAAATATTTTTTTGATAAAGTTAATTTAATAATTATTAATAGCCTCCTACTTGGGAGGCTTTTTTGTTACAAATTGATAATTATATAGGGTCATGACTAGTTAAGCTTATGAGAAAGGTCGTAAGTTATAGTAATGACAA
>CAYFMU010000045.1:0-3945 GCA_964344315.1 uncultured bacterium | reverse complement strand
AAAACTTTGTTAAATTTACTGAAAAATAAACCCCTTAACTAGTCATGACCCTTAAGTAAATATTCTTCTAACAATTCATTTAACTGTTCGTCATTTTCAATAATTACCTCAAAACTTTGATTACCCACTCGTTCTCTCAATACAGAATCATCTAATTCAATATAGTTATCAGATATAAGAATTCCAGTATCCCAAGAACTATTATCAATAATTAAATTATGATGTATTTCACTATCTACAGTTTTATTCATATTAATCAACCCCTTTAGGGTATTATTATCAATAATAATGTGACCAAGAGAATAATTAAAAATCAAAACTTGTAGGATTTCTGAATTGCTTACAATTATTGGCGACGTTGTATTCCATGAGCTAAAGTTTTCTAATTCACAATTATCAATATTAATTGTAGTTGCACAGCCATCGCTGTGAACTATATTATGTATTCCAAAATAAAATCCAAATTTACTCTCAGATAGATTAATTGTATTTAAAGGATTTGTATCAACTTCTGATTCAATTAGTGGACTAACTGAAAACCGTATATCAGTAAAATCTGAATGTATAATTTCCACGTTTGCAATTGGAGAAATTGTAAATCCTGAAATACCATCATTTGAATCAAAAGTGACCGGGTTATTTTCAGTACCAGTTATCTCTAAAGAATTATGGATATTTATATCACAATTCTGCATTAATGATAGGGAAGATCCTTCATTCATTATCATTTTACCATATACATTAATTTCAACATTTTCTGCCAATGGAATATTTGCATTAGCTGGTATTTCTAGTACATCGCCACTTTGTATAATAATATTACTATTTTCAGTATTATGCTGTAAAAAATAATTGAATTCTAGCCATATTGGGGGTTCTAAAAAATCAATTTCCATTGTAATGTATCCATTTACCAATTCATCTGTCAAATGATATTCTATCCCTGACCAAGTAAAATTGTCCATTTGATATATTGCTGTATCTGTAGATATGGTTTGTTTATAGCGAATAGAATATTTTTCATAACTATCATCAAGATTCGTAAAAACCTCAGATTCAGTATTTAAAACCCACTCATTGTATGGAACGTATTCTTCATCAGAATATCTATACCAAGGGTCATGAATTTCTACTTCAAACGGGTATGTAGCAAGTATATAATCTATTTGCTCAGTCTGTTTATAAAATGCACTGTACATTACGGTACTTGGAACACTGCCTACGTCGTCAATTATAAATGCTAATTCATATTTATCGTCGTCTTCAAATTCTATATTAAGATTATTATCGAACCAATTTAAAAAATCTAAACCATCAGCTTCAATATGTGCTTCAATTTTATATTTTTCACCAACTGTTAATAATGGTCGCTCAGCGTTTTCATCTGTGGAATAATAATGATATATTAAACTATCTTCTTCTTCAATAATCTGGTATAAGGAATAATATCCAAATATCCTAAACTCATTATCATAGTTTATATAATTAATTTCAAGTTCTACTTGATCTTGTGTAAATCCAAAACTAATAATCAATGTAAAAATATTGAAGTATAAAAACATTCTATTGCCCATTTTCATTCCTTATTTGTTTTGTTATACAATTTTCTTATTAACTAGATATTATCTATTTCTTCTTCCTATGGCTATATATGCACCAGGTGGGCTTTCACCCCATCCACCTGTTGTTTTTCCACAGATAACAGCTAAATCCTCACCTAGGACACCGCCATGATTATACCAATGAGAAGACCCACTTTCTTCCACGAGCATGTTATACAATTCAGAAGAATAATTCCATGATTCACCATTGAAATGATAATAATGCGCCTCAGCCCCTATATGAATTATATCGTTATAATTTAAGCCAACAATCTTTCTGGGATGAGGGTTAGTATGTGGATCAGATTCACTTTCTACGTATAATTCTGCATAAAAACCTTCACCTGTAGAAATGGATTCTTTCCATACACCACCACCACCACGTGCAGCATAAATAGTATCTTTGTAAGCCCATAAATAAGTGTGCAAACCAGAATATTCATCGTCAAAGACCATTCCATCCGATTCTGTGTAATCGTACTCTCTTAATATCTCCCAGTCATTATCAATACCATTATTAAATAGGAGATAATATTCTCTCGGTGGAGATGAATATGATGTCTCATAAGTAAGTGCATAAATATGATTTTCATCTGTGCCATAAATATCTAATATCCTTTTTTCACTGCATTCACTAATATATGGATTAATGCAATCTTCACCTGCTCCAATGAGAGAATTCATCTGGGTAAAAGTCTCTCCGTTGAAATGCAAAATGTCTCCATTATCATATCCTAAGTAAATGTTATCTGAAGAGGTCCCCCAAAAATCTCTAAACATAGTACTGGGTAAACCCGATACAAAATAGTTACTTTCATGATTAAATTGAGTAGATGAGTTACCATCAAACTGTACCAATCCCCCTTCATGCATCCATATCTCTGATTCAGAAAACGCCATTATTTTATGACGAATTATAAGACCAAGACCGGAATCGCAGAGGTCAGAGTTGACTTCTATTAATCTCCATTCACCACCATCATAATAAATTAAATTTCTGCATGGTATCTCTCCTGTAGGGTCTACATGTATTTCTCCTACACAGTAAAATTTATCTTCTGCGACTATTACGCAATCACCAATATCATTTATCCATCGATAATCTTGACCAGGGTATACACCAAAGAAATGTACATCCCATTCAAATTCACTACTGGTTATAGGGTAACAACAATCCGTATAATCTGAGTAACAAGGCACAAAGATTCCATTTTCTTGTCTACACTCTTGGTGAAGATTCCCCAATATGAAATTAACAGATAGCACAAGATCTAAAATGTCTCTAATTTCATCATTATTCACATCAGCAGCCCAAAGTTGATATTCAGTGGGTTGAGAATATTGACCCATAATCATATCTACATTTATAATAATATCCAACACATCTACAATTTCATCATTGTTAACATCACCCAGTATGTTTTCTGCATTGGCAAATATAAAAGTAAAGCATAGTATTAGGCTGAGTACATGCTTATTGAAAACGGGTGGTCTAAATTGGGCATACAAGGTGATTCCAAAATTGATACCATTCATTTGCTCAAGCATCTACATCCATATCTACATTAAAAACATTGGGATCATAAACATTTAGTGAGTAGCTATAAGTTCCATCAGTATGAGCTAAGTCAAAACTGACATTTGCGCCAACACCACCTATTATTGCTTCTACTACACATCCTTCCCAGTCAGCTCTGATTATTATATCGTCATCAAAAAGTATATTAATTTTATAAATTTCATCAGATTCAATATATGAATAACTAACGATAATATCATTTGGCAAGGTTACGGTTGGACTTTCTAGGTCAGTTCCAATACTATTTAAAATATTATTACGAAGATTTTCTTTTACAGACTCATAGTGCTTTTGAATGAGTCTTTCAATGTAATCTACCTCTGAGATAGTTTTTCTTCCATTTATTTCATCAATAAACTTTGAGAATCTAGGATGTTCAGGAAAATTCCAATATTTCATAATCTGACCTAATGCAGTTGCTAAACAACCTACAGGGCAATTTTCATGATATTCATTTACTACTGTATTAAATGGATAAAATTGATGCCAATGGGTTTCTAATAGCGGATCAATTTCATTTTGATTATTTTCAAACGGATAATTTTCAGTTAAAAAATTATTCCACATTTGTTCGTTATAGTTCAATTCGCCATAAATAGATAGAAAGTTCACAAGCTTATTGAGTAATATTTCAAGGTGTATGTCTGCATTATCAAAATCCTCGTTTAAACTTGAAATAATAACTGGGCATGAAACTTTGGTCTTCCCACGATAAAGTTGATTCTAAGTTAAGCAACATTTAGTAGTCTCCTATATTCAACGGGG
>CAYFMU010000044.1:0-4959 GCA_964344315.1 uncultured bacterium | reverse complement strand
TGTAATTTAACAGTTGCTTAACTCATTGTAAACTTTTTTATGGGAAGTCCATTTACGATTTTACAATGATTTGTGTATTTACTAATTCGGTTTGATAGGGTTTGAAATTGTAAGTCTGTGGTTTTTTCCGGTTTGTTTCTAAAAAAAAGAATGTCTGCATTATTTATTGAATGAGTATTTTTAATGCCTTCAAATTCACCTGGGCGGAAATTCTCTTTAATGAATGGAAATAGTTTATATGGCCAATGGCCTGAGTATCGTCCTAAAAAATATAGATTCATTTTTAATATATTGGATTAGATAATGTGATTAAATCATGAATTATGAAATAAAGCCCCACTTAATAGCTTAAGTGGGGCTTTATCATTTATTATTTTATTCTAATTAATAATATGCTGCTCTATTGTCGATAATTTCAATATTTTCTTTAGTAGCTCGTAACCAATTACTATAACCACGAGATTTTTTTGTATTTATAAGTTGTGCTTTTAAATCATCAAAATTATTACTGAAATCATCTACGTCCATATCATCCTTTAATATCATCTTTACAACACATGCGGTATTGAATGTGGTAATCACCTGTGATATTTGCCCTTCATTCATAGCTAAAAGTGTACCGGTAAGTTCACTACTTTTACCGATTGTTTTAAAACTTCCACCAATAGTTTGAGTATCACCATCTACCCATTCGATGAGGTCATTATTATCAGCTAAAGATTTCCAATCTGAGCTATCGCCTAATTTTTCAGAAAGATAAGATTTGGCATAATCTTTCTTCTTATCACGCATAAGGCTTCGTTCAATACCCGATTTTACATCGTCAAATGATTGATATCCTTCATCTTTAGATCCAGTTATGTGTAGGACTACAATACCATTATCTGTGCTAATGGGGTCAGAGATTGAGCCAATCTCATTATCGAATGAAAATCGTACTGCATTTCTGATTGTTCCCCATGGAAATGGGAATCCAGAGTTAGCACTAAAACCTTCGTGGATATCTAAAGTTTTATCTGCATCTTTCTCAAATTTGGTAATTGCTTCAGAGAATGATGTCAAGTCTGCTTCATCCACAAATAATAGGGCATCTTGCATAAGAGAATCTGCATATTCTACATTTCTTAATGTATCAGATTTTACATTTGCAGGTACTTCCCATAATACATATTCAACTACACGTTTTTCATCTGTCTTATAGGTATCTAAATCTTCATCATATTTTGCACGAAGTTCATCATCAGATATGGTTACCACTGAATCTGTGATTGAACTGGTATTTACCAATAAGTATTCTAAGGTACAATTTACATTTTGCTTGATGTATTCCTGTTCCACTTCAAAATTTGAAACAGTGGTAATGTTGTTATAGAGGTTTCGAAGTTTTCTATCAGCAAGCCATGTGCGGAGGTAATTTTCCCATAATGCTAATAAATCATGTGCAGTTTCAGGAATTGTACCATTCCGAACAGCATCTTGATATGTGGTTAAATCGAATTTTCCTTCAGCATCTGTAAATAAACCTAATTCGGTTAAATTCCCTTGGAATGCTGGAGGAGGTGTTAATAATAAGAAATCATAAATCTCATCTAATTGTACTTCTAACCCAAGAGATTCAATTTTCTCATCTTTAAGTACTCGCTCTACCAAATTATTCCATGCAGCATTGCTAGCGTTTTGGTATGCTCTACCATTAATAGTTTGGCCTTGACGTCGAAGTTGAGCCAATTGATTATCACGTTCACGTATAAACCGTTGGTGTGAAATTCCTGTATCTCCAACCCATCCCACATGTTGACGTGAATTTTTGGTTTTAAATACTAAATCTAAAATATTGGCACCACCAACAAGTCCACCCACAGTCATACTCAGGATGAAGAAAATTAATAATGTCCATAAAATAAAATGCGATCTATCTCGCAATGTTGTCATGTTAAACATGATATATAAATCTCCGTAAAAAATAATTATTAGGGAAGGATAGTCCTCCTGTGGAGATAAGCGGGATCGAACCGCTGACCTCTTGAATGCCATTCAAGCGCTCTCCCAACTGAGCTATATCCCCATTTATGCATCAAAAAGCGACGGTAAATTTATCCGAATTGATGACTATGGTCAAAGAAAAAGCTACAGAATATATAGATTGTTTGCCTTAATAAAATTATTTAAGAATTATTTGGAACCTTTTCTGTTAAAAATCTTTGAATTGCCCAGACTAATACTGGTAAATTTTCTAAATGAATTCGGCACTAAAACAAGTCATCTTTATTTCAGTAATTTCAGCCATCTTGGGTGGTATCCGATTTATGCTGTTGAAAGATGATAGCTTTACACTCATAAAACAACCGCGTGTGCTTCAGGAGGCATCTGCCCAAGTAGATGAAAGTGGAGAGAAGACGTTTGAACTTCCTGCACTTATGACTGAACCCATGATGGCAAGCCTTGAGTTTATCAAATATTTTTTTGATGAAAAGAAGGCTGTAATTATTGATGCCCGTGATATTGAAGACTATGAAATATCCCATATTGCAGGTGCAATAAATATCCCCTATGATTATTATGAAGATTATGAAGAGGTTATTGATGCCTTTAATTATGACGATGTATTTATAATTTATTGCAGTGGAGGTGAATGTAGTTTGAGTATTGATTTAGCCGATGTGCTATTCAATGAAAAAGCATTTGAAAATGTGTTCGTCTTTGAGGGTGGACTACCAGAGTGGAAAGATGCGGGGTATCCAGTAGAATGATGAATTTATTAAAAAAATACAATTTGCCATTATTGGCACGATTCATTCTGGGATTTGTATTTATATATGCAAGTTTAGATAAAATTGCAGACCCAATTGCATTTTCTGACAATATTGATAATTATCATATTTCTCCTGTTCAACTCAATAATTTAGCTGCATTGTTTATCCCATGGTTAGAGCTGGTCATAGGACTTTGTCTTATCACGGGTGTTTTTCTTGATGGTGCTGCTATCATTTCAATGCTATTAATGGCATTCTTCATCTTTATAATTACCCAAGCTTATGTACGAGGTATTAGTTTGCATTGTGGATGTTTTAAAGGTGCAGCAGACCCTGGAATGGGGGATTTAAGACAAGATATGCTCAAGCGAATATTTGAAGATATTTTCTTTTTAGGATTATCTATAATGATTTATTTTAGACACGTGTTCAGAGGAACAAAAAAAGTTAAATGAGAAAAAATATACATATATTAATTATACTTTGTTTCAGCATGTTTTTACATACGGTTCAAGCTCAATCGGTGGTTCACCTTTTGGGAACGACTAATGTAAATGGTGAAACAGAGCCCTGTGGCTGAAAGAAGAAACCGTTGGGCGGTCTTGCCCGAAAAGCTACAGTTATAGATGAAGTGTTGCAAAGTGGTGAACCTGTTGCCATCGTTGATGCTGGAAATTTATTTTTCAAAAAAGATCAACTGAGTCCTGGGGTAACATCTGAAATTGCACAAATTGCTGCTGAAACCATTGTAAAATCTTTCAACATAATTGGATGTGATGCATTCTCTCCAGGTTCTCAAGATTTTGCATTGGGACTCTCCACATTGAGAGAATTGGAAAAGAATGCTAATTTCCCTTTTATATCAGCAAATATAAAAGATCAGTATGGATTACCTTTATTTAGACCTTACCAAATTGTATCTAAAGGGGGGCTAAGTATTGGTTTTATCGGATTGGCATCAAAATTTGATCATGTTGATGTAATGGTGGAAGATCCATTTATGGCATTGAATGGCATTGTTGATGAGGTGGATGCTCAAACAGATTTGATTGTTCTCCTCTTTAATGCTGAAGAAAAGGATATGAACATCCTTCATAGAAATAAAGATTTACCCATTGATTTGGTGTATAGAAGTAAATCACGTAAGCGTTCAAATGACGGGGGTACCAAAACTTATCCCACATACTCTGCAGGTGATCGTGGAAAGTATATGTATGATGTGAAGGTAACTATTCATGATAAAGGTATGGATTTAGTGGATGTTTCGGGTAAAAACAATGTGTTGAAAAATGCAACACAACGTTTAGAACGTATGCAAAAACAACATCCAGAAGGTACAGATTTAAAAGTATTATTTAAGGATGATCCTCAAACGTTGGCACGAATAAAATCTTATGAGCGTCAAATTGAAGAATCAAATTATGCTTTAGAGAATGCTGTCAATTCTTTGGAGCTAACAAAGCATGAGTTAAACAAAACCATCGCAGACAAACCAGAAGTGTTATTGATAGTGGATGAGGGTAAAGAAAAGATTGTTGCTGTTGCAGGGCCAGGGGCTGATAATCAAGGACGACTACTTGGAGATCCACATCATGGACATGGTCATTAAAAATTGACAATTTTCCATAAATAATTTTTGGATTAAGTAATCAGAAACTTTTAAAATACATGGCTTCAAATGAGGCAGTTTTTTAGTATTGCGAAAGTAGCTCAGCTGGTAGAGCATCACGTTGCCAACGTGAGGGTCGACGGTTCGAATCCGTTCTTTCGCTCAAGGCCTCAATAGAGGCCTTTATTTTAGGCGTCGTCGCCAAGTGGTAAGGCCACGGTTTGCAAAACCGTTATGCACCAGTTCGAATCTGGTCGACGCCTCTCAGTGACTTGCATTGCAAGTCACTTTATTTTCATATTGTTACCGAGGTGGCGAAATTGGTAGACGCAAGGGACTTAAAATCCCTCGGACATTTTTGTCCGTGCCGGTTCGATTCCGGCCCTCGGTACATTAAAAACCCTCGATTTTCGAGGGTTTTTTTGTATAGATATAATTTTAAATTCTTTCATAAAAGCAATTGATAATCATTCTCAATTGCATGTAAATTTTCCCATGATAATTTGTGTATGTAATAACATAAATGAAGAAACCATCCGCCAAAATGGACTTCCCATAAAAAAGTTTACAATGAGTTAAGCAACTGTTAAATTACAA
>CAYFMU010000043.1:0-5617 GCA_964344315.1 uncultured bacterium | reverse complement strand
GAATAGTTATGGAGTCCGCCAACCGTGTTGGTGGTGCATTAACACGGTTAATGCATTCCAAAGGAGAAACCGTGTTATCGGAAGAGAACATTGTCAGAATTTGGACCCGCCTGTCCTCCGAAGGCAGGCCTGCAGGGAGTTAATTATAATGGCGGGCAGGCGAATTCGGACAGTAGAGAATTAAGAAAAAAAAATGAAACAAATCAAAGAGAGTAATCTGGAGAATTATTATGAAAATTAATCAAATACTAAATAAGATTGATGAAAATCAATTATTTATACCTGCTTTTCAGAGAGAATATGTGTGGAAAAGAAAAGATGCAAAAAACCTGATTAGCTCTTTAATTAAAGACTACCCTACAGGGACAATGCTCACCTGGGAAACTAATGAACCACCAGAATTAAAAGGTAAACATAAATATGATCCAAAACAAGGTTCAGTGAAAATCATACTTGATGGTCAGCAGAGGATTACTACACTTTATATGTTAATGACAGGGGAAATCCCACCCTATTATAAAGCGGATGACATAACCTCAGATATCAAGCCTCTTTATGTAAATATTGAAACATTAGAGCTTGAGTATTATAAAAAGAAAATTATGGAAAACAATCCAATGTGGGTTCACATCACGGATATATTTAAGGAGAAAATCAGGAAACCTGATATAATTGAAAAGTTAGTTAAAATAAGAGATATTGAACAGATACCAAGGGAATTAGATAACAAACTAGACGATAATTTTTATTCTATTAGAAAAATAAAAGAAAGAGTATTTAAAGAGCAGGAGGTTCCCACTAAGGCAACAATCAAAGAAGCTATTGATATATTTTATATTGTAAATGCAGCAGGAGTTAATCTTACCGATGCTGAGCTTGCACTTGCACAGATTTCAGGATATTGGCCAGAAGCTCGTGCATTATTTAAAGAGAAGTTGAAAAAACTTAACCATAATGGATTTGTATTCAAATTGGACTTCATTATTTATGTAGTACTTGCCATATTGCATAATGTGGGTTCAAAGATGGAAAAACTACATGATAACAATAATAATGATAAAATTAGAATGGTATGGGAAAAACTAGATAAAGAAATCCTGGATTATGTATTTAATATTTTAAAATCGCAAGCATATATTGACCATACCAAAGAAGTTAACTCTGTTTATTCTTTTGTTCCAATAATAGTATATGTTTATAAAAAGGGAGTAAATAACATTAGTCAACTTGAAATAAAGAAAATGGTTAAGTGGTTTTATTATTCACAAATTAGGAATAGATATATTAGTCAGTTACCTCAAAAACTTGATAAGGACATATCAATTATTATCAATGAAAATAATCCATTTGATAAATTAATAAATCTCATTGCACTTGAAAGAAACCTGAAAATATCTCCTAATGAATTTGAAGGTGTAGGTATTCTCCATCCATTATGGGGCTTGATGAAATTCTATTTCAAAAGTAAGAATGCAATTTGCTTTAGCACTGGAATTAATATTCGAAAGAATATGGGAAAAAAGTATGAACTTGAATGGGATCATATATTTCCTTATTCTGTACTTCGTGATAATGGATATGATGTAAACAATAGTATCAAATATCGTTATGCTCAAGAGATTACAAACCGTGCTGTACTAACGGCTGCTGGAAATAGAACTAAATCAGCGCAAGAAGCATATGATTATTTATCAAAGGTAAAAGAAAATTTTCCGAAAAGTTTGGAATTACAGTGTATTCCTGAAGATGATAACCTGTGGAAGTTAGAGAACTTCGAAATGTTTCTTAAAACTAGAAGAGAAATACTCGCTGAGAAACTTAATGATTTTTTAGAAAATATTACTGATACCTCTCAAGAAGAAATAAAATTGGATCTATATGAAATGATCTCAGCTGGTGAGAATAATCTTGTAGAATTTAAAACAACATTACGTTATGATATGAAAACTGGAAATGTGAACAAACGATTGGAAGAAGCTATCCTGAAAACTATCGCAGCGTTTAGCAATGCTGAAGGGGGCACATTGATTATGGGAGTTACAGATGAAATGGAAATTATTGGATTGGACCATGATTACCAATCATTTAAAAATGGAACGAAAGATGAATTTGAATTACATCTTCGCAATCTAACAAATCATGCTTATGGAGTTGATTTTTCATCTAGCAATCTTAATATTTCATTTCCAATTGTAGAAGACATGGAAATATGTATTGTGGAGATTAAACCTTGGAATCAACCACTTTATACAATAATGTCAGATAAAAATGGTTTAAAAACCGAAAAGTTTTATCTAAGAAGTGGAAATTCATCCCCTGAATTACCAACGAGTGAAATAGCAGGTTACATCAATAGTCGCTTTAACTAGTAAAATTAGTTAAACTCTTACTTACTTAACATGTCGAATGAAAAATGGGTATTAAATGAGCCATGTTAAAACCAAATATAGAATTGCTGGAATTTGTTAAGCAATATACTGAACTTATTGACTCTCGATTTTTTGAATCAGCTTGTGGTGATTGAAAAAATTTACGTGAAATCTTAAATAGAAAATTTGCAATTGTTAAAAGTCGCTATGGGAAAGACCAAAAGAATTATACAAATATTCACTCGTTGCCAAAACATGCATTTGCTGGTATTGTTCCATATTTATAGGTTGGTCAATATGACTAACAAAGGTTATATTAACTATATTAAAAAGAGGGTATTATGATTATAAATATTGCAGAAGCAAAAGCCAAGCTATCCAGCCTCATTGATGCGGTGATGCACGGAGAGAAGGTAGTAATTGCTAAAAATAATCTTCCATTGGTGGACCTGGTGCCCCATAAAAGAAGTGGTAAACGAAAATTAGGACTTCTGCCAGACTTAGAAATACCAGAGGATTTTAACGATGAAGTTTGTGAGATAAATGAAATGTTCTATGGGAATATAGATGCAGATAATACTTGATACTCATATATTTCTGTGGTCTGTTTCTCACCCGGATAAGATAGATAAGAGAAAGCGGAAAAAGATACAATCTCTATCAAATACTATTTATATTAGTGCAATTACGATAACCGAGCTGATGATTAAGGCATCTATTGGGAAACTTGAAATAAGTTTTAATCCAATTGAAATTGCTGAGAAAAGTGGATTTGAAATGCTGAATTATACAGCTGAGGATGCTCTACGGCTGAAAGAATTACCCTATCACCACAGAGACCCCTTTGACAGAATGATAATTGCCCAGAGTATTTCTAATAATTATCCCATTATCACTGATGATATGAAGTATAAGAAATATGGATGTAAATTGATTGGTGATAATTAAATCTAAGAAGTAGTTTTTTCGCTAAACGTATCCTCCTGTTCCAAAAACTCAATTCCATCCGGGATTATACTAGTCTCCTTGATATGATTTCTGATTCCAGTCTTGGCAATACCGAGCAGTTTTTAAAAATACTGCATCAAATTTCTTTAAATAGTCGCAAAGCATTATAAAACAATCTATTATCTGAGTTTATATTGTAAAAGGTTAGGCGGTGATGAATGTCACAGCCACAATTTATACATTGAGACTAGATAAAGAAAAAGGGGCGGATGGAAAGTTCATTGACACCCAGTTCAGGTGGACTGATCCCAACAGGATCGTCGGATTAAAAAAATATTGTAAGAATTTAAATTTTAATTTTAACTATTTAACAAAAATTTTGTTTAATCTACTGAATATTAAATCGTAAACAGAAGGAGGTTATGAATTTTGAGATTAAAATTCCATATAATAATTACCATATTAATCTTTTCACAGTTAATGGGACAAAGTTTGCCTTATACTATAGTCGATACGGGTGTAGAAACATATTATAACAATAGCCAAATAATTTCTCAACCAATTGATGGAGATACATTCTATGGTCAGGATGCACAATATATGGGTAACCAGCCATCATATACGGATAATGGCAATGGGACGATAACGGATAATAATACAGGACTCATGTGGGAGAAATTTATGGGTGAAAAAATTAATTACCTTGAAGCCCAATCAAAAGCAGATACATCTAGTTTAGGTGGTTATACTGATTGGAGAGTACCTACTTTAAAAGAATTATACTCTCTCATTCTATTTACAGGAGAGTCATTAGGTGAAAATGCTATTTCAATGTATATCGATACGCTTTATTTTGACCAACCTATTGGTGATGTCACCATTGGAGAGAGAGAAATTGATGCACAAACCTGGTCATCGACAGAATATGTTGGTCAAACTATGTTGGGTGTAGAAACCATCTTTGGTGTCAATTTTGTCGACGGTAGAATTAAAGGATATCCAAAATATAATCCGCCTGGTTTTATCGAATTAAATCGGATGTATTTTAGATTGGTCCGTGGTTTTAATGAGTATGGCATTAATAATTTTGTAGATAATGGGAATGGAACGGTCAGTGATTTGAACACAGGGCTTATGTGGCAACAAGCTGATGATGGTAATTTTTATAATTGGGAGGATGCTTTATTTTATGCGGAAAATCTCGAGTTTGCTGGATATTCCGACTGGAGACTACCAAACCCGAAAGAATTACATAGCATTGTTGATTACACCCGGAGTCCGGATGTTACAAATTCCCCTGCTATAGATCCAATATTCTTCACTACGGAAATTTTAGACCCGCACGGGAACCCAAACCATTATCCATACTTTTGGACAGGAACAACACATATTAACAGTCCTGACCCGTATTCAACTGCGGCATATTTTGCATTTGGAGAAGCACAAGGTATCATTAACAACCAATTAATGGATGTACACGGTGCAGGAGCTCAGCGTAGCGATTGGAAAATTGGTGATCCGAATTATCTACCTACCCCCATGGGGCCGCAAGGTGATGTCCATTATGTATTTAATGCTGTTCGATGCGTCAGGGATTTCACCTGGAATTGTGGCAGTGGGGATATAAATGAAGATGGGGAGGTAGATATTTTAGATATTATTTTTGTCGTAAACTTCGTTCTCTCAAATACCTTTGATGATTGTTCAGATTTGAATGGTGATAGTAATGTAGATGTCCTTGATATATTAATAATGGTTAATTTAATCTTAGAATTTACAGGATTTTGAACTAGTCATTAGGAAGAATATTATCGTTTGGTTAATTACAATCGTCCTCTTAGTTAGTCACTTAAACTTAGGTTGTTATGTGTTTTTCAAACCACGTGTTAAGGTCACTTAGTTGTGTGTGAATTAATTGAGTAGATATATAAGGATCAGCATGGGAAGAACATGGCTATGAAATTGCCTGTAGGCAGATTTACGGTAACACTTACTATCGCATGAAGGGTTTCCAAGCAGGGGAATCAGATGATGAATTCAATGCTTGGTTAGATGAAGAAACCAAATATCTTGAAGAGGACTCTGATGAAAAGCTCATTGACACCCAGTTCAGGAGGACTGATCCCAACAGGATCGTCGGGACAACTTCCGGCGTATTCAGGTATTTTTCCCCTTGATCAAGTTATTGAGTAATTCCCTTCGCCATTTCTTTACCTGATAAAAAGCCTTGAATTTCTCCAAGACTTTTGCGGGATGGACGGGAATCGAACCCGCAACTTCCGGCGTGACAGGCCGGTGCT
>CAYFMU010000042.1:0-6271 GCA_964344315.1 uncultured bacterium | reverse complement strand
AACTTTGTTAAATTTACTGAAAAATAAACCCCTTAAATAGTCATGACCCTTATTTATTAATTAGTATTAGTTGGTATCTAATAGAGGATTTGTCAATAAGTATAAACTTTTTTTAGAGGAAGCCTATAATAACAATATTCCGATAGTAGTAGCAACAGGAAATGATAATCATAACTATATTTATTATCCTGCTAATTCTCCATACACTATTGCTACAGGTGCATTAAAACCTGATATGGAAGAAAGGAAAGACAATAGTAATTATGGTTTAGGCTTAGATGTTTGCGCACCTGGCGAAGGTTTATATTCTACAGATATTTCTGGATTAAATGGATACAATTGTGATGATCCTTTACTCAGTAACGATCTTGATGATACTGATTATTCAAAATTGGGATCTGGTACATCATTTGCAGCCCCCATGGTTTCTGGAGCCATTGCCCTTATGCTTGATGTTAATCCCAATCTCTCAATTGAAGAAATTAGAACAATACTGCATAATACTTCTGATAAAATCGGTGATTACACCTATACTGACGGATTTCATGAGGAAGTAGGATATGGTCGTTTAAATGTATATGAGGCAGTTAAAGCATCATTAATTATGGGGGATGTAAATAAAGATTCACGCGTTGATATAGCAGATGTAATCTTTATGATTCAGACTTTGGTCTCTTACATATCTCCTTCTAATCCATCACCAAGATACATTGAATTGACATCTGATTTAAACGGTGATGAAGTATTAAACGCATTAGATATTGTTATACTAATAAACCAAATTTTAGATAATGCCTTACCGTCAAATGAAGTTGAAGATAGTTTAATACAATTAGCTAAAACAACTTCAATGGTTGATGATAATACTAAAAATATTAGTATTGATATATTGAATGAAATCATGGTTAAAGTATTGCATGTGAAGGTAGCTTCAGAAGATGGCGGAAAGATTAATGAAGTAACAAAAGGTGATATTTCTCAAAATATAGATATGGAATATGCCATTTCTGTAGATAGTACAGAAGTTTCCATAATGCTATTTGGTGGTTCGGGTCAAATTATTAACCCATCATATGGTAATATTTTGAATGTTAGTATGAAATCTGAAGTACTTTCTCGAAGTAATTCAGACAGCAATGGTGAAATTGTTTTTGCTGAGGCTGCAAATTCAAGTGATGCTCTTTTAGATATTGATATTATTGACCCTGAAACAATGGGGAGAATTGCTCAATTTGGTGCTGATAATTCTACACTACCAGAATTTTATGCTTTACTAAAATCATATCCAAATCCATTTAATCCAATAATTTCAATCCCCTTTACCATTCCTGAAAAGTCTCATGTTAATATCACAATTTATGATTTAAATGGAAAGAAAATTCAAACATTAATCAATGATGACATATTTGCGGGCTATCACTCTATTTACTGGAACGCAAGTTCATTTCCATCAGGTACATATTTAGTAAAAATGACGTGTAAGAGTTTAGTTAAAACAAATAAAATTACGCTACTTAAGTAAAATTAATATTACTTAACAAAAAAGCCTCGCCTAGCGGGGCTTTTTTGTTCTACATAACTTTCCTCTTCCCTTGCATTAAATAATAGTTTTAAATTTCGAATAAGGATTCGAAATTTAAAATTGAGGCTTGATGAATAGTCAACGCAAGGCAGACGAGCGAGAAGCTCGGCGTAATTTAATCATGAATGGTGCCCTCTCTGTATTTAATCAATATGGAATTGATGGTGCCACCATGGACCAAATCGCTCAAGAAGCTGGATTTGGTACGGCGTCACTCTATTATTATTTCCCTAAAAAAGAGGATGTATTTTCTGCTATCATGGTAAAAGGATGGCAACAATTATGGGATAGTTGCCAAGACACCATTGATTCTGACCATTCTCCCAAAGAGAAATTCCTCACCATCCTCAATATTATTGCCAATCATATTTTAAAAGAACGGAATCTATACAGTTTCTTATTTGCAGCTCCTCAACACTCTATCCATTTTGAGTCTGAACCGTGGAAGGAATATCAAGGTAAGCTTTATAAAACTTTAGAAGATTTATTAGAAGCAGGAATGGATTTGGGAGAATTCCCTAAAATTGACTCTCATTTATTATTCAAGGCCATTGGCGGTTCATTCCATGGGATATTACTGATGGGCAATGATCAAAGCTCGCTTTCCCGGAAAGACATTGAAGGATTATTTTCTCGATTACTCTCAACAACGGTAAGTCCACATGAGTAATTACATCCAACAATTGCACTCCTATAGCATCAGTCATAAAGATGCCACGGTGGATATTCGAGAAAATTTCTCCATCACTCAAGATCAAGCAGAATTAATCTATGAGAAGAAATCAACATTTGATATTGACGAACTTTTCATTCTCTCTACTTGTAATCGAACAGAGTTTTATGCTATTTGTGAAGATAGAGATTCTCTAATTAAACTCATTTCTAAAGTATACCAAAAACTCCAAAAGGATATTGATTTTAGTCAATTAGTTCATCGGAGTGGTGAACGCTGTATTCTTCATTTAATGAAAGTTTCTGCAGGGATGAATTCCATGATGTTGGGTGAAACGCAGATTACTGCCCAAATAAAAACATCATTTGCACATGCTCGGCAACTTTCTGCCACAGGTCCCATTCTTAACAGATTTATTCAATCTGCATTAGAGGCAGGTAAACGCGTTCGAACAGAAACAGAATTATCTACGGGGGCAATTTCAGTCAGTTATGCGGCAGTTGAGAAAATTAAATCCATAATTTCCAATTTAGCAGATGCCAATATTTTACTCATTGGTGCAGGTACTACAGGAAAACTCACTGCATCACATTTTATCAAAAAAGGTGCAACTAATTTTTATATTGCAAATCGCAGACCTGAGCGTGGTAAAAAATTAGCTGAGGAGACCAACGGTACCTATATTCCATTTGAGGATATTCCAAAAGTGTTACCAAAAGTGGATATTGTGGTAACCTGTACAGGTGCCAATTTCCCCGTGCTTACCTATGAGCAAATTACAGAATTGGGTGAATTGAAAAATAAATTATTACTTATGGATTTATCCGTACCCCGAAATATTCAGCCCAATATTGAGTCCATTAAAAATGTAACCCTATTTACTGTGGATGAGCTTGAAAATGCCGTTTCTGAAAGCCTAATTTCTCGACAGCAAGAATTACCAAAAGCATCAATCATCATTAATGAACTATCACATGATTTTTTAAAATGGATTAAACATCTATCGGTTACCCCCACTATTGCCGATTTAAAACATTTATTCGAAGACATTCAAGATTCAGAACTATCAAAAATTAAAACTAAATATGATGATGCAACTTTAGACGCTATAAATGTATTTTCAAAAAGCCTATTGCGTAAAATCCTCAAAGATCCAATTTCTGCATTAAAAGCACAAGCATCAAATGGTCATTATACGCCATCAATGGTGGATACACTCCGCTCAATATATCAATTAGACAAGCCTAAAGCTGTCGAACAGGATTAACCCATGTCAACCATCGTCATTGGTACGCGTGGCAGTGCCCTTGCTCTCTGGCAAGCCAATCATATCAAATCGCTCATTGAGGATAAATCCTATCACCAATGTGAAATAAAAGTTATTTCCACGCGTGGGGATAGGGATCAATCCACCCCATTACCTGAAGTTGGAGGAAAAGGATTTTTTACAGAAGAAATTGAATCCGAACTTAAAAATCAATCCATAGATTTGGCTGTTCATAGTATGAAAGATCTCCCTGTAGATTTAGGTGAAGATTTCAAAATTGGTGCAATACCTCAACGATTTTCACCCTTTGATGTGATGGTTACACCGTCTCCAATTTCATTTAAAGATTTACCTAAAAATGCCATTATAGCTACGGGAAGTTTAAGACGAGGTTTACAACTAAAATCTCATCGCCCTCATATTCAAATTGTAGATGTTCGAGGGAATATTGATACTCGCATAAACAAGCTAAAATCAAACAATTGGCAGGGACTTATTATGGCTGAGGCTGCCATCAAGCGTTTGGGATTAGATATCCCCTATTACACTTTTTCTGTAGACGAGATGGTCCCATCAGCAGCTCAAGGTGCCGTAGCAGTTGAAGTTTCTACAAAACGAGATGACCTTGATGATATCTTATCTTTGATTAATCATCAACCATCTTTTGATGTGGTTGAAATTGAACGTCAAATCATTGATAAATTGGATGGTGGCTGTAAAACTCCTGTGGGCTGTTTGGCAGTATTAAATAAAAACTCACTCAGTATTAATGCTTACCTTTCTGATTTGACTGGTGAAAATATCATAAGAGTTAATAAATCTTGTTCATTTTCAGAAAAGGATAATCTTATCCAACAAACTATTTCTGAATTTATGAATAGAGGGGCACAGGAGATAATTACTGAAAACAGAAAGGCATTGAATGTCTAAAACAGTAATATGGACATTACAAAATTCTTGTCCTAATCCTTGGATTAAAAAAATTTCTGAATTTAATTATGGTATCCAACACCATTCGCTCATTCAATTGCAGGTGAATGATAATTTTCCAGCAATTCCACAAAAAGTCAAAAATTATGATTCTCTCATTGTGAGCAGTCAATTTTCAGCAAACAAGATTGCATCAATATTAGATGATAAATATAACATATTTGCTGTAGGGAAAAAAGCCACCGAAATATTAAAAGATGCAGGTCATTCTATATTGCACACCGCACATAATTCAGAGGAGCTGGCATCCTACATAGATACAAATATGGATGCTAAAATTCTTCATCTGTGTTCTGAAAAAAGTGATGTTTCACTGTGGCCTAAAAATGTAGATTCTCTCCCATTTTATGCACCCATTCCCAATACAAATTTTGATATTTCTCATATTGATATTTCATCTAAAACCATCATTGTGTTCGGGAGTCCTTCAGGTGTAGATGTTTGGTTTAATAATAATTATAAATTTAATGATGCGACGGTGGCAACCATTGGCAACACCACAGCACAGCAATTTACATCCTACACTCATAGAGAAATTATTACACCAGGAACATCAACAATTGATGATTTATGCCAAGCAATTTATAACCATATAACTCATTTGGAATATGAACGAACAGAATAAAATTTTTATTGATGCCTGTTACGGCAAAAAAGTACCTTACACGCCTTTATGGATTATGCGCCAAGCAGGGCGTTATTTACCTGAATACCGTGCAGTACGAAAAAAGCATACTTTCCATGAAATGATGCATACACCAGACTTAATGACAGAAGTTACCCTCCAACCCATTCGTCGCTATGGATTTGATGCAGCGATTATGTTTTCCGATATATTGGTTATTCCTGAAGCAATGGGTGTTAACTTTGAACTTATCGAAAAAGTGGGACCCGTTTTTGATAATCCACTGGATTCTATTGAAAAAATTAATGCCATTTCTACCGCAGATACTTCTCATTTTCAGCATGTATTTGATGGTGTAAAACAAATCCGAAATGAACTTGATAATTCAAAGGCACTCATCGGATTTTCAGGTGCTCCATGGACAATTGCCACCTATATGGTGGAAGGTAAACCCAGTAAGGATTATCGTCATGTCCGCTCCCTCATGTATAGCAATCCCAAAGCATTTCATCATTTAATGGAATGTTTAACTGAAAGCATTATTATCTATATAACAGAGCAAGTGAAGGCCGGTGCAGATGCCATCCAAATTTTTGATACCAATGCGGGATATCTTTCAAAGGAGGTGTTTGAGTCATTCTCATTTCCCTATTTACAACGTATAGTATCTGCAGTAAATAATCTCAATGTACCGTGTATCCTATTTGTCAAAGGCGGTGGGCATTGGTTGGATTTACTCAAAACGTCTGGTGCAACGGTATTGGGTATGGACTGGACTGTTCCACTTCACAATGCAAGGGAAGCGGTAAATGATGAAGTTTCATTACAAGGGAATTTAGATCCATCCATTCTTCTTGCCCCCAATGAGGTAATAAAAGAAGAGGTATGTAAAGTTTTAGAATCCTATGGTAATGGCTATGGGCATATTTTTAATCTGGGTCATGGCATAACGCCAGATATTCCCCTTGAAGCAGTGCAAACCGTTGTGGATACGGTGAGAAGTGAAAGCGTTAAGTTTAAATTTAGAAATAAAACGGTAATAAATATTATAGATTAATAATCCTCTAAAAATCGTTATCTAAACTGGTCTTCCCATGATAAAGTTGATTCTAAGTTAAGCAACATTTAGTAGTC
>CAYFMU010000041.1:0-7903 GCA_964344315.1 uncultured bacterium | reverse complement strand
TAGGAGACTACTAAATGTTGCTTAACTTAGAATCAACTTTATCATGGGAAGACCACCTTTGAGATTGGATATTGAATTTATTAAATTCTCATACATTTAGGAGGAATTTTCCGTATGCCACGTTTAGGTATTATTTTACTTATCTCATCTTTTCTTTTTCCATTACAGCGGGGAAATGTTATCAGTATTGAAGAAATTGATAATGAACCGTATTCAGAAATTCAGGCTAATATAAACAATGAACTGGGTAGTATTGGTGGTTTGCCAGTGGAATATGGTGCAACTATGTATAAAGTAGTGTACGAAACCATAGATGGATTTGGTGATTCTACGGCTGCATCTGGTGTTATGGCAATACCGCAAGGGGAAGATGAAGCATATGGGATCTTATCATGGCAACATGGAACAGCTATATATCGTGATGGGGCACAATCAAATGGTGGGTTTGATATATTATCCCGTGTGGTGGCTGCATCAGGATATGTTTATGTAGCTCCCGATTATTTAGGTTTAGGGGTATCCCAAGATGTTCATCCATATATTCTAAAATACCCATCTGCAAATGCGGTGATAGATTTAATTCGCGCTGTGAAAAATCATTTTGAAAATGCAGATGAATCAGTAGAATTAAATCGTCAATTATCACTTATTGGATATTCTGAAGGTGGATATGTGACATTAGCTGCTCAAATGGTAATGGAGCAGGAGCTCTCAAATGAGTTTGATATTACAATTTCATTCCCCATGGCGGGTCCTTATGATCTATCAGGTGCTATGGTGGATATTATGATAGAAGATACATATTACTCCGAGCCATTTTACTTACCATATACATTGTATTCTTATATTTATTATTATGAAATGGGACCATTAACTGATTATTTCGTTTCAGATTTTGCTTCAGAAGTAGCAGATTTATATAGTGGAAACCATGGTGGGGGGCATATCAATAATTATATGAATGATAATGGTTATAATCCACCCATCCTATGTATGTTACCTGAAGTGGTGAGTGAATTTGAAAATGATAATAACCATATCCTTCGTCAACTACTTTCAGAAAATAATCTATATGATTGGGCACCAGAATCTCCAACATATTTATTCCATGCGTTGGCCGATGAATTGGTTCCGCCCTCAAACTCTATATTAGCATACGATACCATGATTGCCAATGGAGCTGAGGATGTACATTTGGAGCTCATTCCAGAGTCTTTTGGGGGTCATGCTGAGGCCGCACCTTTTGCCATATTAACTGCTTATTCGGTAGGTCAAGAACTCCAACTTATCAATCCAAAAGGTGATGTATCCCATGATGGCCTGGTGGATGTATCTGATATTATTTTAACGGTAAGTATCATCATGGATACCCTATCAGAAATTGACAATTACGCTCTATGGGCCGCAGATATGTTGGCAGATGAAATTGTAGATGTCATTGATATTGTTAGACTCGTTAATTACATATTGTCACAACCTTAACCGGAACTAATCCCCTTTTTAACCATAATTTATATATGTATCTGTCATATTAGATGACAGTACAATAGTGATTTAACTGTAAATTTGGCGCAAGAAAATGGACAATATTTACACATTTGATATACATGAGGCATTTATGTCTCGAGCATTAGAGCTAGCCCGACTGGGACGAGGTACGGTTTCGCCTAATCCAATGGTAGGATGTGTACTGGTAAAAGATGGTGAAATTATTGGTGAAGGGTATCACGAAACTTATGGTGGACCTCATGCAGAAGTCATGGCATATAAAAATGCTATAAAAGATCCAGTTGATGCTACGGTATATGTAACCCTTGAGCCTTGTAATATTTATAGTAAAACACCTCCATGTACTCAATTTCTCATAGAAAATAGTGCTACTGAAGTTTATGTGGCAACGACAGATCCAAATCCTGAGGTAAATGGAAATGGAATAAGAGAGCTTATAAAAAATGGCATTCCTGTAAAAACGGGCATTCTCCGTGAAGAAGCCGAATATCTTAATCGAGGATTTGTAAAACACATGACACAAGGCCGTCCATGGGTTATTGCAAAGGCCGCACAATCTGCCAATGGATATTTGGGAATTGACTCTGATTCACAAACATGGATTACGGGTGAAGAATCTCAAGAGCATTCACATACATTGCGTTCACAAGTTGATGCCATTATGGTGGGGCGACAAACAGCATTGGTGGATAATCCTCAATTGACAGTGAGAGAAGTTGCAGGATATAATCCAAAACGAATTGTGGTAGATACCAATCGAAAACTTCCACTTACGTTAAAAATGTTTAGAGATCATCAAGCGGATACATTTGTATTATGTTCAAATGCATTATTCGAGAGAAGTCGTACATCTTTCTGCGATTATATTCCTGTAGAAGAATCAGAAGATGGGCATCTAAAGCCTGAATCTATATTAGAGGTATTGGCAAAAGAAGGTATTACCTCAGTTATTTTAGAGGGGGGCGCAGAATTATTAGCGTCATTCAAAGATGCAAATTTAATTGATGAAATATATCTTTATACAGCACCCCATGATTTAGATGGCGCGTCATTAAAAAATCCATTAGAAATTTCAGAAGATTGGGATGTGCGGGAAACCAAAATTTTAGGTCATGATATATTAACAATTGCCGGAAAGAAAGTAGAATGTTTACAGGAATTGTAGAAGAAAAAGGTCAAGTTTTACATATTGCAGAAACCAAAACAGGCAAACAATTTACCATCAATGCCTTTGTTGTAATGGATGATATAAAAGTGGGTGATAGTATCTGTGTTAATGGGGTTTGTTTAACGGTGGTAAAACATGATGACACCACCTTTGTTTTGGACTTGGTAAATGAGACCTTAGAAAAATCAAATTTAGGTGAACTTGAAATTGGTAGTGAAGTGAATTTAGAAAGAGCCTTAACGCTGCAAACGCGTTTAGGTGGCCATATATTACAAGGTCATGTTGAAACGGTAGGCATCATTATGGAGAAAGTAAAATCAGGAGATGGCTCCATTCTTTCGGTAGCTATTGACCCCGTATTTATGAAATATTGTATTCCTAAAGGCTCAATTGCTTTAGATGGAATTTCCTTAACCGTGGCGTCAATTTCTGAAAATTTAGTTAAAATTGCACTTATTCCTCATACATTAGACATGACTACTTTAGGCAACAAAGAGGTGGGGGATTCTGTTAATATTGAAACGGATATCGTTGGGAAATATATTGAACGACTTATGAGTTTTGAGGAAGATGAAGAAAATTTTGAAGATGATATGCTATTAAAAAGCCTTAAAAATTGGGAGTTTGGCGAAAGCTAATGACAAAATTTGACCACATTGAAAAAGCCATTGAAGAATTTAAAAATGGTAAGATGATTGTAGTAGTTGATGATGAAGACCGTGAAAACGAAGGTGACTTTATTATTGCTGCTGAAAAGGCAACTCCCGATGATATAAATTTTATGATGAAATATGGTAGAGGTTTAGTGTGTATGCCAATTACTCAAGCCTGTGCCAATCGTTTACAATTAGGGCCAATGGTTCCCCACACTAACAATACAGCATTGCACGAAACCAATTTCACTATTAGTGTTGATGCAGTAAAAAATGCAACCACTGGAATTTCTGCAGCAGATAGATGGGAAACAGTAAAAGTAATTTTAGATGAAAATTCCAAGCCATCTGATTTAGGTCGTCCAGGGCATATGTTTCCGTTGACAGCAAAAGATGGTGGAGTTTTACGCCGTGCAGGGCATACAGAAGCATCTGTTGATTTGGCTATATTGGCAGGACTGAAACCTGCTGCACTTCTTGTTGAAATTGTGGATGATGATGGTACCATGGCTCGAATGGATCGATTAACTGAAATTGCTCAGGAGCATCAACTGTCTTTGATTACAATTGCAGATCTAATTGAATATCGCCGAAAAAAAGAAGAATTAGTAGATGAACTCTCAAACATTCCTCTCCCTAATAAATTTGGTGATTTTAGACTAAGACTCTTTGAAGATAGAATTCACGGTGATCATCATGTAGCATTAGTTAAAGGTGAAATATCTGAAGACGATGATGTGTTGGTACGCGTCCATTCACAGTGTCTTACGGGTGATATTTTTGGTTCCTTACGGTGCGATTGTGGTGAGCAATTAGAAGGTGCTTTACAAAGCATCGAAAATGAGGGAAAAGGAGTGCTAGTTTATCTTCGGCAAGAAGGCAGAGGAATAGGATTAGAAAATAAAATTAAAGCATATCAATTGCAAGATGATGGGCTAGATACCGTTGAAGCTAATGAAAAATTAGGTTATGCCGCAGATTTGAGAGAATATGGAATTGGTGCTCATATTTTACGAAAATGTGGGGTGAGAAAAATGCGACTATTAACAAATAATCCCCGAAAAATTGTGGGAATTGAGGGTTATGGACTTGAAATAGTAGGACGCGAAGCCTTAGAATTTGAAGCCAATAAAGTGAATGAAAAATATTTAAAAACCAAGCGTGACAAATTAGGCCATTTTATTTTGGGAGAATCTTAATGTCTACAAATTCTACCAACAATTATAAAATTGCAATTGTTATCAGTGAGTTTAATGAGGTTATTACAGATTCACTTTTGGATGGTGCAAAAAAGTCATTTTCTAATGCAGGAGGGCATGAATCTAATCTCTCTATTTATACCGTGCCCGGTGCTTTTGAAATTCCCGCTACTGTAAAGCAAGTATTGGATAATCAACACAATCATGCCATTGTAACCTTAGGTGCCGTTATTCGTGGGGGAACTCCTCATTTTGATTATGTGGCTGGAGAATGTGCACGTGGGGTAATGGATTTATCCATGAATTCAGAAATCCCCATTATGTTTGGCGTACTTACTACAGATAATTTGCAACAAGCATTAGACCGTTCTGGAGATGGAACTACCAATAAAGGGTGGGAAGTAATGGATGCTGCCATGCAAGCTATTGCAACCTATAAGGAAATCCAATCATAAACTTTTTTAGAATAGTCTGGCTATTCTTCTCCTGCATAATTGCTTCAAATCTTCATTGGGATGCAATTACATCAACCATTAATCCACAATCAGTAAAATTTTCAGGTGAAAATACAATTATTGCCACGACCCATGGTGGAATAATTCAATTTGACTTATCTACCGAAGCATTTTCAAATTTGAGTGTAGATTCTAATGTATATCCTCAAAAACTAAATTCATTAAGTATTAAAGATGATAAAATGTTTATTTCAGACTTTATGGGTGGGATGCAAATTTTTCATTTATTATCACGAGATGTAGAGAAAATTCAACACCTTGACTTTATTGATTCAATTACAGATTTTAATTTTTATGGGGATGAATTATTTGCAATTGGTTCAAGTGTAAATGGCTATGGAATCCTTCATTTTACTCATTATAATGGAGAATATAGATACTCTAATTTTTATCGCTCATTTCCATCCATAATTTCTAAAATTAATGATTTATTAATTAAAGACGATGAGATTTTGATCTCCCATGATGGAGGCGTGTATAAAAGCAATATTAATGGAGAACTTTACTTAGCTGATAGTTGGGAATCTATTGAAAATTTCGAAAATAATGTCATTCTTTCATTAAGTAAAAACTATGTGTTGGTAAATGATGGTGTATATTCATTTGATGGTGAGCAAATTTTAGCTTTAGCTCAAGACTCAATTTTAGTTAGTGTAGAGGATACCCTTTCTAATACTTTAAATTGGTTAACAGAAACGACTTTTTATGAATGGTCAGAATCGGAATTATGGACCTATGAAAATCCATTTAATGAGGGTGCTCATTCTGTTAAAGTATCGTTTAATTCATTTGATAGATGGGAAAACCATATTGTAATATCAGCAACCAATCATGGATTAACCATCATTAATAGAGAAGAAAATATTGCCAAACTCAATATTCCTAACTCAATAATTAGCAATGAAATTAGTGCATTGCACATCGATAAAAATGGTGATTTATTTGGAGTTGGCCAAGAGGCAGGGTTCGTTAAAAAAGGTTCAAGAATTACTAATTTTTATGCATTCTCTAAAGGATATACATATCCAAACAAGGGAGATGGGTATAATGCTGTAAAGCTCAATTATCATATTGGGGATTATTTTCCAACTTCAATAACCACAACAAATTCAGGGAATTTTATTTTTAACATTTATGGAAGAAAATTAGATGTGGAAAATAATAGCGGTGCGGTTTTAGAGGTAAACCCGAGTAATTGGCATTACAATCTTTATGGAGATGAGAATAATATTTTTGATGGTACAAATGGAATTGTTGATGATAATGATGGCAACCTATATGCTCAAGTCCCTCGAATAAAAAGAGATGAAATTGGCAATGTATGGTGTTTAAATGCATTTTCTGAGCATAATAATGAACCATTAGCCATCATGGATAATGCGGGTGAATGGCATCATATTACTGCACCAGATTCCTATTCATATTTACCTATGGATTTTGAATTTTCAAATAATGGAAATATATGGGTGGCATTTATTCGTCATAATAATTTAGACGGTACATTAGTATCCTCTGGTGGAATTAAAATTTTAGATTATAATAATACAATTTCAGATTCATCTGATGATGAATGGCATGAGCTAATTTCTCCAGACATACTTCCTGGAGGTGCCAATCAGGATGTATATTCACTGGTATTTTCAGAAACTGAGGGACAGGAAATATTGTGGGTAATGACCGCTGATGGTATTCAAGGCTATATTGTAAATGGCTATAATTTGACTCCCATTTACCCCCAAACTTTTTATGGAAATATTGGCATCACTAAAGGGGATCGGCTAAAAGTAGATCACCAAAATAATATATGGGTGATTACTAAGCATAGTGGAGTAAGAGTCATTCGTGCCAATACAGAACGGTGGCCGACTGATGATGGATTCACTATTGAAAACAGTCCATTATTGTCTAATATTGTTTATGATGTAGCCTTTTCAAAAAGTGGAGAGGTTTATCTTGCTACGCATGAAGGGATTTCAATTATCCATACTCCTTTTGGAGTAGAACCTAAAGAATCTTTATCAAATGAAATTTTAATAAGTCCCAATCCAGTAAGAGTAAATAAGTCAGATGGAGTTTCCTTTTTTTCTATACCTGCAGGATCAACAGTGAAGGTGATGACTTTAGATGGTCGCGTTGTGAAATCCTTTGAATTGGCGTATAATGAAAGTGCTGTAAACCATTGGAATTGCAAGTTAAATAATGGAGATTATTTAACTTCAGGAATATATTATGTAGTTTCAACACATCCCCAGAGCGGAAATTTTGTAGGAAAGTTTGCCGTAATTAGATAAACCGTCTGGTTCTTTTTGTTTTCTCTTCGAAGTATTTTTTAATATTGAGTATCTGCAATCTACTTTCAAAAGTACAAAGTATTTCCTTATTTAATCTATAGTTCTTATCTATTTCTCTTTGTAAATAATTTAATTTCATACCCAAAATGGCTCCTTTTATTCCATGAAACTGCAATAATTTATAGAAAAACTGTAAATAAATAAATAATTATTTGCATTGTATTCAATTTTGTTTTTATAATACCAGCGGTCAGTTAATAGGAATTTGGAGATTTAAATGAAACGGAGAAAAATCAATGAAAATAATTAAATATTTACTCATTATCTTAATGTCAATTGTTGGCATATCTTATGCTATAACTGACGAAGAGTTAAATAGTTTGGAATCTGAGGAATTATTTGAGTCAGATCTATTATTTGCATTCCATGATTCTGATGAAGATGGTGATTCTGATGAAGACGATGATTCTGATGAAGATGATGATTCTGATGAAGATGACGATTCTGATGAAGACGATGATTCTGATGAAGATGACGATTCTGATGAAGACGATGATTCTGATGAAGA
>CAYFMU010000040.1:0-8499 GCA_964344315.1 uncultured bacterium | reverse complement strand
GAGACTACTAAATGTTGCTTAACTTAGAATCAACTTTATCATGGGAAGACCAGTTATGAATCTCAAAATAAAATTAAACTAGCTTCTTAATCCATTGAGATACTTTATTAATATTCAGTGTGATAATTATCATTAATAACCATTACCTATAAACCATATATTGCCCTTAAATTGTGGCGTTTTCACAGGAGGGAATATGGAATTTTATGAGAGCTTATTTTATGCCACACCAATATTTACCAGTCTTATTTTAATTGAGATTGTTTGGGGAAATATGCGTGGGAAAAATGTGTATCATAATATTCCAGATGCACTTTCCAGTTTGAGTTCTGGTATGGCCAATATAATTGTACGTACACTGGGTGTTTATATAACCATCATTGGATATTCATATTTTTTAGACAAAGTTGCCATATATGAAATTTCATCACATTCAATTATTGCATGGATAATCACCTTTATAGCCTTGGATTTTGCAGGGTATTGGAAACATCGATGGGCACATGAAATTAATGTTTTATGGCAAACCCATCTAGTACATCATAGTAGTGAGGAATATAATTTAGCAGTTGCATTAAGGCAACCCACCACTGATTTCTTTAATTATGGTGGATTTTTATTGATACCTGCCGCCTTTGTAGGCATTCCTGTAGAGATGATTGCGGTGGGAAGTTTTATACATTTGTACATGCAGTATTGGTATCATACACAGCTTATTGATAAAATGGGAATATTAGAATCATTTTTAGTTACACCATCTCATCATCGTGTTCATCATGCACAAAATCCAGAGTATATTGATAAAAATTATGGTCAAATATTTATTATATGGGATAAGATGTTTGGCACTTTTCAAAGGGAAATGGATGATTTGCCTCCTGTTTATGGTATTACTGCCCCTGTGCGAACATGGAATCCATTTAAAATAGATGTGATGCATTGGTGGCAATTATTAAAAGATAGTGCTATGACGGCATCATTAAAAGACAAGTTATTGGTTTTTATTAAGCCAACGGGATGGCGACCAAAAGATATGCATAAAAAACGACCCATGTATAAGGTAACGGATCCATTTAATTTTGAGAAGTATACATCCAAAATAACTACAATGGGTACATTATGGGCATTTGTAGAGGTAGCTGTGGTGAGTTATCCGTTGACTATGGCATTATTTTGGATAATGGGGAATGGTGCATCAAGAATAGAACAAATATTATATAGTCTCTTTTTATTGTTGAGCATTTATGTGTACACCACCACAATGGAAGGGAAATCTACAAAAGGATTGAATCTTGTACGGGTTACCGTTGCCATGGGAATAATGTTTGTTTCTATGAATAATGAATTTACATTTAATTTATTAGCATCACCCATATCCTATATGGTATTGCTCTTTTACATGAGTGCATTTATTAAATCAATGTTTACACGTTCTACTGTGGCAGCTACATAAATGTCTGAACACTCACCTGTTATAATTCGTGGATTTGGAAGTATTTCCCCTTTAGGTCATGATGTAAATGAAGTAGGGAAACATTTTTTAACCGATAAAACATGTATACAATCACACCATATACACAGTGAAAATGTGCAATGTGCAAAACTAAATGAAGACGGTGAATCTTTAGTCAATGCATTGCAAACATCCCATAAATTCTACGCTAAACTTGATCGGTCAGTATTATTAGCCATATTGGCCAGTCGTAATGCCTATAAAATGGCGCAATGGCAAGATGATATTGCAATTGGAATTAGTATAGGTTCATCTCGAGGAGCTACCCAAAAGTGGGAGTCATATCACCAATCATTTTTAGAAAATAAACGAATATCGCCATTGGCATCACCCACAACCACATTGGGAAATATATCAAGTTGGGTGGCACAAGATTTAGCGCTCAATGGTCCTGAAATATCCCATTCAATGACCTGTACTACGGGATTACATGCACTGGCAAATGGCATGGCATGGATAAATGGTGGTTTATGTGAAAAGTTTTTATGCGGTGGAAGTGAGGCATCAATAACACCGTTTACGTGGGCACAGTTTAATGCATTGGGATTATACTCAACTGATTCAACCAACTACCCTTGTAAACCATTTTCAAACTCACCTAATAATACATTATGCATGGGAGAAGGTGCGGCAGTATTTGCATTGGAAAAATATAATAATCAGCATGAAAAACATATTATGGGTAAAATATTATCTGTAGGTTTTGGCATGGAGGGGCTTTCTTCTTCCACATCAATTTCTACAGAGGGCATTGGATTTGAACAGTCTATGATGGATGCTATGGATAATGCCAATTTAAATAATGTAGATGCCATAATTTCTCATGCACCAGGAACTATTGATGGAGATGAATCTGAGCTAAATGCAATATACAAGGTATTTGGGGATATACACCCCATACTGTTATCAAATAAGTGGAAAATCGGTCACACTTTTGGTGCATCTTCTGCACTAAGCGTAGAGCATGCTCTACATATTCTTCACAATCAAAACTATGCTGATTACCCCTATGAAGTACGAATACAATTTTCTCACAAACCAATTAAGCATATAATGATTAATGCTGCAGGGTTTGGTGGTAATTGTGTGTCTATGATTATTTCAAGATAGGGAAAAGCAAGGGTCTGCTGGGTGCAGCATCGCAAACAAAATGAGGGATTTGTATATTCACAAAGTAAAATCCATCTTCTACAGAATTGGGAATATATGCTAACTCTGTAATCGTTTTCTTCGAGTCTGGATTTACCTCACCTTTTGGATTTACACCATCTCCCCAGAAAATGCGATGGTTCCCTAAAATACCGTCATCTGACATTCTATCTACTGAAGGTAAATCAACAATTAAATCTTGAACTCCTAATTGAGAAATATATTGCAGAGATTCATTGGTGAAAAAGGGAGGCGGTGAGGATATAAATCGCATTGATTTTTTAGCATCATTATTGGGAAGAGTACGAATAATTAATGCAACTGGAGTAGAACCTGAAATATTTTCAATTTGAGATTTTATAGCGTCCATTGATATTACTGTTTCATCATTTTCCACATGGCAGTGGTAGGATTCATTGGACAATTCAAATTTAATGGACTCTACTGTGATAAGGCGTGCAGGAATAAATGTATCTGTGAGAATTTTTCCGATGTTACCGGGATTTTTCAGCAAATGACCTACTGATTCAGTATGCGTCCCTGTACAGTGGATATTCATAGAAATTTCCGGCACATTGCAACTTGCACCTTCAGCAACTGACCACGATTGTTCTCCTGTTTTTAAATGTGAAAGACTGCCTTTGTCCACATCATAAAAATTGGGCTGTTCTCCATTAAAATTATAGGGGATGGAAATATCAATAGATTGCTGTGAATCTATGGTGAATTTGCTTCCATTATGTTCAATATTTAATAGCATTAAATTTCAGTGAGTTTATCCATAATTAATGATTTTGCGCGAGATAAATCCAAATCTTTATCCATAAGCTCAGTGATGATTTCTTGCTGGATTTCACCTCGTTTATAGACTTGGGAATATGGAATTGAAGAAAAGCTTACCATATTATACCGAGGGATAAATTGTGTCGGAAAGTTTTTATATAAAGTATTGGCAATTTTCTTACGCCGAATATATTCAGGTTGTGCCACAGAATCCCGCATTTCAATGTAATTCTCAATGGCCATTTGGGCAATAGCGTCTGCGTCTGGTTTTCGATATTTAGCATAATCGGAAAGGGTGTTCTCCCAATCACCATTATGCTTTTTGTGGAAATCCATAAGTACTACACAATCTTCGAAGGAGGCATTCATTCCTTGACCGAAAAAGGGAACTACAGCATGGGCAGCATCTCCTACTAAACAGTGATTTTTGAATCTCCATTCATCGGCATACACCGTTGCTAATTTCCCTGTTGGATTATCAAAGAATGATTGAGGAAAATTCTCCAATAAAGGAAGTGCATTCGTAAAATAAGTTTGAAAAAACTGAATAACATCTTTTTCTGTGTTAATGCTATCAAAACTCACTTCACCAGAATTTGGCATAAACAAAGTACAGGTGAAAGATTTATCAGTATTGGGCAGAGCAATGAGCATAAACTCACCACGGGGCCAAATATGAAGGGAGTTTGCATCCAATTGAAAATCATTATTTTTACCAGGAGCAATATTCAACTCTTTATATGCATGCCCCAATGGTTTAGCTTGAGAAGGTGACGTACAGTTTTTATCGATGTATTTCCGAATTTCTGAGCCTGCACCATCTGCGCCAAAAATTATACCTTTATTTGGAACAGTATTACCCGTGCAAAAGGTGAGTTTGTCTTCATCTACACTAATGAGGGCTTCATCAAAATGGATGTTTACTTTTCCCGTTTCTTCTGCTTCAGACATAAGGATTTTGTTTAACTCTGAACGAGAGACCGAATTTATATATTCTTCAGGATTAATGCTGTACGGCTGAAAGTCAAGTTCACCATTTTGAGTGTGAATCATTCGCCCTTTCATAGGAATAAGATGGGATTCTACTTTATCAAACATACCAGCTTGTTTTAGTGCTTCAATTCCACGATGGGAGAGTGCCAAGTTGATAGATCGTCCGGCTGACAAATCATGATTTCTAGGATCAATACGTTTTTCGAATAAGTCAACTTGATATCCAGATTTGGCCAAAAGGGTGGAAAGTAGGGGACCAGCAAGACCTGAACCGATGATGGTGATTTTATCCATGAAAAATCTTCCTCAGCCGCTCCACAAACTCATAGCAATCTTCAAAAGAATTATACAATGGCACAGGTGCTATACGAATCACATCAGGTTCACGCCAATCTGCAATTATTCCAATTTCATGTAATTTATCCATAATATTTTCTACTGGATTAATCATTCGTAGCGATAGTTGACAGCCTCGATCAAAATCAGTTGATGGTGTAATGATTTCTATATCTGATTCTAATTTTACTTTTATGAGGAATTCTAAGTAATTGGTAAGCTGTACAGACTTTTCTCTCAAATTAGTAATCCCTGCTTCATGAAATATTTCCAAACTGGCTAATAGTGGTGCCATGGCAAAAATTGGAGGATTAGAAAGTTGCCACGCTTCAGCTGTATCCATGGGGATAAATTCGTCCGGCATTTTAAATCGTGTTGATTTATCGTGACCCCACCAACCCTCAAAACGGGGAATGTCCTTTAGTCCCAAATGTCGTTCATGAATAAACATACCTGACGGTGCCCCAGGACCACCATTAAGATATTTGTATCCGCACCAAGCCGCAAAATCTAAACCCCAGTCATGGAGATGCATCTCCAAATTTCCAGTAGCATGAGCTAAATCAAATCCTACTATACAGCCATGCTCATGCGCTTTTTGTGTAATAGCATTCATGTCAAAGGCTTGTCCTGAATAATAATTCACACCTCCCATGAGTACTAAAGCAATCTCATCGCCATGATGCTCAAAGCAATCTAAAATCCACTCTGTAGAAATTACTTCACCTTTATCAGGTTGGAGAATCATCAAATCCTCTGTAGGATGATTTTTATGAAATTTCAATTGTGATTGCACTGCATATCTATCAGATGGAAAAGCATTATTTTCAATAAGGATTTTTTTCCTTTTGCCATTTGGACGATAAAAAGATGCCATAAGTAAGTGGAGGTTTACCGAGAGAGAATTCATCACTACCACTTCTTTTTCTAAGGCACCTACCAACTCCGCAGAATATTGGGTTAAAAATTCATGATAGGGCATCCATGGGCGTTTTGCGTTAAAATGACCATCTACGCCATATTTTTTCCACGCGTCTAATTCATCCTGAATAAATGATGACGCAGTATGAGGTTGCAGGCCTAAAGAATTTCCACAGAAATATATAAACGGTTCGCTAGTATTAGTCTTGGGAAAATAAAATTTATTGCGAAGCTTAGCCAAAGAGTCTTTAGAATCTAAAAATTTTGCACAATCTCTATCGGTGGTAAAATTACTTTCCAATATAATTACTTTCATTAAGTCCTAGCCATTCCAATGCGGTTCCTGCTAAAAGTCGCTGTTTGGTGGAATTATCTAGTTCCATAGACTCAATGAGTTCACCTGGATGATGCTCTCCCAATGGAAAAGGATAATCCGAGCCCATGGCAATTTGATTGGCTCCCATAGTGTTTAGTAAATAATTCATGGCATGTTCGTCATGTACCAATGAATCCACATAAAAATGCTGCAAATAGGATGAAGGCAGAACCTCATTATCAATGGCACATAAATCTGGGCGGACATTAAAACCATGATCAACACGCCCAGCAGTAAATGGAAAAGCTCCGCCGCCATGGGCAAAACAAATTTTTAAATTGGGATATTTTTCAAATACTCCACCGAAAATCAATGAGCAAATGGCGCGTGAAGTCTCTGCCGGCATACCTACCAGCCACGGTAACCAATATTTTTGCATATCACCTTGACCCATCATTTCCCAAGGATGGATGAAAATAGAGCATCCTATTTTTTCAGCATGTTCAAAAATGGGATGAAATTGCGGTTCCGATAAATTTAATCCATTAATATTTGAACCAATTTCAATTCCAGGAAGATTTAGTTCATTGACACATCTATCCATTTCGGCAATTGCTATGTCAGTTTCTTGCATAGGAATAGTACCCAAACCCAGAAATCGGCTTGGATTATCTTTACAAATTTCAGCGATATGATTATTCAAAAATTGAGATAATTCTAAACATTCATCCGTTTTAGCCCAATAGGAAAACAATACAGGAATTGTGGAAAGCACCTGCACATCTACTGAAGTATTGTTACAGTCTTGAATTCTTGCGCGGTGGCTCCAGCAATTACATTCCACTTTACGAAATGCTTTTTCATCTTTTCTGAGCATGGCTGTATTGTCATCAATGGGATCCATGCGTAAAAATCGAGGGTCAGAAAATGTGTCTGTTACTTCATTAAGATTTTCAGGTAGAATATGCGTATGGATGTCAATTTTGAACATTAAGGTTTCTCCAAATAGGCAGAACATTGTGAACATGTCCGTGCCTCATCGTTAGCCCAAAATGCGTCAAAAAGTGGAGGAAGCTGTTTTACTATATCTTCCAATTGCACCTCTACTTCATGTAATAAAGCGTGGCAATCATCACAATACCACTGAAAAGCATCTAACTGACCTGATTCCCGTTTATATTCAACCACAAGTCCTACTGTATTTTCAAATCGTTGCGGTGAATGAGGTACAAATTTGGGGAGAAGGAAAATTTCGCCCTCTTTAATATGGATGTCTTTAGGCTTACCGTCCTCAATGATATTTAACAGCATATCCCCATCCAATTGATAAAAAAATTCCTCAATGGGATCTACATGATAATCCTTTCGTGTATTTGGTCCGCCAACCACCATAATTATAAAATCTGTATCTTCGTAAACAACCTGATTTCCTACAGGTGGTTTAAGTAAGTGTCGGTTTTCGTTTATCCAGTTTTTGAAGTTAATTGGTTGTCTCATGATTACGCTCCGGTTTTATTAGGGAGAAAGGAAAAGGGAAAACGGAACATGGAAGTATTACTCAATTAAAAATTTTCTTTTCTAGTTTGAATGAGTTTGAAAAGCATTGATGAAATTTTCTTTGTAATAATTATGAATACAGATAATTCTGAGTTTGATAATTTCCCAATGTCCGACGCAATTTTAAGCTGAGTTCTTAATTCACCACAAGAACCTTTAGCAATGTATAAAAATTGAATATATTCTTTATTGGTTTGCCTCTCAAACCCTTCAGCAATATTGGAAGGAATTGAAATAGCTGATTTAAAAATCTGGTTAATCAATGGATTATATTTATCAAAGTCTAATGAAAGATGAAGTTCTTTTATCAACAGCATACTTTCCTGCCAAACCAGCAAATCCTCAAATGATTCAATTTTGCTCAAACTGAATTCCTTGTTCCATTCTCCCTGCTTCATTTTCCTTCATATTATAGCTATACATTTCAATTCTATAGCTATTGGCGTGGGGAGACAATTAATCTCTACAGTTGTTCTGCACGGTTGATTCTCTTTGAAATACTCGGCATAAATTTTATTATATATAGTAAAATCATCTTTCATATTGGTGAGGAATACCGTTACATCAATAAGTTGATCCCATGATGAGCCTGATTCTTCTAAAATTGCTTTTACATTGGCAAATACAGAGTGACACTGAGCTTCAATATCGTATGATATAATATTGCCACTCTCATCTAATGTAACCCCCGGAATTTCTTTTTTACCTCGTTCTCGTGGTCCCACACCAGACAAATACAATAGATTACCCACTTGTCGTGCATGAGGGTAAAGTCCTACGGGTTCCGGTGCTTTTTGGCTGTTAAATTTTGTCATACTTTATTCCTATAAATTTATTCAAAAATGTTCCATCCTGAACCCAATAAGTCGTTTTCATCATAAGTGTATTCTTCATTTGAATTAATCCAAAAAGATCCTTCTTTTTCAATGAC
>CAYFMU010000039.1:0-8960 GCA_964344315.1 uncultured bacterium | reverse complement strand
TATTGATTTTTGTAATTCTTTAAATTCTGAATTGAAATTTAATTTTGTAGAGCAAACTGACCGATTAGGATTAGGGCATGCAATTAGTTTAGGTTTAGAGGATATAAATGAACCTGTTCTCATTTTGTTAGGTGATTCTATTTATGAATTAGATTATTCTACATTTATGAAAGAGAATGAAAATACTATTGGTGTTTTTGAAGTTCCAGACCCTCAACGATTTGGTATTGTGGAAACAGAATCTACACGTATTACTAAATTTGTAGAAAAACCTGAATTTCCTAAGAGCAATTTAGCAATAGCAGGAATTTATGGAATTAGATCGCAAAAAACTCTATTAACATCACTTCAATATTTATTTAATAATGATATTAAAACAAAAGATGAATATCAATTAACTGATGCATTACAACATATGTTAGAAAATGATCATCCATTTATGTATAAGATGATTGATAATTGTTTAGATTGTGGAATTCCTGAAACACTTTTAGAAACCAATAAAATCCTTTTGGCGAGAAAAAGTAATAATGTTATTCATCAAAGTGCTGAAGTTGCTAATTCTGAATTATTGAATACCACTATTATGGAAAATTGTAAAGTGGATAATGCGGAGCTAAACAATGTAATTGTATTATCAGGTGCAACTGTAAAAGGTTGTAAATTGGAAAACCAAATTATTGGCCATAACCAAGTTTTAGAAGCTGTTATTTAAAGGTTATAAATGAACAAAAATTATGTTATTACATCAGAATCAGTAACAGAGGGGCATCCTGATAAAGTTAGTGATCAAATTTCTGATGCTATTTTAGATGCAATATTATCAAATGATCCTGCTGGTAGGGTTGCCTGTGAAACCTTAACTACGACGGACTTGGTGGTAATTTCAGGTGAGATCACCACTGAAAATCATCCTAATTATGAAGATATAATTCGTAAAACTGTAGAAGATATTGGATATACTTACGATGATGAAGGGTTTGACGCTAAATCACTAAATATTTCCTTATACATTGATGAGCAAAGTCCCCATATAAAACAGGGTGTAGATAAGACTGAAGATAGGGAACAGGGGGCTGGTGACCAAGGCTTAATGTTTGGGTTTGCGTGTAAAGAAACACCAGAACTTATGCCACTGCCCATTATTCTTTCACATCGATTGGCTGAGAAATTAGCGGAAGTGCGTAAAAGTGGCCAATTCCCATGGTTGCGTCCCGATGGCAAAACTCAAGTTACCGTTGAATATGATGGGTATACCCCAGTAAAAATTACTAAAGTAGTTTTGGCCACTCAACATGAAGATATGAAGCATCAATTCAATGACTCTGAAGATGAAGAGTTGAAATTTATTGCATCAAATATGATCAATCATGTTATCAAGCCTGTACTCGGTCAATATGATTATCCTTACGAAGAAAACTTTATTATTAATGGTACAGGCCGTTTTGTTGAGGGTGGACCAAAAGCAGATACAGGGTTAACTGGACGGAAAATTATTGTGGACACCTATGGCGGTTATGCTCGACATGGCGGGGGAGCGTTCTCTGGAAAGGATCCCTCAAAAGTGGACAGATCAGCTGCATATATGGCTAGATATATTGCAAAAAACATAGTTGCTGCGGATCTAGCAGAGCGTTGCGAAATTCAGTTAGCATATAGTATTGGTGTTGCAGAGCCAGTATCATTCTTAGTTGATACTATGGGGACGGGTATTATATCAGACACAGAGCTCACAAGTATCGTTCAACAGATATTTAATTTAAAACCTGAGGGTATCATTGAATCTTTGAATTTAAGACATACTGAATATAAACCCTTAGCTGCATATGGTCATCTTGGTAGAGATGGGTATACTTGGGAAAATACAGATAAAATAACAGAATTAAAGGAATTGGCAAATGAAGGTATCAACATTGGCTGAACCAGAAGTAAATACTAATTTTACAGACTATAAAGTTGCAGATATAAAACTTGCTGAATTTGGAAGAAAAGAGATTCTCTTGGCAGAAGCAGAAATGCCAGGGCTAATGGCTGTACGTAAAAAATATGGCGATGAAAAACCATTAAAAGGTGCACGAATTGCAGGGTGTATTCATATGACAATTCAAACTGCAGTACTTATTGAAACATTAGTGGATTTAGGAGCAGATGTACGATGGTCTTCATGTAACATTTATTCTACGCAGGATCATGCTGCAGCAGCCATTGCTAAAGCAGGGTATCCTGTTTTTGCGTGGAAAGGTGAAACCGAAGAAGAATATTGGTGGTGCGTAGAGCAAACCCTTGATTTTGGAAATGGCCTTGGCCCCAATATACTATTAGATGATGGTGGTGATCTTACCCAAATTATTTTAGAAAAATACCAACATTTGATTCCAGAAATTAAGGGAGTTTCCGAAGAAACTACAACTGGTGTACACCGTTTATATCAATTAATGGAAGAAGGTAATTTGCCTTTCCCCGCCATCAATGTAAATGATTCAGTAACAAAGTCTAAATTTGATAATAAATATGGCTGTAGAGAATCATTAGCTGATGGTATTAAACGGGCGACTGATATTATGCTGGCAGGTAAGAAAGTAGTTGTATGTGGATTTGGTGATGTTGGTAAAGGCTGTGCCCAATCAATGGCGGGTTATGGTATGCAGGTATTTGTTACTGAAATTGATCCAATTTGTGCTCTACAAGCAGCGATGGAAGGTTTCTCAGTTGTAACTATGGAGGAAGCCTGTGAATATGGTGATATTTTTGTTACCACAACTGGAAACTGTGATGTTATAACCGGTGCACATATGGAAAAGATGAAAAATAATGCAATCCTTTGTAATATTGGGCATTTTGATCATGAAATAGATGTGGCATATCTTGAAAATAGTGAATCAATTACAGAAGATAATATTAAACCTCAAGTTGATAAGTTTACATTTGAAGATGGTCATTCAATTATCTTACTCTCTCGTGGTAGACTTGTAAATTTAGGAAATGCAACGGGGCATCCATCATTTGTAATGTCAAATTCATTTACCAATCAAGTATTAGCACAAATTGCCTTGTGGAAAGGTGAAGTGACGGAAGGCGTTCATGTCCTTTCGAAGGAATTAGACGAAGAAGTAGCTCGATTACATTTAGCTCATCTTGGTGTTAAGCTAACTAAAATGACAGATAAACAAGCCAAATATATCGGTGTTGATAAAGAGGGGCCGTTTAAGCCGGAGCATTACCGTTATTAAAATAATTACATTATTTAGTTATATACGTTTATTAAAAAGAAGAGTTTTACACACTCTTCTTTTTGTATTGTTTTATAGTTGCTCTGTAGATACCCCCGAAAAATGGGAGCCTCCCCAATGGCATATCCCATTAACCATGCCACTTATAGATCAAGTGATGGGGTTTGAGGGAATATTGCAAGGTAATGTATTAACCGTTGATACCACCAATAATCAAATTCAAATTGAGTTCCCTGGTGAATTAGATCCACAAGGAATTCCAGATTCAATTTTTAATATTACTCTGAGTACACCACCCATTACCGGTGATTTTGCACAAGATGCCATCAATTTGGATGAGGATGGTGATGGTAAAATTGTAGACTATGCATTAGACCCACAAGAAGTAAACTTAGCAGATAAACTTATAGAATTAGTAGATAGTGTTGAGGCAAAGGGTATTGCATTTGAATGTTTTAGTCCGTCATTTTTAAATTATGATTCCTTCTCAGACTATTTAAATCAAAACATTTCTAGTACGATTCAAACGTCTTCTTTAATTAATTTGGGCGATAATGATGAATCCTTTTTCCAACTTAAATCCGTTCAACTTTCTGAAGGATTTTTTAAATTAAATGTTAACAATGATTTACCATTTCAAATATCCAGTATTAATCTGAGTATTGTTAGTGGTGAGTCCACAATTTGGGAAGTTGATGCCACAGAATTGAATCCATATACAGAATTTGAAGAGGAGAAGCAATTTTCCACTTCACCCGTAACTATTGATATGCTCAATGATATTGAATATGCGTTTAATATTGTAATTGATCCCAATCAAACACCAGATCAAACGGATTGCTTCCCCAATTTAGATGTACCACCTATTTACTTGTGTGATGATTTATTATCGCCAATTGAAGATGCATCATCATTTTCTACTCCCAGTGTATACATTGCAGATAATGCATGTAATAATGAATGTTCGGGAACTTGTGTACCATTATATTATTGTGGCTCTGATGGATATTTGGGACTTACCGATTTAAGTTGTGGTGAATATCCATATTTAGGGGATTTTTCTAATTTTACCAGTCCATCATTAAATCCACCCATATATGCCTATGCAACATTAACTTGGAATGGTACCAGTTTAGAACAAAGTGGGTTAGTGTACCCCTTAGATGCTACATGCAATAATCAAAATTTTACAAATGATGGCGTTTGTGATTTAACGGCTCTACCTATACCTATTTGCTCTTCAGGCCTAGTTGGTATGCCATGTTCCCAAGATACAGATTGTAATACTCAAACTGAATGTGTGTTTCTTTCAGGACTAGAGCAATACTGTAGTGGTGAATGTTCTGAAGGGGAATACTCAGATGGGTGGACGTATCAAGAAATAGATGCATCCACGGGGGATAATGGGAAACTCACCATTAGCATGGAGATTTCTGCAACTGAAATTGGTCAAGTTGTAGTTGAAATTGATGCGGGGATTCAAGAGGTTCTTTCTGAAAATATTCCATCGCCTGAACCCATATCATTGCCTGGTTTTAATGGATTTAATATTAAAGGGGTGAAGGTAAGTGATACATCCAATGACACCCTGAATAATTTGGCTATGGAGTTTGAGAGTAGTTTTATTGTACCTATTGATTTTAACATCAATATGGATAATTTCTTTGATGAAAATGGTGCATCATTAACAGTGCCTATTACCATTGATGGAAATAAGACTGAGGATATCAATTTAGCCTCATATTTAATTGCTGCTGATGCACAAGAGTCTGAGAGCTTTAGTAGCATCAATATGTCATACGATTTTAATATTGAACCTGGCGAATATACCGTTATCCCAGAGAATAATCAGTTAAGTTTTGGCGGTATTAGCTATAATGCACAAATGTCAAACTTAGAATTAGCCTATATTAGTGCTATTGCAGATAGTTTAGACTTTGCCCCTTCTGAGAGCACCCCTATTGAGGGAATGCCCACAGGTTTTGAAGGATTTGAATTATTTGATTTAATTATGGAAATAGACTTGTTTAATCAAATTGGAATCCCCGTAGTTCTTGATTTCCAAATTGATGGTGAAAAAGCAGGTATAACCATTGATCCGGTTTCTATTTCTACCAATATTAATGCGCCAAGCTCTACTTTAGATTGTGTATATGAAATTGGAGATACTGCCCGTACCATTATTCAAATAAATAGAAGTTACCAAATTACCAATAAATATTGTGGTAGTGACACGACTCAGCTTATGAGTTCAGATACCCTGGTCTATGCTGATGAAAATTTATCTAGTTTTATAGATTTGTTAAACTTTGGTCCTGAGCAAATGCAAATGAATGCTGGAGTGTGGATTAATGGAACTGGGGTGCTGGCACCATCCACAAATATTTGGGGTACTTTTGAATTAATTGCTCCATTGGCATTTATTTTTAAGCAGGACCTCACATTCATGCCTGAAGATAATATGACCACTTTAGAGGCATTTGATAGAAATACGGCAGAGCAAATTGATTCATCATTAGTCAGTGCTGAAATTAATATTGAAATACTCAATAGCTCACCCATTGGTGGTGATTTAGCACTTCTCATATCAGACAGTACATTTTTCCCGTTGTATGTAGATAGCTTGATTTCTACCAACTTACATTACGATTCTTTATTAACTGTGTTTAATGATTCATTAGATAATAATATTGCATATACAGAATATTCGCAATGGTTTGAAAATGGAAACAGAGCCTTGCGTGTAGATTTCTATGATGCGGATAGTTCACACCAATTTTGGATAGGCCGATTGTTTAATTTAGATTTTGAAGGTCCCGACTCAGTTGATGCAAATACAGGATTTGTAGACCCAGATTATCCTAAAATAAATGCAAATAGTCTTGAAATTGACACATTAAGAATGGGATGGCTCACTGAAGATGATACCCATTACATGGTGCCTATGATTACATTTAGTAGTACTGCAGGAACACCACGCACATTTCAAACATCAAATTACTTACATCTTAAATCCTTTATAACCTTCACCCTTAACTCTCAAGGTATTATTGGTGGTTCATCTGAGGAAGAAGATGAATAGAATATTTTTCATTCTGTCCTTATTTGTAACCATTACATTTGGGCAATTTAATCATGATGCACGAATGTTGGGTTTAAATGGGGCATATACCATTGCATCCAGAGGATACCAATGTGTAGGAATAAACCCTGCCAACTTGTATTACAGCAGCAAATTTTCAATAAATCTACTCACATTAAATTTGGGGGTGGGTAATAATACCTTATCGTTAAACTCTTTTAATGAATTAAATGGAGTAAACCTTGAAGACCCCAATGCTGAATATTATTATCCCAAGGAAGAGTTAGATTATATATTTAAAGATGATGGAATTATTTTCTACACAGATATAATATTTCCACTTCCTGTGTTAAATTTTTCCTATAAACAGTATGCCTTAAATACCACTCCAAAAATTTACACTAAATTTGGTATTCCTCAAGGGTTTGTAGATTTGTTATTCTACGGAAATGAGATTGGTCGGGATTTATCTATTGAATTACCATTAGAGGTAATGACCGTTCAAGAAACGGCATTCTCTTATGCCTTTGCCAAAGATGAATTTACATTTGGGCTTACCGCAAAATATATTTTGGGATATTTTTACTCAACCTTTGAAGCAGTAGATACCTCATATTTTAGAACCGATTCCACTGCATTTACGGGCCAAGGAAGTTTTTTAATGAAACAGGCCATTGGGGGCAATGGCTTTGGATTAGATGTGGGAATATTATCTCGAGAGTTTGAAAATGGTGTGCAGTTTGGTGCATCCGTAACCAACTTATTTGGGTCTATTTCGTGGTCACAGGATCACTTTTTAAGAACATCATTAGAAGAAACAATCAAAGGTGCCGTTCCCACTGAATACTATCTGCGACCCAATGAATTTTACTATTATAATTTGCAAATAGATTCACTCAATGCCACCAATTTATCATCAAAACCCATGAATGAAATGGTATTTAGAAATGGATATAAAGTAATATTGGTGGAAGATGTAACTCCATTTGGATTTGAAACCACTGATTCTCTAGTCGTAACACTGCCAGATAGCCTTTCATACTTAATTCCATCTTCTGAAATTACAGATGCAACATTGGATACGCTATCTTCAAATACTATGACCACCAATTATCCTTCAATCTTTAGAATTGGAATTTCCCGAAAATATGACGAGAGTGTTCGCATTATGGCTGATTTGAGTACAGGCTTCTCTACAGACTTAGGTGGATATGATAAATGGCGAGTTGCATTTGCCACCGAAATTACCCATTATCCCATTGTGACATTAAGGGCAGGTGTTGCCTTTGGGGGTATTTATGGACAGAGTCTCAGTTTGGGTACAGGCTTTAACATAGGTCCTGCAAATTTAGATGTGGGCATAGCCTACAGAAATGGATTATCCATAAATTCTATGAAAGGTGTAGATTTTTCCATCACCCTCAGTTTAAACCGATTTTAAGTTGAATCCCCTAAATTCAATTTTCTCTTGACTGTATATGCCTTAATTCCCTAAACTTTGTGCACAAATTCGGAGTTTATTATGCGTTCATTTATACTGATTACGACCACCTTCTTAACCACCACACTGGTTGCCCAATGCCTGGGCGATATGAATAATGATAATATTAAAAATGTACAAGATATTGTATTATTGGTAAATGATATTATAAACGGTAATGACCAATGTGAGGAAGCATTATTTGGTTGTGTTGACCCCTCAGCATGTAATTTTAACCCCTTTGCTAGCTATTCAGATGATTCATGTATTTATGCTGAAAATTATTATGATTGTGATGACAATTGTATAAATGATGTTGATGGTGATGATGTCTGCGATGAGTTAGAGGTGGTGGGTTGTACTGATAATACTGCCTGTAATTTTAACCCCAATGCTACGGATAATGGTGAATGTGAATATACTACGGAGTTTTCTGATTGTTATGGAAATTTCAGCGATTGTGCCGGTGAATCCTATATAGAAATGATAAATGAACTGGGCGATGTTCAAGTGCATGAATCTGAAAATTGTTTTCAATATATAATTTTTGGACAAGCCTATTCGCAATTCACCAACTATGATATAGAAGCTGAAGATTACATCCTCATTGGAGATTTATATAATTCAAATACTTTTTCAGGTGTGGGAGAGGGACAATTTTACATTAATGAAATTGATGACAATGGTGCCTTTATGAAATTATATGTATTGAGTGAATATTCATTGGGTGAATTTGATTGCCAAAGTGAAGATTTTACCCTGGTATTGAGTCAGTCTACCATTAATATGTGGGAAGTGGAAAATGTAATAGATGTGTGTGGTGTGTGTGGGGGTGAAAACGCATCCTGTACCGACTGCAATGGCGAACTTAATGGAAATGCCTACCTTGATGAATGTGGTACCTGCGATGCAGACCCATACAATGATGGGTATACAGATAATTGTGGCGTATGTGATATGGATGATGCCAACGACTGTGTGCAAGACTGTAATAATGAATGGGGTGGCAATGCAGAGATTGATGAATGTGGTTTGTGTACTGGTGGATCCACAGGGTATGATTTTAATGAATTTTTAGACTGCAACAACCAATGTTTTGGTACTGCTCTAATAGACGATTGCGGTATATGTGGTGGAGATGGTTCAACCTGTGACCTTGTCGACTATG
>CAYFMU010000038.1:0-9126 GCA_964344315.1 uncultured bacterium | reverse complement strand
GATGATTCTGATGAAGATGACGATTCTGATGAAGACGATGATTCTGATGAAGACGATGATTCTGATGAAGACACAAATGATGATAACACTGAGTGTGTATCTGATGAAGACTGTGCAGAAGGTGAGTCTTGTATAGAAGGTGACTGTGAAGATGCTACTGATAATAATGATGATAACGGCAATGATGTAGCAAACGGAGTTTCATTAGGGTTTGGTGTTTTTAATCCCGAACAATCATCTATTGAACTTAATTATAACAGTGATAGTGATATTTCTGGTATACAATTTTCACTAAATTCGGTAAATACGGGTATAAACGCTGCAACAGGCGGATTGTTAGAAGAACTTGGTTTTAGTGTGGAGTTAAGTGAAGACACAAATATTCTAGTTGCATTTTCATTAGATGGTGCTGTTATTCCTGCTGGTGAAGGAGTTTTAACAATTCTAACATTAGAAACAAGTGAAGGATCAGAAATTTGTATTTCTAATACCGTTGCAAGTAACCCCTCTGCTGAAGAGCTTAATATAGTTGATGAGGGATGTACTGCAATTACATTTATGGAACAAAGAAATGGTGACTTTAATGAAGACGGTGAAACTAATGTATTAGATATTGTTCAATTGGTTGACATTATTCTATCTGGCATAGATCCAACTGAATATCAAATTTGGACTTCAGATATGAATGAAGATGGTGCAATTAATGTAGTTGACATTGTTCAAATTGTAAACTTAATTATTGGACAAAGAGCATCTGATGCAACTTATGGACAATTAATAAAGTCTGAAAATGGATTGAAAATTAAATCAAATGGATATATTGGTGCAGTTCAAATGGAATTAGCCCATAATCAAAATTTTGATATTAATTTAACACATAATGCAATGGTTACTGAATATGTAACTTATGATAATAAAACAACATTGATTATTATCGCACCTGAATCAGATGAATTATTTACGGTACAGGGTGAATACGAAATTTTGGATGTTGTTGTTGCAAATTCACAAGGAGAAATTGAAGTTATAATTTCGCCAACTGAGTTTATGCTAAGTGCGGCCTATCCCAACCCATTTAACCCAAGTACAACAATTGACTTAAATATTTCAAAGTCAGGGTTTGTAAGTGTAAAAGTTTACAACGTGATGGGACAATTGATAAGTACTTTAGCGGATAGATATATGGAAGCAAATGATTATTCATTCACATGGGATGCACAGTCATACTCAAGTGGTGTATATTTCATTACTGCAACATCATCAGTAGGTCATGCATCTACTCAAAGAGTAATGTTACTCAAATAGATATAGAATTGGAGAGGCAAATTTCTCCTCAGAAATATCGAGTTTCGTCTTGCTGCCTTTCCTTATTCTCAAGACCACAAAAGTAAGAGAGTATGAGAACCCGCTTTTGGTAATCTGCTAAAAGCGGGTTCTCAATAAAAATTGATGAAGTACACAAAAAAATTATAGAAAGTTTAGTAAATTAGTAGAAAATAAAAATTGATGAATTATTTACCAGAAATATTTGAATCAAGTAAAAATGTAGAAATGAGTGAATCTTTACCTTCTAATTTGAACTCTAATAGAAGATGGGTAGAATTTGTTGCACATGTCTCAAAGTTTAATCAATTTTCAATTCCTGAAACCCAAGAACAATTACTATTATTACTAGAAAATGAATCTGACCCTTCTAAACTATCTGCATTATATACTGGAATTGCAAAATGTCATATTGGGAACGGTGAATTTTTAATGGCAGCTAGCTCATTATCAAAAGCGTACTCACTTCTTAATGATTCTCATGGCGATTCAAAAGCATTTGTATTGTTAGAGATGGTTGGTTTTTTAGTAATCATAAATAATCATACACATGCAAAAATGATTTTAAAATCAATTCCCAATTTAACAAATTCTGAATATTTACTTCGAATTGCTCGTTATTATGAGATTGTAAATACTTCTCGTGAAAATAACAATGATGTATTATTTGATTTAAACGAATCAGCTGAGTATTTTAAGAGTGTTAACGCAAATTCAACTTTTGCTTACCATTATAAAAATATTGGTAATATACACAGAAAAAATGGAGATTTTAATAAAGCTCAATCATCATATGAATTGGGTTTAGAAATTGCCCAAAAACATAATTTTTCTCATATACATTCAGCAATAATGCATGATGTTGGAATGTTAAATTATCATTGTGGGAAATTTGAATCAGCAAAAGAAATTTTATTAAATGTCATTGAAAGTGCCGATAGTTTTTACACTAAAAGTTTTACTTTCGCAAACATTGGGTATTTGTATTTAGTAAATGAAGATGTTTATAACGCAAAAAATTATTTTAAATCAGCTTTAAATATTGCAAATGAAAATGGTGTTTTTTATTTGATTCCAGGTACTTGTTTCTATTTAGGGCTGTGTTCTGAAAAGATGATTGAAATTAGTTTTGCAAATGAATATTACAAAAAAGCATATGAATCTGGAATTGAACTTATAGATAGAAATTTTGAATGTAGAGGTGATATAAAAAAAGCGATAAGTGCATATGTTCCATTTTTACAAAAATATTCAAAAATATTAGCTGAAAAAAAATATAAAAAAGAACATGAATTAGATTTTACTATTGATAAAACTTTGAACGATATAAGAGGGATTTTTCAACATGCAATATTTAAAGATCAGTTAAAGAGATTTAAAAATGTTTCAGAGGCATCGGAAAATTTGGGAATCGCTGAAAGAACATTTTTTACAGCTAAAAAACGAGTAGAAAAATATTCAAAAATACAAACTCCCTCAGTTGTTAAAACTTTTATAGAATTAAATTCGGAAAAAGGGTGGAAAAATTTAAATGCTGAGTTTGAAAGTTCAGTTATAAATTTTTTATATAATCAATATGGTAATTCAAAAAAAAATCTCGCAAATAAATTAAATATTAGTTATCCAAGTGTATTACAATTAACGGCAAAAGCATCTTGTAACAATGCAGTGTTGAAAGTAGGTTATAGTTATGAAATTAAATAATATTAACTTAAAAATTATTTGGTTGATAGTTTTGCTTGGAATGAGCTTCCTTTTGGGAAAAGATGAACAAGAATGTGAATCCTATGACTATGAGGAATGTATTTTATTAACTGATTGTGAATGGAGTGATGAAGATGAAAGTTGTATTGAATTAGAAGATAATGAAGATAATGAAGATAATGAAGATGACGAAGGAGAAAACTATTTATTTCGTGCACATGCTGAATTTGAAGTTGAGGAAGAGTATAATAATGAAATCCATTTTGGTAAAGTAAAAACTAAAATAGATTCACAAGATATAAATAGTATTGAGTTTGATATAAAGAATCTTATGCCTAACAATAATTACTACCTCGAGTTTAATAATGTATTAGTTTATGATTTTATTGCAGACAATTCAGGATTGTTTGAATGGATAATTATGACTGATGGTATAGGTGATACTAATTTACCTTCAGAATATTTTCCAGTTTCAAATTTATCATTTGTTGGGCTGTATAGCGAAAATGGCCTACTTATTGCACAATCTTTATTTGAATTAGATGATGATGGATGTGATGATTTATCACAGTTAGTATGTAATGCAATACCTCTATGTACTTGGGATGATGATGGCGAATGTGAAGAAAATGAATGGGAATTATCGGATGAAAACGAAGAATGGGATGTGGGTGAGTATTTTTCTGAAGAGTTTTTAGATTTATATATAGAATACATGAACTATTATAATTCTTCAGGCGATGGATTGTTTAATTTTATTACGATTGATGCAACAAATAATGGAACTCGTGCTGATATTGGTGATGAAATTGGACTACTTGATTACCAAGGGATTATTAATGGTGACACTTGTGATGAGATATTTGGAGAAACAGTAACTGCATCTGGAGTATGGGATGGCTCACCATTAACATTGTTTGCTTATGGTAACCTAAATGTTTGTGAAGAGAATGGACTATTGTTACCTGGATTTATTTCGGGTAATCCTATAGTCATGAGGGTATGGAAACCAGATTTAGGAGTATATTTTGATATTGATCTTGGAATTTTATGGGGTGAAAATCAAATGGTCTCAACAATACAAGTAAACATTCCTTCGCTTGATGTGAATGATGATGGCAGCTTAGATGTTATCGATGTTATTAATATGGTACAAATAGCATTAGGAAATACTCCATTTGATATTAATGCTGATATTACTAATGATAACACAGTTGATATTGTCGATATTATTCAAGTGATAGATATTATATTAAATCAGTAAAAATTAACTAAATAGTAATCGAGAGAAGTATTCTCCAATATTAAATGACCAATATTATTTAGTTGACACCGCCCAGAAATTCTGGGCGGTAAATTTTTAAATGTAAAGTGAAAATGAAAAAAGCTAAAAATATTATAATAATTATAATCTTATTATTTGCAGCATTGAGTTGGGTAATTCAACATAATTAATTTGTAACTTCTGTTTTAATATTTCATCTCATCTATATAAAAATGGAGAATAGAATGTTTGGCTTTTTTTCAACTGAAAATAAAACGGTTCATATTACTGATTCAACTTGGAAAGAAGAAGTTGAAAATTATAATGGTGTAGTATTAGTTGATGTATGGGCACCCTGGTGTGGACCATGTAAGTTATTAGGACCATTGATTGATGAAATTGCCATTGAATATGATGGAAAAGCAAAAATTTGCAAATTAAATTCAGATCAAAATTTAAAATCGCAAGAAATGGGAATTAGAGGAATTCCTACAATGCTTTTTTATAAAGATGGAAAACTAGTAGATAAAATTGTAGGTGCTCAACCTAAAAATAGCATAACCACAAAAATTAATTCACTGTTGTAAATTTCAGATTTAATTATTAAAGGAAAATTTATTGTTTGATGAATCAAAATGGATAAACCGTGCAATACACGGCGATCAACTTGCTTTATCTGAAATAGTTAAAGAGTATTCCCCGAGATTATATAATTTTGCATTCAAAATTATGAGAAACAAAGAGGATGCTGAAGATATATTGCAGGATACTTTTATAAAAATGATTAAAAATTTAAAATCATTTAAACAAAAATCATCTCTTTATTCATGGCTGTATAAAATTACAACAAATACTGCTTTAGAAAAGTTAAGAAAAAAAATCCAGAAAACTTTTTAATTGATTTTGATACAGTTGATTATAATACACATAACTCAAATTTGGTCATAGAATTACCTCATTTTGATTCCATAAGTTTAAATGATAAAGAATTTAAAAATGAGTTAAATAAATTTCTTAAAGAATTAAATCCAAAACTTAGAATTGTATTTATCTTGAGAGATATTGAGGAAAACTCTATTAGTGACACTGCAAAAATATTGAGTCTGAGCGAATCTAACGTAAAAATTAGACTAATGCGTGCTCGAATGTTTTTAAAGAATAAACTTTCAAATTATTATTTAAAAAGGATGGGGAAATGAAGCATTCGCATAGCAAAAAAGAATTAAAAAAAATATGCAATCAATTTGGTAAAGATATTAATTCAGAAGTCTGTAATGAAGTTAAAAAAAGTTTAGAAAACTGTCCTGATTGTAGAATACAATTTGATTCTATAAAAAAAGTAGTAAACATTTATAAAATATCTGAAAATAATCAAAAATCTCCCGATGATATATCTAAAAAATTATTAAAGTTATTAAATTTAAAATAATTTGTAACGTCATAAAATAATTATCATCAACATATAAAGGGGTTATTAATTGAAGCAAATTTTTATCATTATACATTTAGTTTTTGCAACATTAGTTACTGGATGTAAATCAGAAAATACAACATCTTCAATCAAAATGGATGAATTTATAAAAATTTATAATAAGGATAATTCAATAAGAGTAATAGATGTAAGAGAATCACATGAATATTTTGGTCCACTAAAACATATACCCAATGCAGAGCTTATGCCATTATCAGATCAGGAAAAATTAGTATCAAATTTAAAAAATGCAGAAAATTTACCTCTCTATATTATTTGTAGAAGCGGTAATAGGTCGCAAACAGCTACTGCCTTATTGAGAAAAAATGGAATTGATGCCATAAATATCGAAGGTGGGATGAAAGCATGGAATTCAAAATCAATATGAAAATAGTTGTTAAAATTATATTTGCATCTTTAATTGGTGCAACATTGGGGTATCTATATTTTTATTTTATTGGATGTAACTCAGGTACTTGTGCAATTACATCGAAACCTACAAATAGTACATTGTATGGTACGTTTATGGGTTTTATGTGGTATATCCCTGAAATTTGGTTAAAAAAGGAAAGTAAATGAATTTAGGATATTCAAAAAAAGTTGAAATGGATATTTCAACAAGTGAATTAAAAATTCGAGAAGCTTTGAAAAATCAAGGATTCGGAATTATTACTGAAATTGATGTTAAAAAGACATTTAAAGAAAAATTAGATGTAGATTTTTTACCGTATAAAATTTTAGGTGCTTGTAATCCCCAAATTGCACATGATGCTTTACAGGTAAATTTTGATATTGGTTTGTTGTTACCATGTAATGTAGTAGTTTGGGAAAATGAAGATAATTCTACAACAATTTCTGCAATCAATGCAGAAAAAATACTTTCATTAGCTAATGATAATAATCTTATTGAAGAAGCACAAAAAGTTAATTCATTACTCCAAAATGCAATAGAAAGTATATAGTGGATATTTTATACTTTATTTTACATTGTATGGATAATGATGAACAGATATATATCAAAAGAATACGGGATAAATACCTGAGGTGTTAATTATGTTCCTCAGGAGAAGGAAATGAAAAAATAATGCCATTTTATTCATATTTTTGCAATGTTTGTTCTTTGTCAATTAGTTTATTGAAATCATTCAACGATAGAGAAAATGCTATTTGTAAAGAATGTGGAAATAAATTAGAGTTGAAATTGTCCGCACCAAATGTTAAAGGTAGTTGTGGTACCCGTAACACTGGTTTTACATGAGGAGTGTAAGTAATCCAGGATGGAAAATAAGTATAAATTATATCTTGAATTCAACTCTTAAGTGCAACTCAATAGTTTTGTTAAAGGGAAAAGCTGCCGTATTCTTGCTTCCTCTTTTTCAGACAAAAATGAGGAGCACAAATACAAACAGCTCACCCGAGAGCAAAGATACGGTATTTATATATTGCTTAAATAAGGAATTACTCAATCTCAAATTGCAGAGGCAATAGGTGTTAATAGATCTACAGTTAGTAGAGAATTGAGACGAAATTGTGGTTGTCGAGGTTATAGACCAAAGCAAGCTCATACAATTGCCTATAGAAGAAGACAGGGTAAAAGTCTCGCCAAAATTAACAGTGGAACCTGGACCTATATTGAACACCTGCTTAGAATAGATTGGAGCCCGGAACAAATTAGTGGCTGGATGAAGGAGTTTGGTAACCATGAGGAAATTGAAAAAGGATTGCAATGTAGTTTTTATTTTGCTCATGCGTATTCTTCCTGGGAAAGGGGTACTAATGAAAATACCAATGGTCTCATTCGTCAATACTTCCCTAAAAACAGGGATTTCAGGACCATTACAGATGGAGAGTTAATCAATGCTATGAAAAGGTTAAACAATAGACCAAGAAAAAGACTTGGGTTTAAAACTCCAAACCAGATATTTTTTGGTAAACCATACACTGTTGCACTTAATAATTGAATCTAAGATTATTAAAGATACATGTCCTTACTCGCTAAAAGTACTTTCATTTCTAGGTGAAATTGAAAAAAATAATTTCGTTGAAGTAATGGTATGTGATGAGAACTTTCAAAACAAGAATTCTCAACAATTAGGAAAAATAGGTGGAAAATTACAAGTACCCTGTCTCAATATTGATGATAATTGGTATTATGAATCCACTGATATTATTGGAATTTTGAATAAAAAGTTTAATGTATACAATAAAAAAACTCCAATTACAGATTACATTAGTATCACCTTTGAAAAAGTGATAGGGTTGAAAAAACAATGCAAATAGAGGAATATAATGATTAAAACTCGACAGTTGTTTGATCAAGATACATGGACGTTTACATATTTAGTTTTTGATGATGAGTCAATGGAATGTGTATTAATTGACCCTGTAATAGAACAGGTTGATAGAGACTTATCCCTTATTTCACAACTTGAATTAAAATTAATTGGAGTACTTGAGACTCATGTTCATGCAGATCATGTTACTGCGGCAATGGAAATTAAATCAATGACTGGAGTAAAAATTTACTATGGATCAAAGTCAGGTGTAGATTGTGCAGACATATTATTGGAAGATGGTGATCATATATCAATAGGTGATGATTTTATAATTGCCATACATACCCCAGGGCATACTCAAGGGTGTACAACTTTTTATATTGATAATAAATTATTTACGGGGGATACACTTTTTATTGGAGGTACTGGAAGAACGGATCTTCAAGGTGGGTCTGCAGATAATACTTATGATAGTTGTAGAAATAAATTATTTACTTATCCTGATGATACATTGATTTATCCTGCCCACAACTATAAAGGATTAACATTATCTACAATTGGTGAAGAACGAATTTGGAATCCTAATGTTGGTGATAGTGTATCAAAAGAAGATTTTATCGAAAATGAAAAAAACAAAAATAGACCATATCCCCATAAATTTGATATAGCTGTACCATCAAACCAAAGTTGTGGGCAAACAGATTAGTACTTATTGATTTTTAATATTAAAATATTCCTTTTGCTGTACCCAAAACAGGTTACCCCTCTGATGTAACAGGAAAAATTGTTGCAAACAATATAATAAGAACTATAAAAGGGGAGAAGAAACTTATTGAGAAACCATGGGGTAAAATCCCAGAATTCTATGTTATGTATACTGTTAAAAAGGAAGTTCTTATTTTCTCAAATAATCTATTTAAACCAAGGGCATTTGCAATTATACTACCAAGTTTATTTTATGATTTTACTAAAGTATTAATGGAAAAATATTTTCTTTGGAAGGCTAAAAGAGGATATGCATGGTTGCCATAAATAATTAAGGGTCATGACTAGTTAAGGGGTTTATTTTTCAGTAAATTTAACAAAGT
>CAYFMU010000037.1:0-9332 GCA_964344315.1 uncultured bacterium | reverse complement strand
ATATTTTTGTAACCATCTGAAAAATGAGAATTGTCTTTATATTTAAAAAGAGGGGAGAGGATGTTTAAATATATCTTTCATTAAATACAAAAAACTTAGATTTTTATACACACATTTTTAGGTTCGGTGAAAAATTGCAGGGATTTAAATCCGCCTTCCCTACCAACTCCAGAGTTTTTCATGCCACCAAAAGGGATTCGTAAATCACGCAGCATCCATGTATTTACCCATACGATGCCTGAATCAATAGCTGCAGCTACGCGATGAGCCTTACTCACATCTTGAGTGAAAATACTGGCAGATAAACCATACTTGGTAGCGTTTGCCATTTCAATAACATCTTCTTCTGTTGAAAAAGGAATAATACTCACTACTGGACCAAAAATTTCTTCTTGATTTGTTCTACAGGTGTGAGGAAGTCCTTCAATAATGGTAGGTTCGATGTAGTAGCCATCTTTTAATTCACCATCCAAAATTACACGATTGCCACCGGTAAGAATTGTACCACCTTCAGATTTTGCTAATTCAATACAATCAATGATTTTTTCCATGTGGGTTTTTGAAACGACAGCACCTAAATCCACTTTATCTTTAGGATTGCCCACTTTAAGAGTTTTTGTCCGCTCAACGACGGCATCTCTAAATTTATCGTAAATTCCTTCTTGAACAAACAGTCGTGATCCACATAAACAAATTTGCCCTTGATTAGAAAATGCTGCCTTCGTTGCCATTTCCACTGCCTTGTCAAAATCTGCATCGCCAAAAATAATATTGGGATTTTTACCGCCTAATTCTAATGATAATTTTTTAAACATGGGTGCAGCTACGGAGGCTATTTTTTCTCCTGTAACAGTTCCGCCAGTGAAGGAGATAATGGGTACATCTGGGTGTCGTGACAGAGCGTCGCCCACTTTGTGGCCATAGCCGTGAACAATATTCAGCACACCCTTTGGAAAATTAGCCTTTTCACAAATTTTTGAAAGTAAAAATGCCGTCATTGGAGTCACTTCAGAAGGCTTTGCCACTACCGTATTACCAGCTGCTAATGCAGGGGCAATTTTCCAGGTGAGAAGGTAGAGGGGGAGATTCCATGGCGAAATACAGCCAACTACTCCCACTGGTTGACGAAGGGTATAATTTATGGCCTGACCATCCATTTCATGGATTTCAGAATCAAAATGCAAAGAAGCAGTAGCAAAAAAACGAAAATTTTCAGAAGCACGGGGAATATCCACTGCCTTTGCTAACCATTCTGGTTTTCCATTGTCTTTAGACTCTGCTTCAACCAATTCGTTGAAGTGGTTTTCAATTTCATCGGCTAAACGTATGATATGATCATAGCGTTCTTTTTTAGTGAGTTTACTCCAAGTAGAAAACGCATTTTTTGCAGCAATTACCGCATTATCAATATCAGTTGCATCACTGTCTGGAATTTGTGAATAAACTTGCCCGGTAACCGGAGTAGGGTTATCGAAATAGTTGCCTGAAAAGGGAGAAACTATTTCTCCGTTTATAAAGTTATTAATTTGAATCATGAATATCGAATAATGAATTTTGAATTATGAAGTGACATTTTTTTGAGCGGTCTCCACAGATTTTACAAAAATTGAAATAAGTTCATTACATTCATTTAACGCTAAATTTATTTTCTCTTTAGAAATATTATTATCTGTTCTTTCAATAATTTTTAAACAGACATGAGATTCCCTTAATTCTTTTAAGACAATTTTAATTTTATGAATAAAATCTTTTCTGGATTCTGCAGATTGAGCTTCACCATAGTTTAAGGCTGGTGAAGTAGAAGACCTCAGTAATTGTTTAGCCAAATAATTACTAGCGTATGAATTTTCTAATGATTTAGTCAAGTTAATCATTTCAACTGAAAAATTTATAAGTCTTTCTTCTAAATTGAATTTGTGATTTTGGGACATTATTATTTTCTCCATTATTTATTGATATTTGAATATTGAATGTCGAATTTTTAATTATGAAGTTATTATTTTTTACTTCTTCATTCATCATTCCTTGTTCGTCATTCGCTATTCTATTTAAATGCACGACAGTCTTCCTCCGTCCACAGCCAAACTTACTCCATTGATATATCCTGACGCAGGTGATGCTAAAAAGGCAATTGCTTTTGCTGTTTCTTCAGGTGCACCAAATCGCTTTGATGGTACTGTGCTTTTCATCACCTTAGCCACTTCATCTATCGAGATGCCACCCGCTGTGGCTTTTGCATCTATAAGAGATGATAATCGCTCTGTATCGGTAAATCCTGGTAATATATTGTTTACAGTAATTCCATACTCAGCTACCTCAAATGAGAGTGTTTTTGACCATGATGCCACTGCACCCCGAATAGTGTTGGATACGCCAAGTCCAGGAATTGGCTGTTTTACTGAAGTAGAAATAATATTGATAATGCGGCCATAATTATTTTTTTTCATTCCCTCATGGAGCGCTTGAAACAGAATATGATTACATATTAAATGGCGATTAAATCCTTGTAAAAATTCATCAGCATTGGCATCCGTAATGGGGCCGCCTTTAGGTCCACCGGAATTATTGATGAGGATATGATATTCATTTCCACTATCCATTTGATTTTTAATGGTACCTTCAATTTCTTGAGGATTATCAAAGTCACCCAACAAATATTGATGTGATTGACAATCCGAAGAATGAAGTAAAGCTAAAGTGTCTTCAGCTTTGGATTCATTGCGGGCAAAAAGCGTTACATTGGCTCCCAACTCTGAAAATTCAATGGCTGTGGCTTTTCCAATGCCGGAAGTTGCACCACATACCAATGCGTTTAATCCATGAAGTGAGGTGGTTAAATTATTTTCCATAGGTGAAATGAAATCCTAATTGCTGTTTAATTTTTTCGGGTAATTTAGGAAGCAGTGACCGAGGAATTATATACGTTGATAAATTGGCAATATCACGAAACACCGAATGCTTTTCTGCTGTTTTTTTCAAATAGGCGTGTCCAGTCGATCCGCCAGTTCCGATTTTAACACCAATCATTCTGAATACTAATAGTCTATGTCTATTTCTCCATGAAGTGAATAATTGATCAATGTTGATGAGTTGTGTCAATAAACGATGGGGGAGCTGCAATATAGGTTCATCCCGATATAGCTGAATGAATAATGCTCCAAGAGTAGCTTTTTGTGATAATCGTCGATGTCCGTCATTTTGTAATTGCACATATTTTTGTTCATGAAATAATGCATCATAAGTACGTTGAATGGACTCATATTGCTTCAAACTATTCTGCAATGTATCCTCATCAAATTGAGTATTGGATTTTATTTGTTCAATATCACCGTCAATCATTTTTTCCACGGATTTTTGATAAGAAGACCAAAAGTCAAATTCTTCCATTTGCAGAAATGGTGTGCGTTCCAACCATTTTTCCAACAGTTCAAATAACGAGGGGTCCTCTTCAGACTTTAAAACCTGTTCTGATTCCTTGTTTTCTAAAAAGGTATTATAGCGTTGCTTTCCGTATTGGATACGGTCATCTACATGCATTCCCAGTTTATTTTCAATAAGTCGAAATTGCGTCGATTGAAACCCTGATGATGGCGTAAGCAAATCACGGAATTCCAGAAAGTCCATGGGAGTCATGGTTTCTAATATTGTAATTTGATTAACGAGAATCTTTTGGATTTCAATAATACGGTCAAAGCGAGAAACTACGGTACCCAAATTTTCTTCCTGAACATAATTCCCCTTAAACATGGTAAGGACAGAATCTAATTCATGTAATATCTGCTTAAACCACAGTTCATAGGTTTGATGAATGATGATAAAGAGCATTTCATCGTGGATAGGAGTCTCATTCTCCTCAGATTTGAGAGTTTGAGAATCTAATAGTTGATCCAGTTGTAAATAATCGCCGTAAGATAATTTTTTGTTTTTCATATAAATATACTGTGAGAAATGATTGTTTAATTTATGTGGATTTTTTCATGCTTAGAAATGGTTATTTGACTATTTCAAATATGCGTCGAGTTGCAGTGAATTTGTTTCCAAATCGTGCAACTCCATCTTCTCTCATTTGAGTAGCTTGATTTAAAAAATATGCTTCTAATTTATCATAATTCTCAACCGTATAGTGAACGGTGAGGAGTGTAAAATTATCTGATGAATCGTTGTCTTTAAGAATTTTAGCTTTAATAAATCCATCAATTTCAAGCATCTCAGACACATGAGCATTAAGCCACGCCTTAAACTTTGTAGCTATACAATTATTAATTTTTAGATTTACTTCGTATATAACCATAATAATATAATCAAAATTTATAATGAAAATTAGATTCAATATTGGCGAAAGTCAGTGTAAATTTCCCACTCTTTTTTCCCTTATAAACAGGAGCATTTGTGCTACAGGAACCAACAATCAATTTAGAAGTGGCTAAGGAACATGGTCTTAGCGAAAATGAGTTTTTACATATTCAAGAAATTTTAGGCAGAATGCCCAATTATGTAGAATTGGGTATTTTCTCTGTGATGTGGAGTGAGCATTGCTCGTATAAAAGTTCAATTAAAATTCTAAAAACTTTACCTCGTGATGGTGGAAAACTTTTAGTTGGGGCTGGTGAAGAAAACGCAGGTTTAGTTGATTTGGGGGATGGTTTAGCTACCGCATTTAAAATTGAATCACATAATCATCCTTCAGCAGTTGAACCTTATGAAGGAGCGGCTACTGGTGTAGGTGGAATCATGCGGGATATCTTTACCATGGGGGCACGACCCATTGCTTCAATGAATTCTCTTCGTTTTGGTAGTTTAGAGCGAGCGCGTAACAGATTCCTTTTAGACCATGTTGTTGAAGGTATTGCCGATTATGGAAATTGTTTGGGAATACCCACAGTTGGCGGTGAAGTTGTTGTAGAAGATTGCTATTCAGGAAACCCTTTAGTGAATGCCATGTCTGTAGGTATTGTGGATACCGAGCATGTTGCCAGTGCAACCGCTGAGGGCGCAGGGAATCCTGTGTTTATAGTGGGTTCATCAACAGGTAGAGATGGAATTCATGGTGCCACATTTGCATCTGTTGAATTAACAGAAGAAACAGAATCAAAACGTTCAAATGTACAGGTAGGAGACCCCTTTACAGAAAAACTATTACTAGAAGCATCATTAGAGGTGTGTAAAAAAACTTGGCTTGTGGGAATACAAGATATGGGTGCTGCAGGTATTACATGTTCATGTTCAGAAATGTCTGCAAAAGGTAAGTCTGGATTGAAAATAAATCTTGATAAAGTTCCGCTACGTGAAAAAGGAATGAATGCCTATGAAATAATGCTTTCTGAATCTCAAGAGAGAATGTTAATTGTCATTGAAAAAGGATTTGAAAAAGAACTCTCAGCAATATTCGAAAAATGGGATTTAAATTGTACTGAAGTAGGGGTAGTTACCGATTCTGGTAATTTGGAAGTATGGCATGAAGGTAATGTTGTTGCAGAAATTCCATCTGAGGAATTAGTATTAGGTGGTGGTGCTCCACAGTATGATCTTCCTACTCAAGAACCTGAATATTTTACAACTCAAAATGAATTAGATTTAAGTGTAATATCTGAACCTGAAAATTTTAATGAGGTTCTTTTAAAATTATTGGCTGCACCTAACATTACCAGTAAACGCTATGTGTATCGCCAATATGATTCTACCGTTCGCTCCAATACTATGCAAGGTCCAGGTGGAGATGCAGCCGTTATTCGCTTAAAAGATACAAAAAAAGGATTGGCCATCAGTACAGATTGTAATGGTCGATATGTATATTTGAATCCAAGAATGGGTGGAAAAATTGCAGTGGCTGAAGCTGCAAGAAATGTAGTCTGTGGTGGCGGTGAACCCCTTGCAATAACCAATTGTTTGAATTTTGGTAACCCTAATGATCCTGAAGTATATTGGCAATTTAAAGAAGCTGTCACGGGAATGGGTGAAATGTGTAGAGTATTAAATACACCGGTAACTGGAGGGAATGTTAGCTTCTATAATGAAACTGTTGATAGTGCAGTATATCCTACTCCTGTTATTGGTATGGTAGGCGTTTTGGATGATGTAGCTCAACATACTACTTCTGAATTTAAAGATGCTGGAGATTTTATTGTAACTATTGGCGCATTAAATGGATGTATTGGTGGTTCTGAATATTTAAAAGTGGAACATGGAAAAATTGAAGGACCTATTCCTCCATTAAATGAAGAATTAGAAATGGGCGTTCAAGAGCTTTGTTTAGAAGCCATCAAAAAAGGTATAATTAAATCAGCCCATGATTTATCTGATGGTGGTTTAGCGGTAAATATTTCTGAGTCATTGATTTCAGCCCATCCATCTCTGGGTGCTAAACTGGATATTGATCGCAAATTACGAAATGATGAATTATTGTTTGGCGAGTGCCAAAGCGTGATTGTTGTCACATTAGCTGAAGAAAACCTGTATGAACTTATACTATTGGCACAAGGATTAGATGTGCATACTCAAACAATTGGACGAGTAACTGATACAGGACGACTAGTGATTAACGATTTAATAGATATTAATAAAAACGAATTAGCTGACGTATATCTCAATACGTTAGAAAATATTCTCCAAAATTAATGAGTCGCGGAAGGATATTTTTTAACAGCTCACCCAATCCCACAATTGGGGTAGAAGTTGAACTTCAAATTTTAGATAAAAATTCTCTTGAATTAGCATCTGGCGCTAACGATATATTGAGTGAATTTGAGGATAGTCTTCATGTTAAAGAGGAGCTATTAGATTCAATTATCGAAATTAATACAGGTGTATGTTCCAATATTGAAGAAGTTCAACTAGATTTAACGCAACATATTCAGGAAGTAAGTAAAGTAGCTGAAGAAAAAGGCTATTCTCTTGTGTCTATTGCCACCCATCCGTTTTCAAAATGGAGAGAGCAATCAGTTACACAAAGTGAGCGATATTTACATTTTTTAGAGCGTATGCAATGGCCATTAAGACGGCTACTTATTACTGGAGTCCATGTGCATATAGGTGTTGAATCTGGGGAAAAAGCCATAGCTATAAGTAACGGATTAACTCGTTATATACCTATGATGATTGGGCTTTCAGCAAACTCCCCATTTTTTCATAGTGAATTAACAGGATTGGCATCAACACGAAGTAAAATTTTTGAAGGCTTACCTACAGCGGGTTTGCCTCCATTATTAAAAAATTATAGCGAATTTCAAAAATTTATGCAAACCCTTCAAAAAGCAAAATCAATTGATTCTATTCGCGAAGTTTGGTGGGATATTCGCCCACATCCAGGATTTGGAACTGTTGAGATTCGCGTGTTTGATTCGGTGCCATCTATTGAAGAAATGACAAATTTAGCCGCATTAACTCAATGTTTAGTTGTTGCATTATCCGATCATTATGATGATGGTTCTCAATTACCAATTTTAGATCCATGGGTGCTTCATGAAAATAAATGGCGTGCAACTCGATATGGTTTGGACGCAGATATTATTATTGATGAGTTGGGTCATCAACAATCTCTAAAATCTTTTATTTTAGAAACGATTGATCGCCTAGAAATGATTGCACGAGATTTAGGTTGCGAGAAGCAATTAGCGAATCTGGTAGATATAGTTGAAAATAATATGGCACCCTACCAACGACAAATTAGAATATATCAACAAAATGAGAATCTTCATGATATTCTTAACGCATCAATAAAAGAGCTAAACTCAGGGTGTGAAGTATATGCTTAAAAATTGGATTGAAAATAACAAACAGGCAATCATTGATTTACGCCATTGGTTGCATATGCACCCTGAAGTAGGCTTTAATGAGCATGAAACTGCAACGCATTTACAATCTCTGCTTAAAAATGCAGGATATGAAATTACTCAAACAGATGCAATGCAAACGGGCTTTACTTGTGAGTACGATTCAGGCAAACCCGGAATGGTTTTAGGAATACGATGTGATATGGATGGTCTTTTAGTCCAGGAAACATCTGATGTTCCCTATAAATCCAAGCATAATGGGGTAATGCATGCCTGTGGACATGATGCACACATGGCCATAGTTACAGCACTTGCATTATTTGTTATGGAATCAAAACCTGAAATTGACGGTAAAATAAGATTTATATTTCAACCCGCTGAAGAACAGGCACCTGGTGGTGCAATTGCTATGATTGAAGGTGGTGCAATCAAGGATGTAAATCATATTATTGGTGGGCATGTACTTCCAAAACTGACCTCTGATAAAATTGGGTTAAAACATGGACCTATGGCAGCCACCGTTGAAATGATTGAAATCGAATTAAAAGGGCCTGGTGGTCACACTTCACGTCCTGCTGAATCGGTAGATTTAATTTGGGCCATGTCCCATCTGATTATATCATTAGAGGAATCAATTCGACATCACGTAGATCAACAAGATCCTGTGGTGCTTGCATTTGGAAAAGTAAATGGGGGACATACGTTTAATGTGCTTCCAGATAAAATTGTACTTAATGGTACATTACGTTATTTAAATGCAGAGTTGAAAGATCACCTTCATAAAATTTTTGATGAAACGGTAAAAGGCGTAGAAAAGATGACGGATGCAAGTATAACATGGAATATTCCATATACTTCACCAGGTGTTTTTAATGATAAAGCTGTCACGGATATTTTAATCCAAGCAGCCAAGCAATCCATTGGTATTGATAATATTGAATTTATGAAAGACTCTAGTATGGGTGGTGAAGATTTTGCATATTATTTAGAACATATTCCTGGCTCCTATTATCGTATTGGCTGTTTTGATGGGAATTCAACTGATGTACATACGCCAACCTTTGATATCGATGATGCCTGTGTCCCCACCGCGGTAAAAGTATTAGAGAAAGCTATTGAAATTTATTTTGGGAAAGAGAATAGCTAAAGCCATTAGTAACCAGTAGCAGTATTCTGGGATAGTAGATGGAATTTCCTAAGTTCCTCAATTCCAAGTTCCTATTTTCACTAAATAATTAACCCTTGATAACTAATAATTGTTTTTATCTCTTTTGTCAAAATTCAGATTCGTCAGATTGTTGGATGATTGGGTTATTAATTCTCTAAATCTCATAAATTCCAATTCTCACATTTTTTCAAAATTCCCCGTTCCTTAGTTCCTAGGTCCAAAATACCTGTTCCCATCACCTAATTCTTAAAACCCCACCCCGGTTTTAATTATTTTTTCCAAAATCGCGAAACGGTCATTATCAGTTTGTATATTTATATGAGCGGTAAATTAAATTTTATTTGGGTCATGACTAGTTAAGCTTATGAGAAAGGTCGTAAGTTATAGTAATGACA
>CAYFMU010000036.1:0-11509 GCA_964344315.1 uncultured bacterium | reverse complement strand
CATAGTCGACAAGGTCACAGGTTGAACCATCTCCACCACATATACCGCAATCGTCAAGGTACTCACAGCTATTATTGTCAAGCGTTGCAGATGAATTATAGTTACATGCTTGACTATCGATGCAACCATGTATAGTTTCTGGAGCAGCTGAGCACCCAAAAAATATTAATGTTAAGATGATTAGTTTCTTTAATTTTATTTCCATTGCAAAGGATGACTACTGATTTATTTATTTTTAAGCTTTACCATAGTCAAATGTACTGTTTCTCAGCCAATTACTACAATATAATTATTACAGCTTAGCTATATTCCTTGAATCCATTTACAATGGGGTATCGTCTTCCCATACCAAAGGCCTTTTTAGAAATTCTGATTCCTGGTGCGGATTGGCGGCGCTTATATTCTGAATATCGTACCTTTTGCATTAATTCTATAGAGAGATCAACATCAAAACCCTTATTGATTAAACCAGAAGTATGAAGATTTTCAGTTACAATTGCATCAACCAATGGACTCACAATATCATAATCGAAAGGATCAACTTGATTAGGGCTTAACTCAGCAGAGGGTGGTTTTGTGAGGGTACCATGGGGAATTATCTCTCTCCCATAATGTTTATTAATCCAATTACAAACGGCGTAAACCTGAGATTTATTTAAATCACTGATGACAGCCAATGCCCCGCACATATCACCATACATGGTGCAATAACCTAATGCAGATTCAGTTTTATTGCCCGTATTTAAAACCAATGCATTTTTTTTATTGGCAATGGCCATGAGCAAATTACCTCTAATTCGCGCTTGTAGATTCTCCTCCGCTAATCCAGATTGAGTGTTTTTGAAAATAGTCGATAATGATTCAATGAATGAATCGTATAATTTTTTTATGGGGATTTGTTCAAATTGTATACCCAATTGTTCAGCTAATTTTTGTGCATCTGACTTACTATGGTCTGATGAATACTGCGATGGCATTGATATGCCAAATACATTTTTTGCACCCAATGCATTCTGTGCAATAGCTGCAGTCAATGCAGAGTCAATACCTCCACTTAATCCTATAATTGCTATATTATGCGAAGTTTTATTAAAGTAATCCTTTAACCCTAAAGTAAGAGCCTTATATATTTGTTCTTCTTCGGGTTGATGAGGAACTTTTATGGAATCAACTTCTTCATGTAAATCAAATATATTGATAGCTTCATCAAATGATGTACAGAGTGAAATCAATTTTCCATTCATATCAACAGCAAAGGATTGGCCATCAAAAACCAGTTCATCTTGAGCACCTACCATATTGCAATATACAAATGGTATTTTTAATGCATCCACCTTTTGGCTCACAGCATGAATACGCTCATGTACCCTATCTACACTGAATGGGGATGCAGAGATATTAATAATTACTTCTGCGCCCTTTTCTGCAAGTTCAGATGATACTTTTTGGCTGTATGCATCATCCCATAAATCTTCACATATTTGAATTCCAACCAAATGTGATTTCCCATTAATTTGGAATTCTACAGGGATATTGGATGATGCTGGAGTAAAATACCGTGCCTCATCAAAAACATCATATGTTGGCAAAAGGGTTTTATCTCTAAATTCAATATCTTTAGTTGGATGAATGATTGCGGCTGAATTATACAAGTTTCCATTGTCTTTATGAACGGTTCCCAAAATAACTATACACTTATGAAGGCTTTTCTGGATTTCGCCCAAACTTGACTCTACTGAAGAAATAAAATTGCTCTCAAATAATAAATCTTGAGGGGGATATCCCGTGGTAACTAACTCAGGAAATACAATAATATCAGATTCTTGCTCATGAGTATTAATCACATCGATAATCTTTTTTCCATTCCCACGAATATCTCCAACGGTGGGATTTATTTGAGCAAGCGTAATTTTCATTTATGGACGAAGTCTACCCATCATTCGTGGAAATGGAATAGTTTCTCTCACATGAGGAAGTTTGCATATCCATGCCACTACACGCTCTATACCCATACCAAATCCAGAATGAGGCACTGAGCCATAACGACGTAAATCCAAGAACCAATCATAGTCTTCTTGATTAAGCCCCTCTTCAGCAATACGTTCTTCCAACACATTAATCCGTGTTTCGCGTTCAGAACCTCCAACAATTTCTCCATATCCTTCGGGAGCAAGAATATCCATACCCAAAACTACTTTTTCGTTTTCAGGGTCACGCTTCATATAAAAGGCCTTTATTGCAGTGGGAAATCGATGAACGATTACCGGTTTGTCAAACTGCTCTGCAATATAGGTTTCATGAGGAGAACCAAAATCATCACCCCATTCAAAATCTAATCCACCTTTATTCAACATCTCTACACATTCTGTATAACTCACTCGAGGGAATGGATCCAATGCACTCTCTAAAGAATCAGTCTCACGCTCCAAAATTTTCAGTTCATTTTGTTTATTTTCTAACACCCTTCTGATGATAAACTGAATAAGTTTTTCTGCCCAATCCATATCTTCATCAATTTCACAATATGCAATTTCAGGTTCAACCATCCAAAATTCAGTAAGATGCCTTCGGGTTTTGCTCTTTTCCGCACGGAAAGTAGGTCCAAAATTATAATGACGGCCAAAAGCCATAGCACTTGCCTCACCATACAATTGGCCTGTTTGGCTCAAATATGCCTGTTCATCGAAGTATTGTGTGCCAAATAGGGTGGTCGTCCCCTCTGCTGCATTGGGCGTAAATATGGGCGAATCTACCAATGTGAAATCATGACTATCAAAAAAATCTCGAGTGGCCTTGATGATTTCATGTCGAATTTTTAAAATTGCATGTTGACGTTTTGAGCGAAGCCATAAATGTCTATGGTTCATCAAAAAGTCTGTACCATGCTCTTTTGGGGTAATGGGGTAATCTTGACTAATATGATGAATTTCTAAATCAGACGTTATAATTTCATATCCACCAGGGGCACGATCATTTTTCACCACTTCTCCAATGACAGATAAGGACGATTCTTGTGTAAGCTTTTTGAACTCCTCAAATTTTTCTTCACCCACATCATTTTTGGCAACGATACATTGGATAATTCCAAATCCATCCCTAAACATTAAAAAACCTATTTTCCCACTTCTGCGTGAGTTATATACCCATCCATTTAGACGTACGGTTTTCCCTTCAAATTCACTAATTCTATTAATTCTTGCGATGTCCATTTCTTTCCTTTTTACCACGTTGATGTGATTTCATTTAATATTAATGTTGTAATTTTTTCCACAGCAATACGTATGGCACTTTCACGAGGAGAACCAAATTCATCTGAATCATCTCCATCCACAAATCCATCATCGTCATTATCGATGCCATCGCTGCTAATATCTACACCCGTTTTATAGATTCCAAAACTGCTTATCGTTTTATTGACTAAATCTTCATCATGCTTTAAGTCCACCCACTTTACTTTTGCTTTAATGGTTAACTTCCATTCATCTACATGCTCATTATCATCATTATTTATTGAGAATGTATAGGGCAAGTCTCTTACTGAAACTATGGTAACATCCAATTGACTATGTGCATGTTCAAATCCCACCAATTTGAGCAAATTCTCCTCAATCATTTGCTGATTGAGCGATTCGCTTATCATATCTGAAATAGAAAATTCAGAAGATTCATTCTTTATAGGTGAAATTGAAATATTTTGGATATGAGCAGGTATAGTCCCCTTCATGGAATAAAACCCACATGATGAAAATATTATTGTAATACAAATACCTAAAATTTTAATCATTTTTATGTTTCTTTTTAATGCCATAATCATTGATTTTTCGGTATAACGTCCGCTCAGATATATTGAGTGATTTAGCTGTCTTCCGACGATTTCCATTGAATTTATCTAATGTTCGCTCAATAATCTCATGTTCCAATTCATCCATAGTCAGCTCACCCAATACCTCATCTTGAATTGCGGTAGCCGTACCATCTTCAATATTGGTTCGCCCCCCATGATCAACAAATTCTGATTGATGAGGTGGCGGTAAATATAAAGCAGGGTTTGCAGGTTGAATAGGCTCTTCTGCGGAAGGCGTTCTTCCAACGAGCATTTGCTTTAACTCATTTACATCTTGCCGTAAAAATAGTAATTGCTTCAAGATGAGTTCACGTTCCATTTTATCTGGATCATCACTGATAAATACGGGTAAATTTGGATCAGCATTGTATTCGTCTAATCCCAAATATTTATGCACCATTTCATCGGTTATACGTTCACCACGATTCATTACAATTAAACTTTCAACGGAATTTTTTAACTCCCTCACATTCCCTGGCCAAGAATGTTTTTTCATGGCTTGAATCGCTTCAGTAGAAAACCCCTTAAATGGAATGTCATTTTTTGCAGTGAATTCTAAGCCAAAACGTTCAATATACAAATATAAATCGCTAATATGGTCACGTAATGGTGCTACATTGACCGTTACCGTTTTGAGTCGATAGTATAAATCTTGTCTAAAATTACCTTTAGAAACTTCTTCAGCAAGTTTTCGGTTTGTGGCAGCAATAATGCGTACATCAACTTTCTGTGACTTAGTATCCCCCACACGCAAAAATTCACCCTGCTCGATTACTCTTAATAATTTAGCCTGTGTTTCTAACGGAAGCTCTCCAATTTCATCGAGAAAAATTGTGCCTTTATCCGCAGCTTCAAAGTATCCTTTTCTATTTTCCGTTGCACCTGTAAATGAGCCTTTTTTATGACCAAACAATTCAGATTCAATAATTCCAGATGGTATTGCAGCACAGTTTACCGTCACTAGATTTTCAAATTTACGACGACTATTTTTATGAATAGCTTTAGCCACCATTTCTTTACCACTACCAGATTCTCCAGTAATAAGTACCAAAATATTGGTATTGGCTACTTGACCAATTGTGGTGAGCATCTCTTGAATAGATTCAGATTCTCCAATAATACCAACTGATCGTCTTATTTTATCTATATCTAAACTCATATTGCCTCCTAATCCCTATTGAGACCCTTTTGACCAATATCTTTACGGAAAAACTTACCCGAAAAATTAACACTATCTACAATGCTATATGCATCATCAATTGCAGATTTTAAATCATCTCCAAAGCCAACTGCATTTAAAACTCTACCACCACTGGTAAGAATTTTATCATCTTCATTTTTTGTTCCTGCATGAAACACTAAACCTTCATTATTTAGTCCTGAAATTTCCATACCTTTAGGATAACTCCCTGGATAACCATCTGCAGCCAGCACTACCGTTACTGCCGTTTTAGGAGAAATTTTAACTTCAGTATTTTTCAATCTCCCTTGGGTAGCATTCCACAATAATTCATACAAAGATGATTTTAATAACGGCATGACCACCTGTGTTTCTGGGTCACCCATGCGAACATTATATTCTATAACAAAAGGCTCGTTATCTACAATCATTAGCCCCACATACAAAAATCCTACATAGGGATGTCCAGCATCTTTCATGGCTTTAAGTGTGGGCTCAATGATGCTCGTTTTAGTCTTATCTAGTATTTTATCAGTTGATAATGGTGTAGGCGAATAGGCACCCATTCCCCCAGTGTTTGGACCTAAATCACCATCATAAGCACGTTTATGGTCTTGGGCAGTATTAAGAATTATATAATCATTACCATCACATACAGCAAAGACAGAGAGCTCTTCACCAATCAAACATTCTTCTACAGAAACATTGGCACCAGCTTCACCAAAAGAATTTTCATCAAACATGGTAACGAGTCCTTGTTCAAATTCAGCATCGGTATGGCAAACGATGACCCCTTTACCTGCAGCTAATCCGTCGGCTTTTAACACCAACGGTAATTCAAGTTTTACTTTAACTATTTCTGCTTCATCCCTGCTTTTACACGCATAATACTTAGGGATTGGTATATTATACTCTGCCATCATATTTCGAGCAAATAGCTTACTACTTTCTAATTGTGATGCATATTTATCGGGACCAAATATGGTCAATCCTTCTTTTAAAAATGCATCAACTATACCTTCTGCCAATGGGGCTTCAGGTCCAACAATAGTTAAGTGAATATCATTAGATTTTACAAAATTTATAATATCAATATGATTATTTACATCAAGCTGTACATTGGTCGCAATACTCTCTGTACCCCCATTCCCAGGTGCACAAAAAACGGCATTAACATTTTCATCATTACACAGTGACCAGGCAAGCGCATGTTCACGTCCACCCGACCCGATTATTAAAATATTCTCTTTTGAATTCATATTAGGTTCCTGGTTTTAGGTTTTTGGTTACAGGGAGCTTGTTTTTAAGACTTCCCAGCAACCCATTCAACATTTTTCCCACTTCACTGATTAGATTCAGAACCATATCTGAATCTCTTACATAATTCAACCTTTTAGAAATCTCTAATTGGGTTTCTAATTCCATAAGTGAACCTCTAGCAATCACTAAAAGCTGAATATACTCCTTTAATGATGAACGGCCCCATCCTTCTGCTATATTTGAAGGTATTGATACTGATGCTCTCCTCATTTGCATACTAATGCCAAATTTTTCTTCCGAAGGAAAATTGCAAGTAATCTTATAAATCTCTTCAATTAAATCCATTGACTTTTGCCAAACGTTTAACTCTTTGTATGTTTTCATTTTGGAACTCCTTAGTTATCATTTTAAAAATCCTAGCATCTAATACCTGAAACCTAACACCTGAAACCTGAAACCTGAACCCTAAAACCTAAGCCCTAGCTGTTTTCTCAATTTTTTCTATTTCATCACGCAAGATGGCTGCTTGTTCAAATTGTAAATCTTTTGCACATCTTTGCATTTTCCGCTTTAATTGCTCCAACAACTCTTTGGTTTCCATACCATCAAGTGTGGATACATCAATATTTAGTTCTTCTTTAATTTCATAGGTTTCTTGAGCATCTGCCACTGCAGTGGAGAGCCTAATTTCATCCACTGATTTATAAATAGTTTGAGGAATTACACCTTCTTTTTCATTGTGGACCTGTTGAATTTCTCGTCGGCGATCAGTTTCATCCATCAAATTTTGCATAGAGTCCGTAATTTTATCTCCATAAAGAATCACCTTACCATTCACATTACGAGCGGCACGCCCTGACACTTGTAATAATGATGACCGTGATCGCAAAAATCCCTCTTTATCTGCATCAAGAACTATAACTAAGGAAACTTCTGGTAAATCTAATCCTTCACGAAGCAAATTAATGCCCACCAATACATCAAACTCCTGCATGCGGAGACCACGTAAAATACTTACACGCTCGATGGTTTTTATATCTGAGTGCATATATTCAGCCCGAATATTCACACCTTTCAAATAATCCGTTAAATCTTCTGCCATTCTTTTGGTGAGTGTAGTGATAAGCACACGTTCATTTTTTGCCACCACTTTTCTTACTTCACCAATCAAATGGTCAATCTGTCCCTCAGTAGGATATAATTCAATATTGGGGTCTAACAATCCTGTTGGTCGAATCAATTGTTCAACAATTGCCCCCTTTGTCTGATTTAATTCATAATCTCCAGGTGTTGCAGATACATAAATAATCTGATTTACTGATTTCTCAAATTCATCAAATTTCATAGGTCTATTATCCAGGGCCGAGGGCAATCTGAATCCATGCTCTACAAGATTAAGTTTTCGGGCCCTATCACCATTATACATTCCCCTAATCTGTGGGATTGACACATGGGATTCATCGGCAAACATCAAAAAATCGTCTGGGAAAAAATCAATCAATGTACTTGGACGTTCACCGGGCTTCCTGCCCTCTAAATGCATAGAATAGTTTTCAATCCCTGAACAGTAACCTAATTCTGCCATCATTTCTAAATCATAGAAACTACGCTGCTCTAATCGTTGTGCCTCTAATAAATTTCCATCTTTACGCAATTGTGCAAGTCGCTCTACCAATTCTTCCCGAATATCATCCATGGCACGATGCAAATTTTCACGGGATGTAACAAAATGCTTTGCAGGATAAATCCAAAATTCATCAAAATTCTGGAGACGCTCACCGGTTAGGGGATTAAATGAATAAATTGCATCTACCTCATCACCAAAAAGTTCAATTCGCAATGCAAATTCATCATATTTAGGAAATATCTCAATCACATCCCCCCGAACCCGAAATGTACCCGGCTCAAGTACCAAATCATTACGATTATAATGTATATTGACTAAATCATGGAGGAATTGCTTTTGGTTTAATACTTGTGATTTAAATACCTGTACCAACATATCCCTATACGCATCGGGTGAACCAATACCATAAATACAACTCACCGATGAAATAATAATCACATCTTTTCGACCAATAAGAGAGGTGGTGGCTTTGAGCCGTAACCGATCGATTTCTTCATCCATTGACAAATCTTTTTCAATATACGTGTCTGTTACCGGGAGATATGCCTCTGGTTGATAATAATCATAATATGAAATGAAAAACTCCACAGCATTGTTAGGAAATAGTGATTTAAACTCACCATACAACTGTGCAGCTAGGGTTTTATTATGGCTAAGAATTAGGGTGGGCTTTTGCACTTTCTCAATGATATTGGCCATGGTAAAGGTTTTACCCGAGCCTGTTATTCCCAAGAGAACCTGATCCCGTTCACCACGCAACACACCCTCTGACAAGGCTTCAATAGCCTTGGGCTGGTCTCCCATGGGAGAAAACTGAGATTGCAATTTAAACTCTGCCATAATGACCTATAATTTACACATTCTCCTTAATCTAATAAAATGACAATTCTGCATTATTTTGTAGTTGTATATTGTTTAAATTGAAGAAATGGTGTAAAATCCGTGTATTATTGAAAGGTATATTTATGGAAGTTGCCACATTTGGTGCAGGATGTTTTTGGTGCGTGGAGGCTATTTTTCAATCTATTCCAGGTGTTATATCAATTGAACCGGGATATGCAGGCGGTGAGGTTGAGAATCCAACCTATGAAGATGTATGCTCAGGACATACAGGCCACGCAGAAGTTTGTAGGATAGAATTTGATCAGACAAAGGTTAGTTTTGAAAATCTGCTCAATGTGTTTTGGACAACCCATGACCCGACCACTTTAAATCAGCAAGGGAATGATGTGGGCACTCAATATCGGTCAGTTATATTTTATCATTCTCCGGAACAAAAAGAAATTGCTGAGGCATCATTAAAAAATGCAGATGAATCATTGGGTCTAAAAAATCCCATTGTTACCGAAATATCCCCCATTTCTAATTATTACACTGCTGAGGACTACCATCACAACTACTTCAATAATAACCCCAATGCACCCTATTGTCAATTAGTAATTCGTCCTAAGGTAGAGAAATTTAGAGATTCAAAAAAATAAACCCTCACTTAACCCTTATTGGCTTTTTCTACAATTGCAGCAGACAACTTTTCAGAAAATCCACATAATGTTTTGATGTGAATTATAGAGGCTGATTTAATTTCATCTAAAGTTTCAAAATTATCCCACAACGTTTGAATCCGTTTTTTGCCCATGCCTGGAATATCTTCAAAAATTGAGAGGGTCATTTTTTTATCACGTTTTTTACGATGAAAGGTAATGGCAAATCGGTGGACTTCATCTCGTATTTGGCGTAATAAGTGTAATCCCGGTGATGATTTAGAAATATTCTGTGGTTCTGAAATCCCCAGTTTAAATACTTCCTCTAATTTTTTGGCCAATCCTATAACGGGAACATAGCCTAACCCCAATACATCTAATGCTGATTTTGCCGCAGAGAGTTGCCCCTTTCCCCCATCAATCAATATTAAATCGGGCAGTGGTTTTTGCTCATCTAATACGCGCTTGTATCGTCGGTGCACCACTTCATGCATAGAGGCAAAATCGTCAATACCCTCCACGGTTTTAATATTAAATTTTCTGTACTCAGATTTTCGTGGCTTACCATCCATAAAACATACCATTCCCGCAACGGGATGCGCCCCTTGAATATTTGAATTATCAAAGGCTTCAATGCGACGTGGGGGTACACTCAATCCTAAATCTTCTTGCAATTGTGCCACCATTTTAGGGATATGCTCTTTGCGTTTAATTTTCTTAAATCTCACACTGGCCAAATGCAATTCAGCATTTTTAGTGCAGGTATCCACCAACTTTTTCTTTTCTCCACGCTCTGGCACTAACACGTTTACTTTTCGTCCACTCTCCCCCGTAAGCCACCGCTCCACATCTTCCTTATCTATTAATGGTGTATCCAACAATATCTCTTTAGGGAACTCAGCCGTAGCACTATAATACTGTGTAAAAAACTGATGCATTATAGTCTGTTTATCATCTGCATCTGCCACTTTAAGATGAAACTTTTCTCGCCCAATTAAATGACCATTTCGGATACGCATCAACACCCCTACCCCATAGTTTTGCTCTGCTGAAATAGCCAATATATCCCGATCCATAAAATCTTGAGAGAGTAACTTTTGCCGTTGAGTAAAATTTACCACCGCTTGATATTGATCTCGATATCGCCCAGCATCCTCAAATTGTAATGCAGAACTGGCATCTTCCATGTGTTGCTTTAAATCTGACTTTATCTGCGAATTCCGACCCTTTAAAAATTGCTTAATATGATGAATCATCTTGCCATAATGATCTTCACTCACCAAACCCTCACAGGGGCCCTCACACCGTTTTATGTGATAGTCTAAACATACCTGTACCTTTTTGGCCGCAATGGAGTCTGCATCAATATAATAACTACACGTACGCAATGGAAAAATTTTATGGAGGGTACGCAATAGTTCACGTAAATACCCTGCATCGGTATAGGGACCAAAATACGTATGCTTGTCTTTGGTGAGTTGTTTGGCACGAATAATCTCAACACGGGGATATGGCTCATTGGTAATTTTAATATAGGGAAAGGTCTTATCATCCTTTAATAGCACATTATATCGGGGGCGATGCTCCTTTATCATATTTGCCTCGGTGAGGAGGGCATCCACTTCATCACGTACCACAAGCCAATCTACCGTGTGAATATGCTTTACCATCACTTGGGTCTTATCATCAAGATGTTTACTTTTTTGAAAATATGACCGCACCCGATTACGCAACACCTTTGCCTTGCCGATGTATATAATTTCATCATGACTATTTTTAAAAAAGTACACCCCTGGCGATGTGGGGATTTGAGATAAAACTGTTGCCTCAACCATGGGAGAATTTACGGGTTTGAATGATGAATAATGAATATTGAATGATGAAGTTTGAAAGTGAGTTAAAATTAGACGAAGGTAAATTGGAAAATGAACAAAAATACAGAAATTTTAAGAGTCGTCATTATATATGGTCATAGATTACCACAGGTGTAATTTTAAACTATTTCGGTGGCTTTTATACTTGGGCCGACTCAGCATAATAATATGTGCCTCCTTCCCCCAGCCTACATTATTGCAGACTGGGAACAGATGTTTTGGTTTATATGAGACTATTACCCA
>CAYFMU010000035.1:0-12970 GCA_964344315.1 uncultured bacterium | reverse complement strand
ACTTTGTTAAATTTACTGAAAAATAAACCCCTTAACTAGTCATGACCCTTAATTAATAATTGGGGAATAGTGAGGTAAACTCACTACAGGGAAATTTATTTAATATTGGATCGTGCTTTAATATTGAAATGGTTAAAATAATTTTCCCAAATCATATCGGTAGTACCATACTCATTATCACCATAAAAATAGTCATTAATGGCTTCTCGAGTACGTGTTAATTCTCTTAAATGTGATTTAATAGTAACGGATTCTATGGTTAACCAAAGTAATTCATGGGCACGGTTTATAGATTTGTGAGAATATTCAATTTTATTTTTATTTTTCCATTTAATAGCTCTACTCACTTCACTACCTATATTAGCCATTTGCTCTGCAAAAGTCATTTTAGCCCATCTACCATTGGCAAGTGATTTATGTTGAATATTCATAAACTAGTTTCTTTTAATCCAATGATTAGAAATTTCAAATATGCGGTTTTGATTTTCTACATCATCCACACTACAACTATAATTTCCATGAGATGGTCTAAGGTTTATCATTGAATCAAATTCAATGAAATCTGAATCTTCCATTTCGGGATAATAATTAATTCCCCAAAGAAACTTTTGATTTGATCCATTTTCAAGTAATAATGCTTCTAGGTCTGAATGCAATTCAGCATCTAAGGCGATTAAATTCTTTTCCACATCTACAACAGCTTTAACCATTTCACCAAAACCGCTCTGAGCAATTTCTATTAGATTTTCAATTGTAATTATATTTTCAAGAATTATCATTTTTCGTACACCCGAAAGGATTCGAACCTTTAACCTCCTCATCCGTAGTGAGGTGCTCTATCCAGTTGAGCCACGGGTGCAAATACTGCTATTTTTACAGCCGGAAAATTTACAGTTTAAACTATAGGGAATCAAAATAAAAAGGGGAGCTTTTAGCTCCCCTTTTTACACAAAAATATTTTGATGAGTTTACTTCATCAACATGGCTTTCATGGTACTCGATTTTGCACCAGAAACCAATCGCACATAGTACACACCTGATGGCATATCTGCAGCATCCCATGTATATGCATGAACCCCAGCAGATTGGAAGCCTTCATGAATCACATCCACTTCTTGACCTTGAATGTTAAACACAGACAATCGTAAGAAACCATCTGAAGGTACTGAAAAGCTAATTTCTGTAGATGGATTAAATGGATTTGGATACACTGAGTTTAACTCAAATTTATGTGGACCATGTTGAACCAACTGTGCATTCACCGCTTGAGATGTAACCAACGCTGTACCCTTTTGATCAGAAATAATTACATCCACATTGTTAATATCAAAATCAGATACACCCTTTACAATAAAGGTAGCATTTTGGCCATCAAAAGCATCATTTAACAGCGAATATGCAACTAAACGAGTTACTCCATGATGAGATTGAGAAAATAGCTGAATATGGCTATTATTCACCAATTCAATATTGGCGTGATTACCGGCAATATTTAGCTGTACACCACTAAACTCTTTATCCGCATCGATATTAATGTGCAGTTCATCTTTAACCATGCTGTAGTTTACAGATGCATGGCCAATTTCATCTGATACTATCACTCTGTTATCTAAAATAAGATTAATGAGTTGAATAACATCTAGAATATTTATGACTTCATTGCCATCCATATCTGCATCAGATTTTTCACAATCAGTGTATTCGTCAGAATCAAACCCACCATTTAGAATGATGTTTACCACATTCACAATATCAAGAATGTCATGAGTTTGGTCATCGTTTAAATCACCTAATAAGTTATGACAATCATCGCATTCATCATCAATACCATCACCATCACTATCCACAGTACCCGAACATCCTGCACATAAATCACCACATGCATCTAACATATTTTGAATTTTCATATTGGCAAGATAATAGCCTGTATTATTTACTTTGTAGTAAACCGTCATGGTATGATCAATCCATACATTACTGGGCGATGCATTTCCAGTATTAAACATATTGAACATGCCATAGTTTGGCCCAGAAACAATAAGTGGTGTATGATGATCATGACCAATTGCACCACCTCCACTACTGCTATGAACATTACCATATTGATTACCCCATTGGGTACAACTATATGGCTGACCAGGGTCATTTAATTCTGTCATGGTTACTACGGCTTCATTGTCAGCCCATGTATCTCCTACTCTATCCATTGAACCAATGGCTTGATAGCAGGGTTCTCACCAAGATGCAGACATATCAATATGAATCACTTTATAATTTCCACCATTAAGGTCACCATTAAAATCGGCTAAACTCAATGTAGAAGACGGATAATCTCCATAACATACATCAAATGCAATATTTTGATCACTAGAAGTAACGGTCTGCCCTACATTGTAGTATGTAGTATGGGCAAATGACAACATGCCCACAACCGCGATTAAACTTAATAATTTTCTCATGAATCCCTCCAAGGTATAATTATTCTATTAAAAAGTTGACTCAATTTAAAGATTTTGCAATCATATAATGAATGAAAATATTTTTCAAGATGTAACAAAATTACTTTAATAATATTAACCGTTCAGTAAGTACTGTATTTTCAGACTGAATGACGAGGAGATATATTCCACTACTTCTGTTATTAGCTTTCCAATTCATCTGATGGTAGCCAATGGGAAGTATATTATTGTGAATTGTGGCTACAATTTTTCCATTTAAATCCACAATACTGATATTTACCGTTGATACATTGGGATTATAAAATTCTATATTCACCGTTGGATTAAATGGATTGGGATATATACTCTCGATGGATAATTCTGTGGGCATGACTACAGTATTTAGTGAGAGGCAGGTCATATCCCCTTCAGGGACACATTGGCCACATTCATCAATCCATGCAGTTCCATTGGGCGTACCGGCACAATCGGTACATGTTGAATTATCTCCATCACAAACTTCACATTCATCAAGTATTGGAGCATTTCCATCGTTATACCAAAATCCATCACAACCAGCGATACACTCTTCTGTAGTCACACAATCATATCCTTCAGTTGGAGTAGAGCTATTGCAGATACATGTACCACATTCATTCCATGCAGCATCTCCACCATCCACACCTGCACAATCTTTTATACAAGCTATTAATCCTGTATTTCCTGCAACACAATCTCCACAACCATCAATCACTGCTTCACCGTTCACATCTCCATTACAATCCGTACATGATGCATTTACATCTAATCCAGTTTCTCCGCCTGAACAGACTCCACAATTATCTACTTCTGCAGTTCCACCCCATGTACCCGCACAATCTTGTATGCAATCATTTGAATTATCATTATCACAAGTACCACATTCATCTATAACTGAATCTCCACCGCAAATTCCTGCACAATCTTCACCTTGTGCACATTCCAATGCACCTTGGTCAATCCATGCTTTAATTCGTTCAGCCAAATATGAATCAATTAAACCACTAGGAGGCATGGGATTATCAACACTAATCATTCGTTGGTAAAGTGTACTGTTTTCACCATCACCATTAGATATTACATTACCCTCCATTAGGTCAGCAAAGCTTTCTAATGAAAGACCTCCTGAAGAACCATGACATGATGTACAGTTGTCAGTAAATATAGGCTCGATATCTTCTTCATAGCTTGTAAATACATTGGCGTAATCACATTCACCAGTTTGGTTATAATTGGAAGCTATTGGATCCTCACATGTAGTTTGTGGTGGAATATTATCAAGCATACTCTGAATTTCTGCATTAATTGCATCTTCATTCATTTCAGCTTCTGTCATATTTGTAATCTTCATTTCATGATCAATAAATAAATTTACGGGGTAGGCATCTAACTCTAAGTTTAACCAACCATGAATGATATTTGTTGTTCCATCATCAATTATTATAGGAATATCTGCAGAGCCCGCATTGCCCCACATTGTACATGAGAATGGTTGGCCAATATCATCTAACGAATTTAAAATCACAACTCTATCATCTGAAGCCCAATGCTCAACTATTTCGTCTCCCTCCGGGATTGATCCATAGCATGGCATTCACCAAGATGCAGACATGTTTAACCAAATCACCTTATTCCCAGTATTAAAATCTGAAAATGATAATTGATCAGAAGTATAATCTCCGTAACACACATCAAACGACATATCTAAATGCTCCTGCGAAATTATATCGCCAACGGAGTATTCAGCAAAAATAAACGAAGTGATACTCAGTATAAAAATTATTAATTTGTTCATTAAAGTAATTACCCTCTGTAAGTACGTAAATTTATCAAGTTTAAAATCTCATGGTGAATAATTTTAATATTACAATATGTACAAAAAAAGGGGGCAAAAGCCCCATTTTTATTACAGTTCGAATTTTTCTTATTTTACTAATACTGCTTTTTGAACCGCCACTTCATTTTTCATCTTGAGTTGGAAATAATATACGCCTGAAGAGAAATTATCTCCATTCCATACAAATGAATGTTCACCCGTATTTAAATTACCATTATGAATTGTATCTACTACTTTACCATTAATATCTAAAACATGTAGTGAAACTACCCCATCAAATGGTATTTCAAATGTTACAGAAGTAGATGGATTAAATGGATTTGGATATACTGATTGTAATTTAAACCCATTCACAATTTTACTATTTACCGTTGCGACGGGAATAGACTCGCCTGCTTGTGATGCAACCATAATATTTACATCTTCTGAATGTAAAGTGTTATCTGTATCCAAAATAATTTTAACTTCGTTATTTTTGAATGAAGAATTATCTGCAGAATATGCAATAAAATGGGTTTTGCCATTTACCACATTCCAATGAAGTAATACATCATCATTACCGTCAATTGAAATATTTTGGATCTCACCATCTACTGCTAATTGAATCCCAGAAAAGGGTACATCAGAAGAAATAAGCAAGTGATCATCTTTTATTTGAGCAGATGCACTGCCATTTACAGATGCAACTCGATTATCTAAAATTAAATTAATCACATGTATAACATCTAAAATATTCACCGCACCATTACCATCCATATCAGCATCTAATTCAGTACATTCTGTAAATTCACCAGAACCAACTCCACCTGCTAAAATGATATTTACAATGGTAACAATATCAAGTACATCATGTGCTTCATCATCATTTACATCACCCAAGAGATTATGACAATCATCACATTCATCATAAATACCATCACCATCTGAATCTACAGTTCCACCAGAACAAGGTTCACATAGGGTTCCACATTCATCCAATAAATGCTGGATAAAATCATCCGTATTACCACCACTAAACCCTGGCATTGTATTATTGGTACCATCACAAGAATTAGAATTACTATTAGACTCATATGTCCATGGCTTTGCTCGAACCGTCATATTATGGTCAATAATAGCGTATGTTGGTAAGGCATTCCAAGAATCATGTAGGTCAGCAAAAAGGCCACCTAAATCTTCAACGATCACAGGTGCCCCAACAACCCCTTGATCACCCCAATGTTCACAGGAATAGGGTTGATTAAGATCTTGTAATGCGGTTATAAATTTTACAGCAGGATTTTGTTCTGCCCAGTATTCTTCTCTGCCATCAATAAAACTTATTGATGTATAGCAGCTTCCTCACCAAGTTGCACTAAGGTCAATAAATAAAATATGGTAATTCCCCCCATTAGTAGAACCATCATAGTCGCCTAAACTCCATGAATCACCAACTTCATAATCACCATGACCATAACACACTTCGTGTGTTGCATTTAAATCAGCTGCACTGATTTGATCACCTGCACAGTACGTTTGTCCAATTACAAACGAACTCATTAAGATTAGTGAATAAAATATACCCCTCATATCTATTTCCTCTCCTTTATGTTAATAAAAATTATTATTAAAATATTGTTCTAAATGTAGCCTTAACTCCATTATCAAAACCAGGTTGTTCTGCACATACACCATTTGCACATACTAATCCACCCTTTTGTGAACCATAAAATAATGATAATTGAGATGTTGCATTTAATTTTGCAGAAATATCATATCCTCTCCACACATTTATTCCATCATCCCACGTTTCTGCTAAAATAGTTTTATCAAATTCTTCATCTTCATAAAGCAAGCTGGTACGATGGCATTGATAGGAATCTAAAATAGTTTTATCAAATTCTTCATCTTCATAAAAGAAAGAAAATGATAAGAAATTTTTATAATTATAAGTAAATGACAAATAATTATTTTTATAGAAATCTTTCCTCAATTCACTTAAATCTGAATTTCTAACTTCTTGTTCTCTGTTTTGATATTCAATATATGAAGTAATTGAATTTCCATTTCCAAAATCAAATGTAAACATTGATGGATATGTTATTGCGATTGTGTTTTGTGGTACATTTTCATATCCTTTAAACTCAGCAAAATTATCATATCCTAATTTAAAATATAATTTATCAGACAAAACATAACCTGCAATTTCAGTATAAAATTGCTTAAATGGATATTGATGATAAACCTCATCTTCTACATCCATACTTAAAATATCACCAATACTAATTGCAGAATTACCATCAACCTCATGTTTTCGAGAAATAGATAAATTGGCTAACCATTGTAATTTATTTGAAATTGACTTATTCACTTCAATTTGATGACCGACTTCATCACCCCAATTTATTGAATGGTTGTTTCTTGATGCTAGAGTTGAAGAACTTTCTCTGAAACCAATTGGTGCATTTGCCACAGTTTGAATATAATATTTTTGATCATAATTTTTATACTCATAGGTTATTCCAAATCCACTAATATCAAAATATGAAGAAAAATAAAACTTAGATGCATCATCTTTTTCATCGCTCAAAATTTTATTAAATCTATTCCATACTCTCTCAATATAAAAATCTATACCAAATAATTGTGCATTCCAACTCAGGTTAAAATCGTTTGAAACTATATCAGCTGATTCTGTTTCATCAATAACTTCAGCTGGTATTCTATCACTAATTTCATTTCCAATTTCTGAATTTCCATTGTAGTATTTTTCAATACATTCAATCAGAATTACTGAATTTTCTTTTAGAAATGAGGCACTGAAGATTCCCAAATTATCAGAAAAATATTCTACTCCTGTAAATAAAATTTCATTATCTAAAAATAAATCTGTTTCTATAAATGCAGGATTAGACCTGTAATGAAATTGGGATTTTCCATATAAGCCAGAAAATGATAGATTATCAAAATTATATTTCAGTTCAATACCATTTACACTATTATCAAAATCTATATTTTGATTTTGAGACATATTAATGGAGAGTCCTCTCCCATATAATGAGTAAATACTACCTAATTTTACTGAATAATCATCACCATAATAATCTAAATATACATTATTAAATCCCTTTACAGATGTTCCGAAGACAGGGGGGTCAGAATATTCTAATTGTGTTGATATAAAAATACCATTATCAAAAGCTAAATTAACATCTAATATATTTTCAAGGAAATTATAATCTGTCGTATCTGGATCTAAAGATGCTTGACCCGTAATTTTGCTACCATCACCATATTTCGTTTCTAGAGAAAAATTGGCATCTATGGCAAGAAGTGTGGAAAATGAAATAATTATTGTTAAATACTTAAACATTTTACTTCTCTGAAGATTTCTCATTTATTGCTTTATTGGGGAAATTATTGGCAATCATTTCAACAATTTCGGCTTCCAACTTCACTTCTTCACCAGGATTAAATCCTACATGACGCTTAAATATTGTACCATCTTTATTTACCAATAATAGGTAAGGCATCACCTTTCCACCGGTCTTACGGAAAAATTCTGCTCGTGGATCAGAAAGCACCGGGAAGTCCCATTTCATTGATTTTATGTAAGATTTAACTTTTGACATACTTCGGGGGGAATCGATGTTCACACTGATGAATTTGAAGCCCTGCTCTTTATACTTAATATGGAAATCATTTAAGAACTTCATCTCTTTTTTACATGGTTCACAGGACATATTCCATGCATTGATGGCTACAGGTCCATCAGCATAAAATGAAGAAAGCTCTATGCGCTTATTATTTAAATCTTTTAATTTGATTTTAGGTAGCTTTTCACCTTCAGCAAATACAAAAGTTGAAAATGCCACAAATATCCATATAATGAATTTATTCATTTACCCTCCAAAGATTTTGAAATTAGCACTTTAATTTATTGCTTTTACGATGATGTAATTATTATCTAGTTGTTACTGTATGTAACCGATAAATAACGATCCAATTGATCTTCAAGGAGGAATTTTACGGAAAGTTTTGTGTATTTCCCAAAGGTGTTATACGGAACAGTAAATTGATACGTAACGACCAAATTGGAAACATCTATATTCATCTGAATATTGTCTGACCCAGGTTTTATAGCAAATAATGGCGTAAAATTATCAATACGAACTAATGGAATATTATTTACTTCAATACCGTCATATTTCTTTTTCCATGAGTCTAATACAATCTGTTGTAATTCACCATTTTTCCCTGTGAAGTATAAAACTGGGAAGACTTGGTATTTCATTAATGCTAACTTTTCCACAAGTTGTGCATCAAACTTAAAATTACTATTTGAAAACTTTAATTGAACAATGCCGCTACTACTGGTCATTTTTTCATGCGGTACTGTCATTAATAAATCTTGAATGAGTGAATTTTTAACAGAATACTCTATGGGGACCGTTACATCTATGGTTTCACGGTCATATTTATTAAATCCTAATTTCATATCCCCAATTTGAACATTATAAGGATTTGTTAAGAATTGATCAATGACCTTGATGAAATTTTGAGTATTACCATCAAGAGATGAGATTTGACCAGCTTCCCCAGAATTAAATTCATATTCTCTAAAATATCTATCTCCATATTGGCCATGCTCTGATGTAGATTGATTAATATCAAAGTTAAACTCCGCATGGGTAGCAAAAGCATCTAACTCATCAAAAATATTTCGTTGTACCTCTTCATAAATAGATGATGACTCTTCTTTGGGAACAGATTTAACTTTATCCAAATCTACGGTACGATGGCTTAATTTCACATCATCATTCAATTCATCCATTCCATCTTCTACAAAATAGGGACTCAACATATTTTCTATGGCAATTAAAAATGCATCATGCAGGCAAACAACATCATCAGAATTACAGAAAAAGTTTTTCTTCTGTAATAATTCCCAGGTATAAATATCGTAAACCTCCAACTCTACATCTACTCGTTTACCTGTAGAAAAATAACGACCATTTACAATTAATGCAGAATTATCCACATCCTCAAGAGGATCTTTTAGATAGGGCTCAATATCTCCAGCATATTCCACATTAATATCAGTTCGAAATGCATAATTCTCTTTAATTAAGTCAGGAAATGCTGTTTGAAGATGATCAATGGTAAAATCCTTATTAACATTTTCAAACTCCATTAAATAAAGCGAGTTATAAATAATCTCAGATTTTACAATAGAAAATAAAGTGATTAAGATAAATATATAATTTCGTGGCCGAAACATAGGGGGAATCTAACGTAATTTGAATGTATCAGTCATCATTTTTTAATTAATAACATAAATTTGAAACGGTGATATCAAAATTAATGGTTTGAAATAAATTAACTTCAATATTTTCAATAGAATCACCATTATTAATATCAAAGGATTCTCCCGCCAAATTTGATCCAATTACATCTACAATTACTTTAGCATCTGAAATATCTTCTGAAAAGTTAAATGTTAGCTTTGCAATGCCAAGATACCAAATGTTACATGTTTTCAATTCAGCATTCCATACTTTATTTTCAATATTAAATTCTACATTGCTGTGATGTCGAATATCTGACGTAAAGCTACTATATTGCTGGCCATCAATTTCAGCATTTTCCCAGTCATCTTGATAAAATGAAAAAGATAAATTAGGATTACTTGCACAAAATGGCTCAATGGTATCCACATCAAATCCATCAAATCCATCGGTAGCCGTTGAACTGGCACCTAAATAATTAGTTGAGCCATCGACAATTGATTCATTGTTGTACACTATTTCAGCTATTATTTCTATATGCCATGATTCAATATCAGATTCTTGACAATTTCCACATGCATCATAAAAAGCATCACCATTTACAACACCATTACAATCAGTGCACGACGAGTTATCTCCTCCACACACACCACATTCGTCTTCTACTAATTCTCCACCCCATATTCCGCTGCAATCTTGTATACAATCGTTTGCTTCATCTGAATCACAAACATCACAATTATCTAAAGCAGCATTACCATTGGGTACTCCCAAACAATCTGCACACGTTGAGTTATTCCCACCACAAATACCACAATCATCTTCTACTAATTCTAACCCATCATTTTTCCAGATTCCATCACAACCTCGTACACAAGATGTGTCATTTTCTTCCACACATTCATCACAATTGTTTATCCATGCAGTCCCACCATCTACACCATTGCAATCCGTAGGGCATGCAGTTTCGCCTGAATTTCCACCAACACAATTTCCACAACCATCAGTAAAAGCCGAACCATTTATATCACCAAAACAATCGGTACATGTAGAATTATCTCCACCACATACACCACATGAATCTTCTTCTAACTCTGACCCATCATTTTTCCAAATTCCGTCACAACCTTTAATACATGATAAATCATCTTGTGAAACGCAATCTCCACAATTATTTAATATTGAACTCCCATTTGAAATTCCTGCACAATCTGCACATGAAGAACCATTTCCACCACAAATTCCACATGAATCTATTTGTGCATTTCCACCACAAGCTCCAGCACAATCTATAGAAAAAGTACATTCTGCATCAATCATTACCGTTGCATTTTCATTATAATTACAGGCATTTTGATCCATACAGCCATCAACTTCTGTAGGATTCTGAATATCATCTCCACATGAGCTTCCTAGAAACATAAGAATTGACAAAAGATATATAATTTTAAATTTTTGCATATGGAAATTTAACAAAAAAGGCTCGAAAAATGTTTCGAGCCTTTTTAAAAGTTTATATAATGAAATTTACTTCATTAATAATACTTTTTGGGTTTGTAATGCTCCAGTAGTTTCTAAGCGAACAAAATAAACACCACTGGCAAATTGTGAAGCATCCCACTTAACTGCATGATAACCTTTCGATAATACACCATTGTAAATATCATCTATCACTCTACCTTGCATATCCATCACATCAATATTTACATTCATCTCATCTGGCAATGTAAATTGAACTTTTGTTGATGGATTAAATGGATTTGGATAGGCTGACATGAGTGAAACATGAGTTGGAATTTCAATTGTAGTCATAGAGCCCACTAAATTTAATCCATTAGGTTGCCACTGTGAAATACCTTCATTTGTTTTAAGATTATGGAGCTCACCTGTTGTGGATTTAAGCAGCTTAAAGCTAACTTTATCACCCAATGTACAATACTCAGCGGTTAATTCTCGACCGTCACTTCCCATGGCTGGAACATCTATATATGAACCTGTCCATTCTCTACTGCCAACAATTACATCATTATTATATGCAATTATCCAGTCACCAACTTCTGCACTTTCAACTTCATTAATGAAATAGAATGATTGCTCTGTAGATTGTTCATACTCAAAACCATCCAATTGTTTTACTGATGAAGAATTATTATCCGTTCTTGCTAAACCTCCGCTTGGAGATAAATAACTAAAATCAAATGCTTCATCTGCAATAAACCAATATCCTTTACCACCACTAAATTCTTGTAAGCTACCAACCCAAACTCCAGGTTGAATTTGGTTAGCGGCCACACCTTCTCCTATAATACCATGTACATATGGCATTACATCTTCAGGCAAACTCTCACCAATTGATTCAGCTCCATCAAATGGATAGGAAAGCAGGTTAGCACCTGCATGTAATGAATAAACAGTTCCAGGGTCCGTTGGAGTACCATTTAACGTGAACACATCTTCACTTGCCATCATCACCCAATATCCCGAAACTGGTGTGACACTTTGTAAACTACCTACCCACATTCCAGGTTGAATTTGATTTGCAGCTACACCTTCTCCTATAACACCATTTACATTAGATTCTAAACTTGACATGATATTGCCAATACTCAAATCTTCTGGCAATGTATAAAAACTCACTAGATTTGCACCGTAGTGTAAGTCTAAATCCATTGTAATAGATGTAAATCCATTTAAAGATTCAACTGTATAGAATTCAAAATTTGACCACCCTGGTAAAATATTTGATGATGATGCACCATAGGCAATATCTTCGGATGCATCATAAATTTTAAATGATGGAATATCTCCCGCAGTCAGATATCCATCTGTCCAATCTGAACCATCATCACCCATGGCTGGTACAGTGGTAAACGCACCTTCACCTTCCCATGGATATGAACCTACACAAACATCACCATTAAAAATTCCAATCCAATCTTCATATGGTACCAATAAATCTCCATCTATGTTTGCAGATTCAATAAAATAAAATGCTTGTGATGTAGATTGCTCAAACTCAAATCCAACAGGGATAAATATACAAGAACCATCATCAATAGTTGCAGCTTCATCATAATTCCAAGCACCCATATCTGTACAGCCAAAACAATCATTTTCACCTGCACATACTCCACATTCATCCGTGTCATTGGTGGCACAATCTGGTTCAAGGTCGTCTGCATTTTGAACCCATCCATCTGGAATTTCATCAGCACAATAGTCAGAATAATCACCTGCACCGAGTCCATCACCATCTGCATCATACCAATAGGATTCTGCTGCAGGTTCATAACAGCCACAACCTAAGTCATCAGCATTGGCAGTATTGCCAGTCTCACCTTCAGCACATACACCACAATCATCTATAAAGGCTGAACCAAAACAGTCAC
>CAYFMU010000034.1:0-13251 GCA_964344315.1 uncultured bacterium | reverse complement strand
TGTCATTACTATAACTTACGACCTTTCTCATAAGATTAACTAGTCATGACCCTAAGATAATAATTAATGCAATAAAACAAAAAAGCCCCGCTAGGCGAGGCTTTTTGTTTAAAATTAGGAGCTAATTAAAATCCTTGAACTTTCCCTGCGCGTTTGTAACATTGGAAAATTATATGCCATCCTAAGGCAATTACAATCATAAGCTCTACACCAGCATGTAAACCACAAATATTACTGAAGACTGTAGTGTGTTGATTAATCATGGTCCAAATTAATGGCATTGACATATAGGTATTATGTTTTGATCGTAGTCCTGCCAATGCAGCATCTGCAGGATCAGGAGTATCCCCATTTTTAATGGCTGTAATGATTTTTTGCTGTGCGGGCCAAATTCTAAACCATACATTAAATGCCATCATGCTTCCAAACATTGCCCCAATATGAATATTATATGCTCTAAAGCCAAAGTGACCACAGTGTCCCATAAAATAAACAATGGCACCAATGAGTGCGAATGAAATTATTGTAAGTACACGTACATTCAGTGAAGCAAATTTAGTATATAAAAAGTCATATACAAATACAGATAAGAACGTTACAGCAATCATGATGTGAGTCCATTTATTGATAGCCCCTTCACCATCCGACATCATACTGCCATCTTCACCAGTCATGCCCATTGAAAGACTTCCAGACCAAAAGATTACATACAATAATACAATGCCGGTTACCCATGTCCATGCCGCACCCCATCTAAACCAGTAAAGGGCACGAGGCATAAGTTCTGGTACCACTTTCTTTTTACTGTCACCATCAAGGGTGGCTGCAAATGCACCATTTACAAAATTAAAAAAGTATAATAAGCCAATCCATGTGATTCCCACAAATACGTGAAACCATTTAAAAATTGGATGTAAAAATTCCATTGAATCTCCTCGTTGTTTTGAATTGTAGTTCGATTGTTATCAATTTGACTGGCGAAAAATTACAAATAGCTAATGCATCTTATAAAGAAAATTAACATAGGCTTAATGCCTAAATGGTAATTGCTTTTTGGATGTAGATTTATGATTTGAAATAAAGTGTAGAATTTCTTCAGCATGAGTATCAATATGAAAATCTTTATACACGTTTATGATTTCACCTTGTGGATTAATAATATAGGTAAATCGTTTTGGGAAAAACCACCCATTGGCTTTATACAGTGCAGAGACACGTCCATCTTCATCAGATAAAAGGGTGAATTGAAGATTATATTCATCTATAAACGATTTATGCTTTTGGGGAGAATCCCAACTTACGCCTAAAATTTTAATATTTTCAGCGGTAAAATCTGAATAAAGGTCTCTAAACTTACAGGCTTCTTTTGTGCAACCGGGCGTAAAATCCATAGGATAAAAATATAATACCACATAATTGCCTTGGTAGGCAGTAAGCTCATGAAATTTTTTATTTTCATCCATAAGCTTAAAATTAGGTGCATTTGTCCCTATAGATAATTGAGAATAAGACAGTGTGAAAAAGAGTAATAAAAGTAAAATTCTATTCAATAAAGCTTCCAGCTACATGGGCATTAATTCTTATTGAATCGCTTATTGGTAAAAATAAAAGCGATGGTCGTTTTATGTTAAATGATTCTAATGATGTTTTAAATGTGGATTTAATCCTGAAGGTTTTGTCATCAAATTCTAAAATAAGTGGAATCTCTTGTTGTTGGCTTTTACTATTTAAATTGAGTGACGAATGTACAGAGTTGATTTCTCCTGTTAAAAATCTATCCATATTAAAGTTATCCACCGTTAAGGATACCATTGGAAAAGTGAGTCCATCAACCAGCATAAATGCATTGGAATCACGGTTCTCATTTCCGCTATTAAATGAAATAATAGGAGATGAAATTTTAATAGTGCAGGAAGTGCTCGTATATAAGCAATCCGAATCAATATTTACATTATTTGTAGTTGCAGTCCAATCATGGAAGGGATGTGATCCTGTATATGATATAAATGAAGCCTCTTTGTCAATATTTAGTTGAGAGAATACGGTAGAAATAAAGATTATATTAACAATGAATTTCATGGAATTAATGTGACTAAAAATGATAACCCAAGTGTTGAAACAGTAATTTTGCCGACAATTTCATGGGCAATTAATGCTTTAGTGTGATATTCAGCAGTTGAGGTGTCCGCATGACCTGCAGATAAATAGCCTAAATAGGGCATACTCAGCATTCCAACAAAATGAATATAGGATAAATAACGATGAATTTTCATGGATGATATATTCTTTGAATATTTAATTGCTGGAGGGGAAAGTAATGAAAGACTTGCAGTTGTTAAATATAATGAGAATGAAGCGTATCCTAAATTGCGATGTAATTTTTTTTTATCCTCACTATAACTACCATGTTGTAATTGATTACCTATATATGCTTGGTAGCCTACCAATCCCAAAGTAAGAAGCCCTAATTTTTGATGCCACTGTAACATCTTATGCCGTAGTTTCAATTCATCAATTCTAGTTTTGGGCGCAAGGTTAAGAGTTCTTGCTATACCATTTTCACCCCAAACTATTTTTTTTGAAAATGGCATATTATTGGGAAGGGTATCACTTAAAGTATAACTAGAAGTATATTGAGTAAATAGTATAGAAAACAACGGCAGTAGTAGGAATTTAGTTGTTAATCGCACCAGATTCAATCCATTTTGCAATAATATGAATATTTTTATAATCATCCAAAATACCATCTGGAGGCATAGGGGAATTAGGATCTATAAGTCGTTGCCAAAGGATGCTATCTAAACTATCCCCTGAGCTGACCACATTATTACTCATTAGGCTAACGTAAGATTCTAAATTCAAATTCCCACTTGCATTTGAAGTAGAGTGACATGAAATACAGTATGCATCAAAAATTGGCTGTACTGATTCTGCATAAGAGCAATCAGCAGTACTTGTACTACAATCTTGAATTTCTATATCAGTTTTAAATATTTCAGTACACGAGGTAAGGAATGTAATAATCCCCACCATAAATATTGATTTTATCAATTAACTTCCTAAAATTGTATTTACCAATGTTACCACATCTAGTACGTTCAAATTTCCATCACCATTTACATCCACACATAGGTCCCACTCACAATCAATAGATAATATGCAATTCACCATTTGTACTACATCCAATACATTAAGCATGGTGTCTTCATTAAAGTCGCCCAAAATACATGAAGGGTTTCCACCTTCGGCAATCCATGTGTGAATGAGTTGAATTTGAGTAGTTGATAAGGGCGGAGAATACGCAGGCATGGGTGATACATCGGTAGATGTACCCTCAATTGCTTGTACTAACAAGCTATTGCCTGGATCAAAGGGAATAAACAAGGGACCATGATTACCACCTTCTACAGCATTTTCGTATGATGTTAAACTTAATCCACTGGCAGCACCGTGGCATGAGGTACAGTGAGTATCAAAAATTGGCTGAATTTCGGTATCATAATCAACATCGGTAATTGATTCCATCACAGTGGTAGATGTGGATGTAGTATAAACATCGTCACCATAATTTGAATAAGCTCCATTGGATGCCACACCTGCTGCATAAAAGTTAATTTCACCTTCATACACATCAGGAGCAGTCCAGTCCATAAACCATGAGGCAGATTCAGTTTGATTGTAAAATGTACCTGCAGAGCGTTGTTTTATATAGGTAATACCATTAGAAGTACCACTGGTTGTATTAATATTATCTGTCATTTCAAAGCTACCACCTTGTGATTGGTTATCTCGTTTTGCAGCTATTTCAAATCCCCATCGTATGAGCGTGGGGTGGGATACTTTCACCTCTACGGTATAGGTTTCACCCGGATTAACCACAGATGGGATTCCTAAAATTTCTACATTTCCATCGCCAGAGTTTAAATCATAAGAGGAGTGGCAATCTACACATGTACCTTCACCAGGTGCACCTGTTTTGGCATTGGGTGGATTATTGGGATATGCATGCAATAAAGATGTTATAGTTATGATATAAAGTAAGTTTTTCATTATTTCCCCCATTAATGATGGGAATAATTTAATTCTCTTTAAAATGAAATGAATAATATTTTACATGGTGTTACAATAAACCAAATTTTAATTAAATAGATGTGAAATTAAATTAATCTATGTATAAGCTGAAAATTATATTCATAATTATATTATGTGTAAATTGCGTGATGGCACAAACTCGCTATATTGATGAAGTATTTGATAATTATATAAAAACCGAAGATGTTGTATATGCCAATGCACCAGACTTACCATTCATATTTTTCATTGAGTCCAATACATATGATATTGATTTAGATATGGATATTTACGAGCCTGAGGGAGATGATGAAACTCAACGCCCCCTTATCATATTTTTGTATTCAGGTTCATTTTTTACAGGATCTAATAATCTTGATGACATGGTGGCCTTATCAAAATCAGCAGCAAAACGAGGGTTTGTTGCCATGGCTATAAATTACCGCCTTGGGTTAAATATACTTAGTGGTTATAGCGGTGAACGAGCTGTATATAGAGGAGTGCAAGATTTGAGCGCTGCTATTCGTTTTGCCCGTGAACATCATGAATATTATGGAATAGATCCAGATAAAGTTTTTGTATGGGGAAGTAGTGCGGGAGCAATTATAGGGTTGCATTTGACTGCATCAGAAGAAGATGAGCGCCCCGAATCTACGTATGGTCAATGGGGGGATCCAGATTTAGGATGTATAGACTGTGAGGGCAATGATTATACTCATAATAGTAAGCCCAATGGACTGATAAGTTGTTGGGGGGCAATTGGTGATTTGGAATGGATAGATGCTGAGAATCAAACACCCACCATATTATTTCATGGTACCGCAGATCCTATAGTCCCCAATGGAAGTGGATTCCCATTTACCGCTAATATTACCTTGCCAATAGTGCATGGTTCATCAATGATTGCCCAACGTTTGACAGATTTGAACATATATCACGAATATCACCCTGCTCAGGGAGAAGTCCATGAATATTGGGGCGTTGTTGGTGGTACATGGGTGGGTGGACCTAATGACTATTTTTACCAAATTCAAGATAATGCCTATAATTTTATTTATGATTATATAGTGGATGCAGCCAGTGGAGATTTAAATAATGATGACAATTTAAATATTTTGGATATTGTTATTATGGTGAATATGATTTTAGGAATTGAGGATGAGTCTGAATTAGCTGATATAAATAATGATAATATGATAAATGTGCTGGATGTAGTAAGTTTGGTGAATTTAATTCTGGGAATATAATATGAGATATGCATTTTACTTTTTAATGTTTAGTTACTTATTTTCACAAAATGAAGTGTGTTTTGAAGTGGAACCAAATCCATATCCCAATAATCCATCATTAAGTAGTTTTACCCAATATGTAAATGTTTTAGATTGTATCCACATCTATGGTGAGTCGCAAATTACCCAAGAGAAAATGCTTCATGCGGCCGCAGTTGCTGCAGAACTTTTGGACAATAATGAAGATGGTATTGTTGATGACCCTGAAGTGGAGGCGATTATGCAAAGCTCAAATGTGGTTATGCCTATCTTTAATTCAGAATGGTCACCAGGACAAGATAATTTAGAAGATAATTTTAATGGATGTTTAGGGGCGGCACTATATAGGAATGAAATGGATCCATCTCAACCCGGACATTGGGGATATGATGCATCTGTGGAGGAAATTTTACATACCATAAATAATTGTGGACAATTGCCTGTTTATCCAGATGTTTTTGGATTAGCACCAAATTCATCATTAATGTCTGACGCTATGGACATTGCACGAGGTGGACAATTTATAAATATTCCCAATCAATATCCCGAAGAAGCATGGTATCATTACGATGATTGGACATGTGATTATGAGTGTATGGCCATGGAATATCTCTATTGGTGCATTGTTTCTGATATGGGGATTCTAGACCATCCACAAACATGTACAGGTATTTACAATGAATGGGAATTATGTACTCCTGAATTGTTTGAAGCTACCGATATTGCCATGCATGCAATAGTGAATAATCCCGATTATAAATTACCTCAATTAGCTCCTGATGGAAATTATTGTCCCAATAGCGTAACATTAGGGGATGTAAACGGGGATGGAAATATTAATGTACAGGATATCATTTTAACCGTAAATATAATTTTAGGCCTAAATCCATTTACTTCATCTGCAGATGTGAATGAAGATGGACTCATTAATATTTTAGATGTTGTAGGAATAGTAAATATCATTTTAAGAAATAATAGGTAGAATTACTGTACACATTCATTGATTGTCCATTATATTTTAGATGAAGATTTATGATTCATATAGACTCACTTCAAAAAGATTATCCAGATAAATCACTATTTAAAAATCTATCGGTAAAATTTACCGATGGAATGCGTGTTGGGCTAGTGGGGCCCAACGGTGCGGGAAAGTCCACATTATTAAAAATAATTTTGGGACAATGTGAATTTGACCAGGGAAAAGTAAATATTGGTTCAACCACTACTCTGGGATATTTACCTCAAGAAATTATTGTGGGTAATCAAAACTCAATTCTTGTAGAAGTACTCAATACGTTCCCTGAAATTTCCAAATTACAAATTCAGATTCAAAAGCTGAATGAACAAATCTCAATTCAGCCCAATAATGATCAATTATTAGATTCATTAGATGAATTACAGAATAAATTTGATTCATTAAATGGGTGGAATATTGAGGATAATGCAAAAAAAATCCTCAGTGGTTTGGGATTTTCTACATCAGAATTTATAAAACCGTTAGATACTTTCAGTGGTGGATGGAGAATGAGAGTAGTATTAGCAGGAATACTATTGAAACGTCCAAACTATTTACTGCTGGATGAGCCTACCAACCATTTGGACTTAGATGCAATAATTTGGTTGGAGAGTTTTCTGAAAAAATGGAATGGTGGTCTCATAATGATTAGCCATGATCGTAGCTTTTTAGATCAATCTGTAAATTATATACTAGAATTAGAAAATGGTACATCTGCTCTCTACAAAGGAAATTATTCTGCTTTTATTGAAGAGAAAGAGCTTCGCCAAGAGCAAATCCATAATGCATATAAAAATCAACAAAAAAAGATAAAAGATACAGAACGGTTTATTGAGCGATTTCGTTACAAAAATACAAAAGCCAAACAAGTTCAAAGTAGAGTAAAGCAATTAGAAAAATTAGATATTATAAGTGAACCCACAAATCTTAAACGCGAAATCAGTTTGCACATCCCACAACCATCTCGTGGACCACTAAAAGTTGTAGATTTGATAAATGTTTCAAAATCATATGGTGAAAAAATAGTTTATTCTCATATCAATCTTACTATTGAACGGGGTGAAAAAATTGCATTAGTAGGGCCCAATGGTGCAGGAAAATCTACACTAATGAAATTGATTTCCAAATCAGAGCCTACCTCAGGCGGAAATCTTAAAATTGGTGATGGGGTGAATTTGCAATACTATACTCAACACCAGTTAGACTCACTTAATGAAAATAACACTATTTACCATACCATATTCTCAATATCTGGAGGGTGGACAGAAACACAAATTCGTTCATATTTGGGTTCATTTTTATTTGAGGGCGATGCCATTACTAAAAAGATAAAGGTATTGTCAGGCGGTGAAAAATCAAGATTGGCACTGGCAAAGATGTTAGTTGAACCTTCACATATATTATTGCTTGATGAGCCTACCAATCATTTAGATATTCAATCTCGCGATATTATTGAAACTGCATTGCAAAATTATACGGGTACATTGGTGTGTATTTCGCATGATAGACATTTTTTAAATACCATTACCAATAAAGTAATACATGTGGAAAATGGACAGTTGAAGTCGTACGAAGGGAATTATGACTATTATGTGTGGAAAAAGGAAAATGCCACATCTGAAGTAGATGAATCACATATAAAAAAGTCTGCACAGAAAAGTAAGCAGGATGACTTTAAAAGCCGAAAAGTTAAGCGGAATCGACATCAAAAAGTGGTGAAGAGAATTGGAGAAATCGAAATCACTCTCAATGAAATTTCAATTGAAATTAATAATCCTGAAAATAGTAGTGATTTTGAAAAACTTCAATCTCTCCAAATTCAACAACAGAAATTAGAAGAAGAATACTTTAACCTCATTGATGAACAAGACGCATTAGAGATATAATTCCCCTTTTGATTCATCATATAAAAACTCGCTAAATTATCCATCCGAAAAACTCATAAATTTGGCAACATTAAACTCAATACATAAATTCCTATTTGGACTTATAGATTATGCGGGATTGTTTCCCCCAGCATCATTACCATTAGATGAATCTATTTCTAATTTCAATTTGTATATGAAATCACAGGACCATTGGATGTTGTCGCAGTTTATTATTCCTGTAAAATTACTACATTCAATAGATGTAGAGCATTTAGACGCATTTACCGTAGATAATCCATTACAGCTTTCGATTTTACCCCAATTAAATGAAAATGAAATAGAAGCGATTTATAGTTTTTTAAGGGAATATCCTCAGATAAAAATTACAGGATGTGAAGTTAAGATTAAAGATAAAGAGCAGCTTAATAATGTTGAACAGTATTTAACCCAACTTAAAAGTAAGATTTCAACTCACTTTTCTACATACTATGAAGTGGATTGTCTCTCAGATAATTGGAAACAAAATATAGAATTTATTACTCATTATTTAAGCATACTCGATAACGGCGATGGTTTCAAGTTACGATGTGGAGGAGTAGAGGCTCATATGTTCCCTGCATCAAATAGAATTGCCCATACCATTGATAAATGTAATAAAAATCAAGTTCCAATGAAATTTACAGCTGGCCTTCATCATCCCATTCGACACTTTAATACATCAGTTGATACTAAGATGTATGGATTTTTTAACATTTTTTTAGCTGGAATGTTTAATCTCAAATATGAATTATCTGAAGAGGAATTGGTCACCATCATTGAGTTAGAGGATGTTACAGAATTTACATTTTTAGAAGAAGAAATTCGGTGGAGAGAATACTTCTTATCATCGATGGATATAGAGAAATATAGAAATAATAGAATAATTTCATATGGCAGTTGCAGTTTTGATGAGCCACGTGAAGACTTAACAGAATTAGGATTACTATGATAAAATCATTTATTGAATATTCAGAGAATTGTCACTTTCCCATACAAAATTTACCATATGGGGTTTTTAGTGATGATGTAAATAATACACCTCGTTGTGGGGTGGCTATTGGAGAATTAGTTTTAGACTTGTCCCAATTAGAATCAAATGGACTATTAAATACATCATATTTTTCTCACTCAAATCTCAATGCATTTATGGATACTGGAAAAACAGAGTGGTCAAAAGTTCGAGGTCAAATACAAAAATTACTTCAAGATGATTGCCCGCAATTAAGGGATAATCATGAGCTAAGGGACAAAGTGTTTTATTCACAGTCTGATGTTACTATGCATTTACCTGCAAAAATTGGTGATTATACAGATTTCTATTCTTCTCGTCAGCATGCAACCAATGTAGGCACTATGTTTAGGGATCCCAATAATGCATTATTACCCAATTGGTTGCATTTACCCGTTGGTTATCACGGAAGAGCCAGTTCAGTTGTTATTTCAGGTACGCCGGTTCATCGGCCTAATGGACAAACATTACCTGTTGGAAGTGATGAGCCCATATTTGGTCCATGTCGATTAATGGATTTTGAATTAGAAATGGGATGTTTTATTGGTCCCGGAAACAAATTGGGAACTCCAATAACAACAGATGATGCTGAAAATCATTTATTTGGATTAGTGTTAGTAAATGATTGGAGTGCCAGAGATATACAAAAATGGGAATATGTACCATTGGGTCCATTTTTGGCTAAAAATTTGGCAACATCAATTTCTCCATGGATAATTCCATTTGAAGCATTAGAGCCCTTTAGAATTGAAGATCCAGTTCAAGAAAATCCAACTCCATTACCATATTTACGGTGTAATAAAAATTGGACTTTTGATATGAATTTAGAGGTTTCCCTAAAAACAAAAAAGATGGAGACTCCCGAAACTATTGCTTACTCAAATTATAAGTATATGTATTGGAATTTAGCCCAGCAATTAGCCCATCATACCATTACAGGATGTAATATGAATGCAGGAGATTTAATTGCCAGTGGTACCATTTCAGGAGAAACACCAGATTCTTATGGGTCGATGCTTGAATTGGCATGGAAGGGGACAAAACCAATCCAACTATCAACGGGTGAAGAACGCAAATTTATTCAAGATGGGGATGAAGTTTTTATGACTGGATATGCAAAAGGTGATGGCTATACCATTGGTTTTGGTGATGTTTCAGGACAAGTATTACCTGCAATTAATGTGGAATCCTAATTGTCAAGTAATAGTAAAACTATCATTGGATCATGTGAGTGGGTAACTATTCCCGATTTAGATATTCCTAAAATTAATGCTCGAATTGATTCTGGTGCACGTATATCGTCTATCCATGCATACAATATATCCACATTCAAAAAGAATTCAATTACTTATGTAGATTTTGACCTATTTCCTGTACAAAATAATAGAAAAATTTGTATTCATAAAACCTGTAAGGTTTACAAAAGAAGAAATATAAAAAGTTCAAATGGAATATCTGAGCGTCGATATACAATTTTAGTTAATGTAGAAATTTGTAATGAAATTTTTCCCATTGAGTTAAGTCTGTCAAATCGCGATGAAATGGGATTTAGGATGCTCATTGGTCGTGAAGCATTAAAACATCGCTTTTTAGTAGATCCTGCAGAAAAGTATATTTTTGGGAATTTTATTGACAATATTTCTGATTCTTATTCTTCTATTAGAATCCCTAAAAAGAAGCTGACCATTGGTTTACTCGCCACTAATCCAGATCTGTATAGTAATCGAAGAATTATGCAAGCTGGCATTGAAATGGGTCATGATATGCAATTCTTAAATATTAAGCATTGCTATTTAAAATTAGACACAAAAAAACCAGAGATTCGCTATCGCGGTGGACAAATATTAAATAATGTAGATGCTATTATTCCACGAATTCGTCCGAGTAAAACCAAATATGGATGTTCAATTATTCGTCAATTTGAATCGCTAAATAAATATTCATTAAATTCGTCTGATTCTATAATTAATTCACGAGATAAATTATTATCATTGCAAATGTTGGTAGCAAAGGGAATTCCAATACCCACCACTGGATTTGCTGATTCTCCTCAAGATACAACAGATTTAATAGAAATGGTCGGTGGTGCACCGCTTATTGGGAAACTGCTTGAAAGTACACAAGGTACTGGTGTAGTAAAGGCCGAAAATCAAAAAATTGCAGAAAGTATTATCAATGCATTTAAGAGCCTAAAAACAAATATTATTGTGCAAGAATGTATTAAGGAGTCCATTGGTCGTGATTTGCGCGTAATTGTGATTAATGGTAAAGTCATCGCATCTATGGAACGTATTGCACCAAAAGGCGAATTTAGAGCTAATCTTCATAAAGGTGGAAAAGGTATAGAAGTAAAGCTCTCAAAAGATGAAAAGAAAGTAGCCATAAAATCTGCAAAAGTATTAGGATTAGATGTGGCTGGAGTAGATATACTCCGAGGGAAAGATGGGCCTGTTGTGATTGAAGTTAATTCTTCACCTGGTCTACAAGGCATAGAAAACATTACAAATATCGATATCGCTGAACAGTTAATCACAACTATTGAAAAGAAACTAAGCCGGAAATAGTTATAGGTTTCTTAAAATTAATCGTAGAATCAATTAATAAAATGGAGATTAAATGAAAAATACATATATAAAGATTTTAGTTACTTTTTTAACAGTTGGTTTTTCACACAGTCAATATGATTTGGATGATTGTGGTACCGATATTGCCGGTGATGTACCCCAGTTTTTTCATGATTATTTTGAATGTGTAACAATTCGTATGTCTGAAAGTGGAGATTATATAAACTTATACTTCAATGGCACGCCTCCATATGAATCATGGTACTACCAATCTTCACATCCCAATAATATTGACTATTCTCCACAGGGTCCAGATTATTATAAAATACCTAATGCGACTATACAAGTTATGGATTATGTGATTTCGATTCCTACAATTCCAACTCCTATTGATGGTTTATTAAAAAACCAAAATGATGTAAATGGTGAAGTGGACAACAATATGCCCAATGAATATCCTATGGGATCTGTAGGTTCTGCATTAAATGGTGTAAATATGTTTAACCCTTGTGCAGCACCACCAGATATTATTGAGGATGAAGCATATTCGTTCGATTTATATTCAGCCCATCCAGCAGGGGCACAGGGGATCTATCATTATCATACTACCTCTCCAGGGCCTCTGGAAGTACTAGAGTATAAAAATTTTGTAACAAATACCACGCCAGGAAGTGCTGAAATTGAGCTCTATGGAATTATGTGTGATGGCACCATCGTGATGGGCTGTACAGAGTTAGATGGCAGTCCAGTTGATTTTACGCAAGTTGATGCTCAACATGGTCATGTTCACGATATAATAAATGAAGACGGTGATGTACTTTTTGAAGACAGATATCATACTCATATGTGTTTTTCAGAAATTACTGAAGATGATACTAACGGAAATGGTTATGAAGATCATGAATTTACTCCAGAGTCATCTTATTATCAATCTATGGGGTCAAATGGTTCTGGAGTTTGTGCAGCCATGTCTGAACCCCATGAACCAGATGCAGTATATCTATCAAATGAAGTTGATGAAATACCTACAAAAACCTCCATTGTTAATGTATTTCCAAATCCATTTAATCCCGAAACAACAGTGAATATTCATCTTGATTTGCCTCAAAACGTAAATATCGATTTAATTAATATTATGGGCAAAAGTGTTGAGAGTATACTATCTAATACATACTTAATTGAAGGTGAATATTCATTTATACTAAATGGGGAGAATTTACAAAGTGGTATTTACTTTATTAACGTAAATCTGGGCAATGAGCAGTTTATGAAAAAAATTGCGTTGATAAAATAATACTATCACAATTGAAATAAATGTTCATCAAGTACATATTTATTCATGAATAAAATACTCATAATATATAAGGGTCATGACTATTTAAGCTTATGAGAAAGGTCGTAAGTTATAGTAATGACA
>CAYFMU010000033.1:0-13902 GCA_964344315.1 uncultured bacterium | reverse complement strand
TAAATTAATTGTGATGGATTACCCAAAATCATAAATACATTATCTGTTTGATAAATTGACCCTCCATTAGATACAGCAGTAATATAGTATTCAATAGTACCTGATTGTGCCTCATTGCTTAATTCAAAATTTGATTCCCACAATTGGCTTTCTTCATTAAAATTCATATTTTCATATGCTACACCAATATATATTAATACGGAGGAAATTTCTGTATTTGAGATTATATTTGCCCGAATATTTATACCATCTTCTAAATTCTCATCTTCAGTTATAAGACTATTTTCATCGATAACAATCCAATCAGGACTCAAACTTAATACGAATAATCCATTTTGAATATCACTTGAAATTATATTCCCTGAATCTAAATATGGGAATACTCCCCAATTTCCTACGCCAAGACGAGCTGGTATATTATTATAGGTATCGTAAAATGCAATTTCAAGAGGAGAATACGGATTAGAAATATCTAATATCCTTGTACCATTAGCGTAGTAAGAGATAATTGCATAATTATCAATGACATATACATTGTGTATCGATGTAAAACCTGAAATCATAAACTCGCTTATCAAAACAGGGGTTGCGTCGCCATTTATGTCCCAAATTTTTAAATGACCACCATTAATTTCGTCTGCTGTCAACAAATATTCACCGCTTTGGTCTGAATAATATGCACAATCATGGGGTCTACTGTTTTCGTACGCCCATTGTTTAATGATTGGTGCAGGTTCCAATTCATTTTCATTAGATACATCAATAATAATTACACTACCTTCATTTCCTCCCACATGTGAACCTATGTTCATTGCATAAATTTTATTATTTTCTACATCAAGATCATGAATATCTCCACCATCCCAAAAACCAATCAAATTTGGATTTTGGGGATTTTCTAAAAGTGAATAAATCCATATATCATGTCTAATTCCATTAACCTCTTCATCACACCCCACTAAATACAGCCTATCTGAATCAACATGTATATTATGGCAGAATAGAACGTCATCAATACTATTAACTATTGTAGGCACAGAAGGATTTGATATATCTACAATTAGTATTCCCATATAATCGGAATCAAACAAATCTACATCATCATCTAGGCCAATATCAGTAGCAATATAAAGATAATGGTCATATACTTTAATATCATTCCACTTCGTCTGATTTACATCAATATATGAAATTATTTCAGGGTTTTCTACGTTGGTTACATCAACTATTGCTATCTTAGAGAGCAAACCAATTATGGCGTATTCATTTCCATTAGGAGAATTATAACCCGTAATATCATTTGCTTCTTCATCAAACTCAACATTTGATAGCAAAGTCATATTTAAACTTTGCCCATTGGTGGAAGTACTTATTAAAAATAATACTACTAAAGTATATCTAATATCTATATCCCCAATATAAAAGTTACCAGTGCAACAATATCCAGAACATCTACACCTCCATCTTGAAGATAGTCAGAAATAAGCATTTCATATTCTGTTCCAGGTGTTTCCACTATAAATTCTACAATCATAACAATATCTATAACATTTAATGCACCGTCTAAATTCACATCCCCATAGAGAAAATCATCAATAATTTGGTCATAATAGTAATATCCAATATCAGGCGGTGTACCATCAGGATCTAATCCATTAGCAGGGTTACCATTATCTATTGCTGGACTGAAAGGTGACAGTCTATAATCTTCTTCATAAACGTTTAAAAAAAGTGGGGTACCAAATATGGTACCTTCATTATAATCAATGCGGTTTTGTATATTTGAGTTTATATACAAATTATAAAATGTATTTGTAAAAAGCGTATACGTAGACTCTAAATAGTAAGACCCCCAGTAATAATATTCTTCATTAAATGATAATCCAAAAGCAATAGACCAATTATCATTTGATGTAATGATAGAATTATTCGTAATTGCTTTGGAATCCAACAAATAAATACCGAAACTACCACCAGATATTGTCGAATTATTCACCTCAACAGAAGAAAAATCTGCATAAATACCGCAAAAATGACCCATTGGTGAATTTTCGACTATTAACACATGATTTAAAATTGCATTTCCCACATGTATAGAAAGACCAACGAACCCATAATCAATATCATATATTTCAATGTCAGACAATTGAACAAATTTCCAATCTATATTTGCAAAATTATTTTCAATTCCAATTATACTAAATGTGTAATCCAAAGGAATATCTAAATAATTTTCCCTAAATATGAGCTGTTGAATAGTTGGATTTGAGTGATGAATATATAGCCCTGAACCAATAGTAGCTCTTCCATGTTGAAGTGTAAATCCTTTTAATAGGGCAGTAGAATCTACTTCACTTGTGATTCTTACTACAGAACCATTTTCATATCCATCTATTATAGTATGCTGTGGGCCTTCTACGGACATTACTGAAATATTTTTACCTAAAAAATCAATATTTTCAAAATAAGTCCCAGAATTTACTAATACAGTATCACCCGAAATTGAAGCATCAATGCCCGATTGTATCGTGGGATAATCAGTTGGAATAGTTAATGTAGCAGAAAAAGAAAATGAACACAAAATAATTATATGGTAGACTAAAAAGCTATTAAATTGACAGGAAAACTTCACAACTAGTAGTCCACAAATGAATCTAAAATTATTGTTATTGACTGATATATCATACCTAAACCTACGCATAAATGGGTTATAAATGCAAATTGGGGGGGGAGGTGAATATTAAAGATATAAGATTTAAGAATTAAGATTAAGGAGTTATGAATCTCAAAGAAAATTAAAAAACCTCTTAATCCATTAAGACATTTCATTAACATTCAGTGAAACAATCACAAATTCAAAATGCTGCCTTATGCTTCGTTTTAATTCTCAATTTTACATTTCCCACATTGTGAAACAACCCTAAACCACATTAAATTTTCGCACACTCAAAATAAGGAATTTACCATTGAAAATTGACAGAATGAACAAGGGAAGTTGGGGAAAAATTAGAGCATTTTTTGACCTACGAACAGAAGAAGGATTTACCATTAAAGGATTTAAATTAGTTGAAGGAATTAATGGTTTGTTTGTTGGGTTCCCTAGCCAAAAAGGAAGTGATAACGAATACCATGATACCATTTGGGCAGACAGAGAATTAAAAGATCAAGTTACTCAACTTGCCATAAAAGCCTATGGCCAAGATATAATGAGTCCTGCACCAAACATGGCAGCTCAGCCCGCTCCCCCTGCCAGTTCTGAAAATAATTTTACTCCTCCTATGCCATCTAATGAAGATGTGGCGGTGGAGCCTTTTTCAGATGAGGACATTCCCTTTTAGTTCATGACCATCCTCTATGTGGGATTAGGTGGATTTTTAGGTGCAAGCTTGCGATATGTATGCAGCGCCGCTATTCAAAAATCTTTTATGGGTCAGTTTCCATTAGGTACGTTCTTTGTAAATATTTTGGGTTGTTTTCTGTTGGGACTTTTTGTCAATAGCCAATGGAATAGTAATGAGCATATTTTTCTAAACAATTTTATTGTTATAGGTGTGCTTGGAGGATTTACAACATTTTCTACATTTGGGTTTGAATCCCTTTCACTTATTCAGTCGGGACATTTTATGTTGGCAACAAGCTACATGATTGGCAGTGTTTTGGCTGGAGTTCTTGGATTGTGGTTTTCCCAAATATTATTGAACTAATTTTCGGAGTATAAATGAACTGGATTAGTACATTTTTTCGCTCATCCATAGGGAAGAAATTTACCATGGGAGTTTCAGGATTATTGCTTTGCCTGTTTATTGCCCAACATTTAATCGGCAATATGATGCTTTTTGGCGGAGAAGAACTCTTCAATGCCTATGTAAAAACATTGAGTAGTTTCAAACCATTAGTGCGTACCGTTGAGGTAATATTAACAGTTATCTTCTTGGGACATATAATAAGTGGTATTCGTTTAACCCTAGACAACAAACGCGCTAATTCTTTGGCATACCAACAATCTGATGGTACTCAAAACAGTAGTTTTTCATCCAAAACCATGGCCATTACAGGGTCAGTAATTTTCATTTTTTTAATAACACATTTGTCAACTATATGGTATCGATTCCAACTCATCCATGGGGAAGGAAGCTATTACCAAATTGTAGTTGGTAATGAAGTGGGTTTTGGAAATCCTATATACGCTGCCTTCTATGTAGTAGCCATGATTTTAATGGGCTTCCATTTACGTCATGGATTTCAGTCGGCATTTCAAACCTTTGGCGTATCCGATAGCAGATATAAAGGTATCATCCATGCTGTCAGTATAATTTTTTGGTTATTTATTCCTGCAGGGTTCACATGGATTGCTCTGTGGTTTGGTTTTCTTGGAGGGTCCCACTAATGGCGTTTAATTCAAATATTCCTGAAGGTCCGTTAAAAGATAAGTGGACAAACCACCGATTTAATATGAAATTGGTGAATCCTGCCAATAAACGGAAGTATAAAATTATTGTGGTGGGTACAGGCTTGGCTGGAGGTTCAGCAGCGGCAACATTGGCGGAGCTTGGTTATAATGTAGATGCATTTTCCTACCATGAATCACCTCGGCGTGCGCACAGTATTGCAGCACAAGGTGGAATAAATGCAGCAAAAAATTACCCCAATGATGGCGATTCTATTCATCGATTATTTTACGACACCATCAAAGGTGGCGACTATCGTGCAAGAGAAGCGAATGTGCACCGACTTGCAGAAATTAGCAATAATATTATTGACCAATGCGTGGCACAAGGGGTACCATTTGCTCGAGAGTATGGTGGACTTTTAGATAATCGCTCATTTGGTGGTGCGCAAGTATCTCGAACTTTTTATGCACGAGGACAAACTGGGCAACAACTATTATTGGGTGCATATTCCGCATTAACACGACAAATGAAAACGGGAAAAGTAAAATTTCATCCCCGCCATGAAATGCTAGACTTGGTCATGGTTAATGATAAAGCCCGCGGTATTGTTACCCGAAACTTAGAAACGGGAGAAGTTAAATCTTATGCAGCCGATGCAGTAATCTTGGCTACAGGTGGGTATGGTAATGTATTTTATCTTTCTACCAATGCCATGGCAAGTAATACCACTGCAGCATGGCGTGCCCATAAAAAAGGTGCATATTTTGCAAATCCATGCTTCACACAAATTCACCCCACATGTATTCCTGTCTCCAGCGAGCATCAATCCAAACTAACATTGATGAGTGAAAGTTTACGGAATGATGGCCGTGTGTGGGTGCCTAAGAAAAAAGGAGATAATCGAAACCCCAATGATATTCCAGATGCTGAAAGAGATTATTATTTAGAGCGAATGTATCCTTCATTCGGTAATTTGGTTCCCCGTGATGTGGCATCTAGACGTGCAAAAAATATGTGCGATGCAGGTCATGGCGTGGGATCTACAGGCCTTGCAGTGTATCTTGATTTTAGTGATGTAATTAAACGCAATGGCAAAGATTGGGTATCAGAAAAGTACGGCAATTTGTTCGATATGTATAAGCAAATCACTGGCGACAATCCATACGAAACCCCCATGATGATTTATCCAGCTGTCCATTATACCATGGGTGGGTTATGGGTAGATTATAATTTAATGTCTTCAATACCTGGGTTGCATGTATTGGGAGAAGCCAACTTCTCTGATCATGGTGCAAATCGATTGGGAGCCAGCGCATTAATGCAAGGCCTAGCTGATGGTTATTTTGTTGTACCCTATACCATCGGAAATTATTTAGCATCTACAGAATTAGATCCCGTTGATGAATCCCATCAAGCCTTTAAAGAATCAGAAGATAAAATTGCAGCATTCAGTGAAAAATTATTATCTATAAATGGAACACGGACTGTTGATGATATCCACAAAGATTTGGGGAAAATCATGTGGGAATACGTGGGCATGGCTCGTAATAAAGAAGGGCTTGAAAAAGCACTTGAAGAAATTCCAAAACTTCGTGAATCATTTTGGGAAGATGTAAAAATTCCAGGGAGTAATGGTGAATTTAATCCTGAATTAGAAAAAGCAGGACGTTTGGCTGACTTTTTAGAGTTGGGCGAATTAATGGCACGAGATGCTTTAAACAGAGAAGAATCTTGTGGAGGTCATTTTAGAGAAGAATATCAAACCGAAGAAAATGAAGCCCTTAGAAATGACGACGATTTTGCCTATGCAGCCGCATGGGAATATTTGGCAGAAAACCAGCCTCATAAATTGCATAAAGAAAATCTAGAATTTGAAAATGTGAAGCTTACCACAAGGAGTTATAAGTAATGCAGATTAATTTAAAAGTATGGCGACAGTCAAATAGAGAAGCTGCCGGCTCCTATGTTAATTATTCTGTATCTGATATTACAGAAGATATGTCATTTTTTGAAATGTTAGATAAATTAAATAACGAGTTGGTACGAAAAGGTGAGGATCCCGTAGCATTTGATCACGATTGCCGCGAAGGAATTTGTGGTACATGTGGTGTGATGATAAACGGAAGAGCCCATGGTCCATTAAGAGGTGTTACTACTTGTCAATTGCACATGCGGAGTTTTTCAGATGGAGACACGCTTTTGGTTGAGCCGTGGAGAGCCGCATCATTTCCAGTGATTAAAGATTTAGTTGTGGATAGAACCGCATTTGACCGTATTATGGAATCAGGTGGATATGTATCTGTAAATACGGGGGGCACACCAGATGCCAATGCCATACCTATTCCAAAGGTAGATGCAGATGAGGCCTTTGATTCTGCCACCTGTATTGGATGTGGTGCATGTGTGGCAATTTGCAAAAATTCTGCTGCAATGTTATTTGTGGGTGCAAAGGTTACACAGTTTACTAAACTTCCTCAAGGTCAGGTTGAGCGAAAAGATCGTGTCCTAAACATGGTGGCACAAATGGATGAAGAGGGATTTGGGAGTTGCACAAATACAGGTGCCTGTGAAGCAGAATGCCCCAAAGAAATTTCACTGACTAATATTGCAACCTTGAATAAGGAATACATAAAAGCCAGTTTATGTTAATCATTATTTTTATAAATTTATAATAGTCTAATTAGTAAGTGAGAACACCACAGGTACCGTTTGCCACACTCCCACTTTTTTATCTCGTTGCTGTGCAGGATACCATTTAGATTTTTTTACAGCCGTTAAGGCGGCATCATCTAAACCTGTATTGGGCATACCCTTTGTAACATAGGCTTCAGTTACATTCCCTTTTATATCAATAAAGAATTGAATATACACCGTACCTTCAATACCAGCCTCTTGTGCAATATCTGGATAAATTGGTCGTACAGGCACACGCGGTTTTGGGGGTTTATCAAAAGGAATAAACTTAAACTTTGGTGCATCCTGTGCTGGTGGCGCATCCCAGTCTTCAAAATCATCGAAATCCGTATCTTCAATGGTAATATCTTCATCAAAGAATTCATCTTCAGACGCAACGGGTACAGAGGGTCGAGCTGGTGGCTCAGGAATCTTTATCTGCTCAGTTTGAGGAATATCAAAAGATTCAATTTCTTCCACAATGGTGTATTTAATTTTTTCTGATTCACCTAAAAACCGTGGGAATATATAAAAAAGGAAAGAGATACTTAAGATTACACCAATGGTAACCTCACGAATTCTAACGGGATAATGTTCTAATAATGGATCAACTCTCATTAAGGAGCCTCCGTTAAAGCCGAATAGCTAAGTTTAAGTGCATTGGCTTCACGCAATTGTGTATGAATATCAGAAATAAGTTTCATGGTTGCATTTTCATCCGATTTTAACGACACAGTAATTTTAGGATCTGCAACAATCTTTTCATACATAATACCAGAAAGTGAATTTACGGGAATAATTCTATCATTTACAGAAATGAGCCCATCTTTTGTTGCCCAAATGTATGCGGTATGACGTTTACTTTCTAGTTTTTCAATCATTTTTGCACGTGGCATAAGTACATCCAAACCTTCAAACTCTCGCATCACAGTTGTAACCATGAAGAATACAAGTAGCATGAAAATAATATCGGGCATCGATGCTGTGGATACTTCTTTACTGGTATGTGTCTTTCTTTCAATCTTCATTTAAAAACTCGGTGGATTAGCGATAGAAATTTTCTGTGCTTTTGCAGCTTTTAATTGATCCAGTACTTTCAAATACACTTGGTATTTTGTTCGGGGATGTGTTTGTACTGAAAAAATTACATTACTGTTTTGTGCAATTCGTTTTTCTGCAATGCTTTTAATTTCTTTCATTCGTGAGGGTTTATCATCCAACAAAATTTTACCAGATTCATTTACAAGAATGTTTACAATATTCTTTTTGTTCACTTCCATTTCATTTCCTTCCGATGGAAGTACAAGGCTAATTCCTTTATCCATAGAAATTGTGGTGGTTACCAAAAAGAATACCAACAACAAGAATGCAATATCCGCCATAGATGACGAATTAATTTCCTGTAAATCTCTTCTTTGTTTTTTAATCATGGTAAAAAAAAATCTTAGTTTTTCTTGAAGTGGTCAGTAATACTGTTAATGATTAAGGCTGAACTTTTTTGCAATGTAACAATTTGATTATCAATAATGTACATTACTGTATTCTGTAATAACTGAAGAACTAATGCAACTACAAGACCAAAAGCAGTGGTTAACAACGCCACAGAAATACCACCCGCAACTACCGCAGGAGAAATATCATTGGCCATTTTAATATCATTAAAGGCTTCAATCATACCCCATACTGTTCCCAAGAAACCAAACATTGGTGCAATAGCAATGCTCAAAGAAATCCATGTCATGTTTTTCTCTAACGATGCCATTTCAACACTCCCTGCTTGTTCTAGAGATTTTTCTGCTTCTTCAACACCATGATCAGCACGCTCTAACGCAGATGCACATAAGTTCACCACAGGCCCAAGATTGCCTTCGCAATTTGATCGTGCAGCATCCAAACCTTTATCAGAAATTGTGTTTGCCACATCTTGTGCAAATGTAATATCTGTGGACATTCCCTTAAGTAAGTGATAGATTCTTTCGATTACAAAGGCTAATCCAAAAATAAATACCACAAGGATTGGCCACATAAATCCACCACCATCTAAGAATAATTGTACCATTTTTATCCCCTATCTAACTTTAATTACTAAATTTTATATGATTTAAATTAGTTTTTGCTTGAAAAACGAAGGGAAATTTAACCCTAACATGAATAGAAATTTGAGTTATTTTTGACTCACCAATGATTTGGCATCTTCAATATAGTTTAATGCCTCTGTAGCAATTTTGTCATTTTCCATGAGAACCATATACATTTGGGTTTTTCCCCACAATCCATTGGCAATTTGTGATTTAATTCTATTCTCAATGGTTTCCCAATTTTCTTCTAATTCTTCACGTTTATATTCAAGCTCTTTTTCATCAAGCCACGCATAAAACGCATTCTTATCTTTTTTAGAAAACTCATATTTTCTTTTAAATTTTTCAAATGATGTGTAATTATGCTGCACGTCTTCTTTCTGAATACTTGCATAATTAAAGATGAGCCTATCTTTATGTGTTAGTAATTTTCGTGTACTTTCAGAAAATTCCAAATCCAGTTCAACATGAAAATCTGGAGTGATACCACCGCCACCAAATACCTCTCTACCTTGCTTGGTTTTAAATACAGGTCGATCAGCAAGGGTAGAGTCACTGGCTTCTCTATCATCTTCTACTAAGTCGCTATAATAATCATCTAATCCATCATCGTAAGGGCGTTGAATTAATCTGCCTGAGGGGGTGTAATAACGTGCGATGGTAATACGTGCTGCAGAGCCATCATTTAATGGGTATTGCCGCTGGACTAAACCCTTACCAAAACTAGTTTCACCCACCACAATTCCACGGTCTAAATCTTGGAATGCTCCCGATACTATTTCACTGGCACTGGCTGATCCACGGTTAATGAGAACCACTACAGGATAATCCTTGTCACGCTTACTGGGGCGAGCTTTGTACACATCATTTGCATTGGGGATACGTCCTTTAGTAAACAAAATAGTGTCTCTAGAATCCACAAACATATCCACAATTTGTATAGCCTGATCCATCATGCCACCGCCATTATTTCTAAAATCTAACATGAGGGATTCCATGCCTTGCTGTTCTAGCTCTACCAGGGATTGTGCCACCTCTTCTGCAGTGGTTCGTGCAAATCTATTTACTTTGATATAGCCCACTTCATCGTTTATCATATACGATGCCAATACAGAATGAATGGGAATTTTTGCACGTGTTAGCGTAACATCAAAATCTTCTTCCCCTTCACGACGGATCGTAACATCAACCTGTGAACCTTTGGGTCCACGCAGTTTTTCAAACACATCTTTCTGGGTGATTTTATATGCTGACTCACCATCAATTTTTACTATTTTGTCACCCGATTGTAAACCCGCTTCTGATGAGGGCGTTTCAGGAATGGGTGAAATGACAGTAATATATCCGTCCATAATATTGAACTCAATACCAATGCCTTCAAACTCTGCATCAAATTGCTCTTGAATAGATTCAAATTGGTCTTCGGTAATATATGTAGAGTGAGGGTCAAGCTTATCCAATAGTCCCACAATGGCACCATTGAGGATATCTTCCATATCCACGTCTTCAACATAGTTTTCACCAACAAGGCGAATTATTTGGGTGAGCGTTTTTAGTTTTTTAAAATGGTCTTTTGCGCCTGAGTTAAACCCGTATGCCATTACAATGGCGAGGATGGCGATTATAATATAATTTAGCTTTTTCATCGTCCTGAAAGTTACCGCTTTTTATCTGTAAGAATAAACTATTGATTCCGCTGTAAAAAGTTCCATTTTTCGTATAAAAATTTGGAAAAAATCATTTTACAAAATGAAAGTTTAATGTAGTTTAAAGGCTTCATCCATGGCCAAAAAAGAACATATAAAATTTGATTTTAAAGATCGCATTTTTGTAAAAGGTGCGCGCGAGCATAATCTGAAAAATATTGATGTAGAAATCCCACGTAATAAATTAGTGGTCATTACAGGGCTTTCAGGTTCAGGTAAATCCTCCCTTGCATTTGATACCATATATGCAGAAGGTCAACGTCGGTATGTAGAGTCGCTGTCTGCCTATGCTCGTCAATTTTTAGGTTTAATGGAAAAGCCAGATGTGGACTATATAGAAGGTCTCTCTCCAGCTATTTCAATTGAGCAAAAATCCACCAGTCGAAATCCACGCTCTACGGTGGGAACCATAACGGAAATTTATGATTATCTACGATTACTCTATGCACGCATAGGAAAGCAACAATGTTATTCTTGTGGCGGTGAAGTACATCGCCAAACTGTGCAACAAATTGTGGACAGAATTCTTACCTTTGAGGAAGGGACAAAATTTCAATTATTGGCACCCGTGGTGCGTAGCCGAAAAGGTGAATTTAAAGATGTACTCAAATCCATTGCCAAAGAGGGATTTGTACGGGTACGCATAAATGGCGAAACGCTAAATCTTTCCGATAAAATAAAATTAAAGAAAACCAAAAAGCACAACATCGAAGTTCTCGTTGATAGATTGGTGGCCAAAGAATCAATAAAAGACCGGCTAACTGGTTCAGTAGAATTGGCCCTAAAAGTGGGCAATGGTCTTATTATTGTGGATGAAATTGGAAATGGTGAACATTTATTTAGTGAGCATTTTTCATGCCCCACGTGTGAAATTTCATTTGAAGAACTTCAGCCCCGTGCGTTTTCCTTTAACTCGCCATTTGGTGCATGTGACAAATGCGATGGATTAGGTACCCACATGTCCATTGATGAGGAACTGGTAGTACCTGATGATAATCTCAGTCTCATACATGGATGTATAAAACCAATTGGAGAACAACCTCGCGGTAGTTGGTATGGCTCAATTTTAAAAAGTTTAGCCAAGCATTATGGTTTCAATTTTACCACTCCATGGAAAAAAATGTCGCCTGAAATTCGGAATGTATTGCTCTATGGTACCAAACCCGGTGAACGCTTTACCATGGAGTATAAATCTGAGACATTTTCGGGGACATCCAACCGTGAGTTTGAGGGGGTAATACCCAATCTTCATCGCCGATATACCCAAACCCAATCATCTCACATGCGTGAATGGATTGAAAAATTTATGACCATTCAATCTTGCCCTGATTGTAAAGGACAGCGGTTAAAAAAATCCAGTTTAGCCGTATATATTGGCGAAAAAAACATTGTGGAAATCACCGATGAAACGGTGGGGAATCTATACACCTTTTTCAATGAATTAGAACTCAGTCCACGACAAGCAGAGATTTCAGAACAGATTAATAAAGAAATTAAATCTCGATTGGGATTTTTAGTAAATGTGGGATTAGACTATCTTACATTAAGTCGATCTGCAGGCACATTATCAGGTGGGGAAGCCCAACGAATACGTCTAGCCACTCAAATTGGATCACAACTTGTGGGTGTATTGTATATTTTAGATGAACCCTCCATCGGTTTACATCAACGCGATAACAATCGACTTATTTCAACATTGGAGCATCTCCGTGATTTGGGGAATACCGTTATTGTGGTAGAACATGATGAAGCCACCATGAAAGCGGCAGACTGGATTTTAGATATGGGCCCAAAAGCGGGGGTACATGGTGGAGAAATTACTGCTCATGGAAATTTCAACCACATCTGCAAGAATACAAACTCTATAACGGGAAAATATTTGAGTGGTAAAAAATCAATTCCCTATGGTGATGAACGCAGAAAGGGACAGGGGAAATCTCTACACTTAATGGGTGCACGGGGTAACAATTTGCAAAAGGTAAATTTAGAACTCCCATTGGGGAAGTTTGTATGCGTTACTGGCGTTTCTGGTTCAGGAAAATCTACGCTCATCAACCAAACATTATACCCCATTCTGTCTCGTGAATATCATTCAAGCATGGTAAAAGCATTGCCCTATGATAAAACGGAAGGGCTATTATATTTAGATAAAGTTATCGACATCAACCAATCACCTATTGGGCGTACACCGCGGTCAAACCCTGCCACATACACAGGACTATTTACCCATATTCGTGATTTATTTAGTCAATTGCCTGAAGCAAAAATTCGGGGCTACAAACCAGGGCGGTTTTCCTTTAATGTGAAAGGAGGACGCTGTGAGGCTTGTCAGGGTGTTGGGCTTATTAAAATTGAGATGCATTTTTTGGCAGATATGTATGTGCAATGTGAAGATTGTAAAGGTCAGCGATATAATCGTGAAACCTTAGAAATTACCTATCGGGGTAAAAATATTTATGAAGTTTTAGATATGACCATCGAGGAAGCATTGGCATTTTTTGAACATCATAAAATGATACATCGAAAACTCATTACTCTATCCAATGTGGGTTTGGGCTATATTCGACTGGGGCAACAAGCCACCACGCTCTCAGGAGGTGAATCCCAACGGGTGAAATTAGCATCCGAGTTATCTCGTTCCGGTACCGGCCGCACCATGTATATTTTGGATGAACCCACCACAGGCCTCCATTTTGAGGATGTTAAAATGTTATTAGATGTGCTTCAAGGGTTGGTAGATAAAGGCAACACCGTAGTGGTAATTGAACATAATTTAGATGTAATTAAATCTTCAGATTGGATTATAGACCTTGGTCCTGAAGGTGGTGTGGGTGGTGGTCACATCATTGCAGAAGGTACCCCTGAAGATGTATCAAAAATTAAAAAGTCCTATACAGGCCAATTTTTAAAAGAAATTTTGTGATCCTCAGCGATTAGCGGTTAGGTTTTAAAAATTAGTTAAACAGAATAATGGTTGAGATTTGTATTATATCCTCCACCTCTCCCCAGTCTACATTATTGCAGACTGGGAACAGATGTTTTGGTTTATATGAG
>CAYFMU010000032.1:0-16113 GCA_964344315.1 uncultured bacterium | reverse complement strand
TTGTCATTACTATAACTTACGACCTTTCTCATAAGCTTAACTAGTCATGACCCTTGAAAATTTATCTACAACTTGTATACGGAATGATTACAATTTGATTTTTGATGCATATGATAATGATATTATTATGCTTACACAAAATGAAATGATAGCAATGGGTAATAATTCTATAATTGATAATCCTAATTTTATAAATGTTTCTGAACATAATTTCAACCTACAATTTAATAGCCCCTGTATCGATGAAGGAAATCCTTACTACCCATTTGACCCAGATGGCTCAAGGGCTGATATTGGTGCATTTAACTTTGTATTATCTGAATATGTTAGCGGATGTATTGAAAATAATGATACCTATTCATCACCTTGTTTTGATCCATTAGTTCAAGTACATCCGACTTGTTGCTTTAATTTTACTGATAATTGCTCAGAATTATATACGCAATGTTTAGAAAATCCACAAGAAATTGAAATCGAGCCTCTAAAAGTTAATTTAATTTCCTATTATGTAGATAGAGAGTATCCATCTGTTTTAGGGTTTTTAGGAGATTTTCAGTCTGATTTTATTGCGATGGAAAATGATAATAATCAAAAATATTATTATCCATACGGCATTGATGAAATTACCTCTATAAATCACTCTGAAGGGTATAGCTTTTTTAAAGCAGGTAATGACGTTGAAAGCATTACAGTATATGGTGAACCTCTAGATATAATTAATTCAAGACTTGAACCGAACAAGTATAATTATTTACCCTATTCATTAGAAGCCCCCCTCCCCGTGGATATTTTGCTAAACGTATTCTCAGATAGCAATAATGGAGAGCTACCTATTGTAAACATGAATGAAGCCGTGCTTGTGTTAAGCTCTGATGATGGTGGGTATTATGTCCCCATGTTTGGCATAAATAATATTAACAATCTCAAACAGGGTGAGGCATATAAGGTTTATTTAGCTTTAGATCACGATGTTCAATATAGCTTTGACCCTAACAATTATACTATTGCAGACCCAAGCCAATTTATTAGTTATGTTGAACCTGAAGAAGGCTATGAGTCCCATAAATATTCAGTTCACAAAACAGGTGTACCTTATCCCATCATCATTACAGAATTAGGTGATGTAAGTAGAGGCGATGAGATTGTGGCCTATGTAAATAACATCCCCGTTGGTGCAACACCTGTGAGTGGACCCAACGACACCCTACTTATTGCAGCTTGGGGATCAATTGAATTTGATGATTATACGTCAACTGGTTGGCAACAAGGTGACCTTATTCAACTTAGAAAATATGATAATCTTTCTGGGAAAGAACATTATCTAGAATATGAATTAGACAACCCCAAATATGGTACATCTATTATGACCGTAGGCTCATTAACGGGTTGTAATTCAAATAATATAAACCCTTGGGATGATTGTGAGCATTATGGATGTACCGATCCAGAGGCGTTAAACTTTGATTCATCTGCCAGTCATGATAACGGTAAATGTGTGTATATACTGGGTGATCTAAATGGTGATAATCAATTAGATATCTTAGACTTGCAGATAATTGTTAATATCATATTGGGTGTAACACCTCTTGATGACAATCTCTCCTTTGCAGTTGATGTAAATGGTGATGGTGCAGTAAACTCACTAGATATTGTAGCTATTGTAAACACCATTATTGGAGGCGATGCCAATGATAATAGCGGTACTGCTGGTGAGATACTAATCTCTAAAGTGTTGCAGTCCATTGATGATGGAGATGCAGATTTAAAAATGTCTATCACTATGCTGAATGAATCTGTGGTAAAAGCACTCCACATGAAAGTGAAATTAGAAGAAGGATACACACCAGTCACTGCTGAAAAGGGTGAAAAGGCATCCAATATGGATATGGATTATAAAGTGTCTGCAGATAAATCTGAAGTTGCATTTGTGTTATATGGAAAAAATGGTGAATCAATTCCTACAGGTTCTGGTGTTGTATTTGATGTAAAACTAAAATCAAATTCATTAGGTAGAGGCGATGATGATCCAGATAGTGGAGATTTCCTCACCGTTGAGTTAGCTAATTCTGATGATTCCTTACTCCCCTACACCGTCATATTATCTGATGAAATGGGAAGATATTTAGCAGAAAACAGTGAAGATATAATTCCAATGGAATATTCACTCTCTCCTGTATATCCAAATCCATTTAACCCCGTAACCACCATACCGTTCTCATTACCTGAAGAGAGCCATGTGAATATATCGGTCTTTGATATACAAGGAAGAAAAGTTGAAGAACTGGTTTCTGACAATCTAAAAGCAGGTAACCACAATATAGAATGGACCGCTAAATCGTACTCTACTGGTGTGTACTTGGTGAATATGAAGAGTAATAATTACAACAAAACTCAAAAAGTACTGCTTTTAAAGTAAATTACTTATCTAATCGTTATAAAAATAGCATAAGCCATAAGATTATTTTCTTAAAGAGATAAATTATATCTTCATTGAGATAAATACTTTCTTTAAAGGTTTAAAATAATCCTTGAGGCAATGAAATTGTTTAGACGTTTAGAGAATCTTTTTCAAGGTGAGTATAAAATAATTCTTAATCTTTAGTTTTATTTGAGAAACGTCTAAAAATTTATTTCTATCCATGAATTATTATTTTACTCAACAACTCCAATGTCCACGCCGAGGGATTCAGCTAAATGGGTCATATCCTTTTCTAAACGGGGAATATCCAATTGAGGATGGCTAACCCGAGCATCCATAGTAAAGAGGGTGGTACCAGAAATGGGTGCATTTTCAGTATTGGTTTCCATTTCTTCTATATTTATGCCTTTTCCTGCTAAAATTTCAGCAACTTTATGAACAAGCCCTTCATTGTCTGCGCCAGAGAGATGAATATTACATTGGGGTATATTGGCATCAAGTTCAACATGGGATGTTTCTTTTATAGATATGTCTAAATCTTGGATTCCATTGAGTGCGACAGTAAGTGATTCACCCCAATCTTCAGATACACTGACCAATACCATCATGGTAAATTCGGTACCCAGTTTTGTCATTCGGCTTTCTTCTATATTACCTCCATGTGAAGTAATAACGCCAGTAAAATGGGATACAATTCCAGGTTTATCTTTACCAAATGCTGAGATGATGATATGCTTCATGATGTAAATCCTTTTCTATCTTAAAATGCGCGGTGATAATTTAGGAGGTTCTTCTGAAATATCAACAGTATTGCGCAAAGGTTCAATAATTGCATCTAATTTTGATGATGATGCACAATACGCCGTGAATATGGGATCACCGTTTTGTACATATTGCCCTAATTTTGCATGGCATGTTATTCCTGATGTTGGATCAATATTATCTGATAACTGTCGCCGGCCTCCACCCATATCTACAATACACCAACCAATATGTTGAGTCTGAAAATTTGAGACATATCCTGATTTATCTGCAGTTATAGTTATCTCATTTGCAGGTTCATGTAATTGGGGATTTCTCAAAGCAACCGTATCTCCACCATGTGCATAGATAAGTTTTTCAAAAATTTCATATGCATGGCCGTTATCAATTACATTTTCCATCTTTTCTTGTGGATGCTCAATATTTGCCATTGAAAGTGCTTTTTCTCCCAAATGATATACAACCTCCATTATATCTGTGGGACCATTTCCTTGCAATGATGCAATGGTTTCTTTTATCTCACACCAATTCCCCGAATATTTACCTAAGGGTTCATTCATAGATGTAACTGCAGCATACACAGATACGCCATGTGCTTCTCCTGTTGATGCTAATAAATCCCCCAATTTAAAGGCATCGTTTTGATTTTCCATAAATGCACCGTTTCCCGTTTTAATGTCTAAAACTAATCCGTGTAGTCCTTCAGCAATTTTTTTGCTCATAATACTTCCACAGATAAGGGGGAAGGATGCCACTGTTTGGGTAACATCACGAAGGGCATAAATTTTACCATCAGCAGGACAAATTTCAGACGTTTGCCCAATTATGGAGATACCAATATCTTCAACTATTGTAGAAAAGTTTTCCAAGGACAGTGTTGATTCATAATGGGGAATGGTTTCTAATTTATCAATAGTGCCTCCCGTATGTGCAAGCCCTCTGCCTGCAACCATGGGAATATAACAACCACATGCTGCCAGAATGGGTCCCAATATGAGGGAAATTTTATCTCCAACACCACCTGTACTGTGTTTGTCCACCACATATCCAGGGAGGTGAGAAAAATCTAATACTTTTCCTGAATGTAAAAGTGCTTCTGTATATATTTCTGTTTCAGTAGACGACAACCCCTGTTCAAAAACGGCCTCGAGCCAAAGGGTCATATCATCATCAGATATATTCCCTTGAGTATAACCATTTACAAGGAATAGAATTTCATCATTTGATAGTGGCGTTTTAGATAATGTTTTTTCTATGAGGGACGTGGTATTCATGGTTTATTCTTCCTTGTATTCAGAGGCAAAGTCAATATAGTGTTGTGACCGCTCAATAATCATTTCAAATTCTTCATCCGTTGTTTGGCGTACAACTTTACCTGGAAGTCCTACCACTAACGAACGAGGAGGTACATGCATATTGGGTGGGACCACTGCGCCTGCACCTACAATAGATCCTTCTCCGATTATTGCATCATCCATAATAATTGAACCCATGCCGATAAGGCAACGGTCTTCAATGGTAGCACCGTGAACAATGGCATTATGACCAATGGTGACTTCGTTTCCAATGGTGGTGGGAGAAACATCTGTGGTAACATGAATAACACTATTATCTTGAATATTACTTCTATCACCAATTTTTATATAGTGCATATCTCCTCTTACCACCGTCCCAAACCAAATGGATACATGTTCACCCATAACAACATCACCAATTACATCTACAGATTCAGAAATATAGCAAGTATGGGGGATTGTGGGAGTTTTCCCTTTAAAAGATTTAATCATGATTCGTTATTTCGTTTAAAAATATTTAATAGTTCAAAATTAAAGAAGTTTTGTTCTCGAGATGTTTTTATACAGAGAAAAATTCCCAATGCCCCCAAGACCATATTGGGTAACCACATAGAGATGATGGGTGAGAGTGAGCCTCTATCGGCAAATTCTTCGCCAGCAATAAGAAATGCCCAGTAGATTATAAAAAATCCCAAACTAAATGCCATATTTACTGCAAAATTACCCTTACGTGCCATAATACCTAATGGTGCTCCAATAAGTACAAATACTAAACTTGCCAAGGGAATGGAAAACTTTTTATGGAGTTCTACACCATATTTATTTATGGAACGGTGATAAGAATTAATAAGTGAAAAATCACTGGATATACCCCGTTGTAAATTTTTGATGCGTCTTTTAAATGCTTCAACTTTAATGGGTGATGCTAATTTAAGTGAATCCACGATATGATTTTCAAATTGCGAAATTTGAGCAGATAGCTGTTCTTTAGATGTAAAGGTTGTATCTACATGTATAGATTCTTTTTCTAAACGACTATGGATTCTTTCATAGATTTTTCCAACTTTATCATGAAATGTAATAATTTTGTTTTTAATCATAGAGAAATTCATTTCTCTATCTCCACGAACACTACTATCTCTTCGGTTTAGATTTAAATTATCAACGGGGATGACTACTTTATAATTTTCAAAATAAATTTGTCGGTATTCATCATCCTTATTTGTGAGTTCGTGAATTACACCATCATTTAAATCCAGTAAAACCCCATCTTGAAGTGTGTGAATGTTTCCATTATTAGCGGTGATAGTTCGTTGGGCTATCCCATTGGTTTTATTAAATATTTTAATATCATTAAAAATGTCATCATCACGGCCACCCAACAAAATACTGTTATTGGGTAAAGAGTTAATAAAATAACCCACATCAAAATCTAAATCGGGTCGCTTTCGACTTAAATCTGATGATAATAACCGTGCTTTGTGATTCATTTCAGGTAATGCAAAGTTGTTAAATAGCATCATAAGAATAGTTACAAATATGCCAAACCCAATGGCAGGTATAAGCAGTTGAATAAATCCCGTTCCAGATGCACGCATGGCAGTAATTTCATTATCTGAAGAAAGTCGACCAAATGCCATAAGCGTGGCAACCAAAACGGCCATGGGAACCGCAAGGGCAAGTATCCATGCTAAATTCAAAAATACAAATTCAATTAATAGGAAGAGATCTAATCCTTTTCCTAAGAATTTATCAATACTTTTTAAAAGGAAGTTTGCCAATAGCACAAACAACAATACGGTGAGTGCCATAATAAATGGGGGAATATGTTCCCGAATGATATATCTAGAGAGGATTCTCACAGCTAAAAATTAACGCCATATAAAATAATGTAGAAACAAATTACATTAATAATTTTAAGAAGATGCTACTAGTTTTTCTAATGAAGAATTATTTAATTGGGGATGTAAATCTTTTGCGATGAGATAATGAAAAATTGCATTTTTTTTCTTTATTTGTTTATGTTTTGTTTTTGCCATGAGTAAATGAGATTTGAAATCTTTAAAATTTAATTCAAGTGATTTGTCTAACCATTCACTGGCCAATTTCCATTTTCGATGATGAAAGCATACGTGGGCTAACACCAACATACTCCGCCATTGTTCTGAATATAATTCAATAGATTCTTGTGCATATTTCTTGGCTAAATTATATTTTTTTGCTTCAATATATATTTCTGATAGTGTGGATAGATATATAGAACATTCATATCTTGCGTATCCATTTTTATACATGAATCGCTTTGCTTGGGGAAATTGTTTCTTCTCTAATAATGCTCGCCCCCTTGATTCATACATCTTAAATTTTTTGGTTTCACTTTCTACAGCTAATTTCAATTCTTCAATAGCTCGATTATTTTTATTTTCATCGAGAAAAATTTTAGCCAATTCAAAATGTGCCTGTGAAAATTGTCCATCCGCACTTATGGCAGATTGTAGATGCCTTTTTACTTGAGAAAGGGACATGATTAGTTATTTGATACCATTTCTTTTAATAGCAATGCGAGATGAAAATGTGCTTTTGCATATTCCTTATTTATGGTAATAGCTTTATCGAAATGATATTGTGATTTATCAAAGTCTTTTAAGGTTTTAAGTACCAATGCCAGGTTATAATGTGCCTTGTCATATTCTGGAGAAATATCAATAGATTTCTGAAAATGAGATTGTGCCCCCTTAAAATCGGGCTCATTTACCAATGTACCGTCCTTATCATTTTTGATTCCACCTTTAAGGAGTTTACCCAAATAGTAATGGGCATCTCTAAAATCATGATCAATGTCTATAGCCGTCATATAATTTTTATGTGCACGATCAAAATCTTCAGGGTCAGTGAGCAAACGGGCTAAATTATAATAGGCCAAGGTATGGTTTTGATCTACATCGGTGGCTTTTTCTAAATTATTTTTTGCTTCTTCATATTCTTCCAAGTCTCTGAGAAGTAAACCTAAATGGTAATATGCATCTGCAAAATTTTGATCGAGATCAATGGCTTTAAGAAAATGTTCGCGGGAGAGTTCAAATTCCGAAATTGCCTGGAGGAGGAGGGCAAAATGGAAGTGCGCTTTTGCATCATCACCATTAATCTCGATCGTTTTTTCAAAATGTTTACGCGCTTTTTTTAGCTTATCTTGTTCGACCAAAAGCAGTGCCAACTCAAAATGGGCTTCTGCAAATTTTGGGTTTATCTCTATGGCGCGTTCTAAATGTTTTTGTGCATCTTTCATTCGTATTCCAATTATTTAGATTTTGAAACCCAAACACCGTTCCAATCTTTAGGGTTCTGTTTTTTGAGTGCTTTACATCTATCTATATACATGATGGATGCTTTATCGTTTGGATTTGCCTTTTTAGCCTTATTGAAAAATTTAATGGATTCGTCCCAACTTCCATCATTGTAGTACTCCATTGCATTATTAAACATTTCCAGCACTTCAATCATATTGGGGAATGATTCCTTCGTATGATAGTCTAAAACCTCATATACTTTTACTGGCTCTGTTTTACCTTTTACAATGATGTTGTCCACTTGTCGAGTACGGTATGTTGCCTTAAATGCATTAAATGAATATTCAGTGGTAAGGATATGCGCACCATATTTTTTACAAGCAGATTCTACCCGTGCCGCTAAGTTTACACCATCTCCAATAACGGTATAATCCATTCGCTTTGGAGAACCAATATTACCTGACATAATTTTATCAGTATTTAATCCCATGCCATGGTCAATGGGTAGTTTACCCTCTTTGGCACGACGTTGGTTGTAATCATTCAAATCAGTCATCATGGCAATGGCAGCACGTACAGCTCTGTCTGGGTCGTCATCATGAGGAAAAGGTGTACCGAATATGGCCATCATAGCATCACCAATAAATTTATCTAACATTCCACCCTCATTTTGGATACAATCCACCATAATGGTAAAGTATTCATTGAGTAAGGCAACGGTACCCTGTGCACCCAATTCTTCCGTTAGAGTTGTAAAACTACGAATATCTGAAAAGAGAACCGTTCCAATACTCTCTTGTCCGCCAAGTAAATCTTCACCACCATCCATGAGTTGCTCTGCAAGGTCTGCATCCATGTAGCGTGACATGGTAGATTTCATTCTCTTTTCATTACTGATATCTTCCAACATCACCATGGTACCCAATGATTCATTCTCTTTACTCTTTAATGGAACAATGGAAAGATTGGTAGAAATTTTTTCTCCATCAAAGGTCATTTCTGCATCTGCAATATATTCATCTTCTTCCACATCTTTAATTTTGGGAAGAATCCAATCATTTTCACCTTTAAAGAAATCCTCCACCTTTTGTTTTATCACTTCATCTTCAGATTCAAATTTCATGATTCGAAGTCCAGAGGCATTACACGTTTCAATTTCTTCTTCTTCGTTTATGGTAATTACTCCATTGGACATACTAGAAAGCATACTCATATTATAATTCATTAGATTTTGTACATTGTCAAACAATGTAGCATTTTCAATTCCAATGGAAATTTGAGATGTAAATGCAACGAGGCGAGCCTCATCTTCACTGGTAAAGGAACCACCACGTTTGTTTAAAACCTGACTCACACCAATAATTTTACCATCTTTGTTGGTTACCGGTGCACATAGCATAGATCGAGTGAAATAACCCGTCTGTTTATCAAATGCGGGATTAAATCGTAAATCTGCATAACAATGAGGGATATTGAGGATTTCACCCGAAGTAAATACATTTCCAGCAATACCCAAATGATTGGGGAATCGAATAACATTTTTTCCTAAGCCTTCACCTACCTCAGTGTAGAGTTCATTGGTTTTTTCATCATTAATAAAAAGAGATGACCTTTCAGCATCAAGCATCGTAGTGATGGTTGAAACTATGCGCTTTAATAGTGAGCTGAGTTCCAATTCAGATGATATCTGTGATACAACATCTAAAAACTCTAATTCTTGTTTTCTGGAAGCTTTCATATCCTCCATGGCAATATGACCTTGCAACGCAATGGCCGCCTGTTTAGTCATGGCCTCTAATATTTCTAAATCTTGCTCATCAAAAGCGCCATCAGTTTTATTTAAGAGTTGAGCCACACCGATGGTTTTACCCATTACTGTTCTTAATGGTGTACATAAAATATTTTTGGTTCGATACCCTGTTCTCATATCCACAGACTTATCGAATCGGTCATCTTTATAGGCATCTAAAATAATGGCACCTTGCTCATTTGTAAATACCCAACCGGCAACACCTCGCGTATTCATAAGGCGAATTTCTCGCATAAAATTACCTTGCGCAACTCTTGAATACAATTCACCCGATTTTTCATCATTGAGAAAGATAGTTCCTCTTTCAGCACCTATAGTTTTGGTAGTGATGTTTACTAATGTTTCTAAAGCGGAATCGAGGGTAGTCGTTGCTGCCAAATCATTATTCACATTCAAAAGCAATTGTGCAAATTTATCTGATCCCACCATATTTTTGCGGGTTACGGTTTTAGCCATGTCTTTCCTCTAATGATTCTCTTAATTTCCAAATGGTCTTTTGTAGATGTTTTTGCTCGTCAATTTTTAAAACTTCTGCTCGCTGTAAATCATCGATTCGCTGATTTTCTTTTTGTTCTAATTGTGAACGCAAGGTATTAATGGTTTTCTTCAACTGACGAACACTATCTTGAGATGTAGATATTGATTTTTGAATTCTTTCCTCAATATCAATTTGAGTTTTTTCTAAAGCATCACGAAGGGATGAAACGGATGATTTAAGCAATTTATTTTCTGCATTCGATGCAGCTACTGCCGATTGAATATTCTCTTCATTTTCTATATCTTTTTTCTCCAATTCGTCCCGTAATGAATTTACTGTCGTTCGGAGTTGTTTATTTTCATCTTGAGAACTTGAAACTGCACGCTGAATTTTTTCTTCTACATCGATTTGTGATTTTTCCAATGAATCTCGGAGAGAATTTACAGAAGACTTAAGTTGTGTGATTTCACCCATATATTTTGCAGCCTCTTTTTGAACCCGTGTCTCAGTATCCAATTTTGATACTTCCAATCTGTCTCGTAACGTTTGAATGGTCTGCTTGTACTGTTCTAATTTCCCACTCAATTTAGAAGTGGTCTTTTGCAATTCTTCTTCATATACCACTTGACGCAGCTCTAGCTCATCACGTAGAGATTGGACTGTAGATTTTAATTGATTTATTTCGTCTTGAGATGAAGCAACTGCTTTTTGGATTGCTTCTTCCTTTTCAGCCCTTACATTCTCCAGTGCATCACGTAATGATTGGACTGAGGATTTTAACTGATTGATTCGGTCCTCATATTGGGAAGTTACTCGCTGAACTTCATCCTCTTTTTCTGTAATGGCTTGAAGTAGTCGTTCTCTTAATGAGTTTATGGTTAGTTTAAGTTGCTCATTTTGCTGTGAAGTAAAAGATACTGCTTTTTGAATGGCATCTTCATGTTGTCCACGTTGTGCTTCAAGTCTATCTCGCAATGAATTGATTGTGTCCTTTAGTTGCAAATTTTCATCTTGGGATGTGGACACTGCCTTTTGGATTTTTTCTTCTATATCTATTTGAGTTTTTTCCAATACAGACCGTAATCCAGCGATGGTAGATTTCAATTGTTTCACTTCATTTTTTGATGATGACACCGCCTTTTGAACAGCATCTTCTCTACGAGCTTTTTGTTCCTCTAATATATTTCTTAAATTATTTACGGTATTCTTTAATTGCAGATTTTCATCAGCAGTTTTTTGAGAAGCTTTTTGAATAAGTTCATCACGATTTATTCGCTCAGATTCTAGGTCATCACGAATAGAAGTTACCAGTGACTTTAGTGAATTTACCTCATTTGCAGATTTACGTTTTTCCGCTTGAATCGACTCATCCATCATAATATTGGTTTCTTCCAGCTTATCACGCAATGCCAATATGGTGAGTTTTAAATACTTATTCTCTTCTTCAAGACCAACAACTTGAATATTTACACTTTTACTGCTCATAGATTTTGCTTTCTCCAATTGCTGTAAAAATCAGGGTCTGGTGATGATTTAGTTAAGTCATTGTTAAGGGTAGGGGGTTGCTGAATCGTAGATTCTTCATCAATATGTTTAATTTTTATCCCTTTAGGATATTTATAATGTTTTAAGATATATTGACGAAATTTTATTTTACCAATATATTTAATGGCAGATTCAAGTGCAGCATTAGATTTAATATATTCCCAATTAATATCCTTCTTCTTTAAGCCTTTAATTGGCGGGATTATCTCACTATCAATTAATAATGTTATTTGGGATATTACATTCTCAATTGATCCAATTTGCACTTCACGCTGTTTATTATCCCAATACGCACGACCTTTGATATAAGGGATATTATTTTGCACCTTATATATTAGTGAAAGGCTAAACTTGTCGGGTTGAAGAAGGCGAATTAAAGAATCCTTGAAATAGTCAGACTCACGAGAGAGGTTCTCAAGGGATGCTTGTAATAAGTTAATCTGTTTTTTTAATTCATTTTGTTTGGAATTAATATCTAAATATGATTCAAATATGGAATTAGAAAGGGAGTTTGTCTTTGAAGAATCTTCAGGTGATAGTGACAAGCAGCTAAGGTCACGTATAGAGCTGTCTATAAGTTTCAGGAGTGCTTTTCTATCTTTTATATTAAAGTTAACCATGCTGAATATACATAAATAATGATGGATAAAATAGATAGCATTATATATATAGTACAAGTAATAAAAACCATTAATAAAAAAAGAAAAAATAAGGGATAAAAAAGTGGTTATGTCAAGCCAAATGAATCAATGTAAAAGATTGTTACACATCACAGAATTTATAGTGCGGTAATATTAAATTATTAGTGAAGAGAGGAAGTAAATATGTTTAGACTATTTAAACGTGAGGCTGTGTATTTTTGCTTATTTACCTATAGTGTATTGTTTTGGGTAACGGTAGTAATGATGCTGGCAGGATATATAAGTTAATAAAAATAATTAAGATTAATATTTGCATTAAGAAAGATAATGCTAATAATTTACTGGGCTCGAAATACTACAGTTTTGAGTGTTATGTTCGAGGTGTAGCGTAGTCCGGTTAGCGCACCTGCTTTGGGAGCAGGGGGTCGCAGGTTCGAATCCTGCCACCTCGACAAAAAATTTTAAAAGCCTCTATTCATGAGGCTTTTTTATTATTAAATTATTCCATGAAATATTCCTATTCAAAAGATATACACGCAAGTTTTCAACTTACTGAGAATAAAATAAGAGAGGCTTTGTTAAATATTGGTTTCGGTGTTTTAACTGAGATTAATATGAAAGATGCCTTTAATGATAAACTAGATTTAGATTATAAAAATTATAAGATTCTTGGTGCATGTAATCCTACGTTAGCTCTTGAAGCCTTAGGAAGTGAAAACTTAATTGGAATTTTGATGCCCTGTAATATTCTAGTCATTGACAATGAAAATGAAACCACTAAAATTACATTTCCAAAAGCTAAAGCGCTTTTGAAAGTAACGGGTAACAAATCTATTGATGAATTAGCCCAACGTGTTGATGATTTACTATAGTCGGCTTTTGATCAAATTAGCTAACATATACTCACTTATACCTTAATTGTGTAAATAACGGACTATTGTGAATACGTTCGAATGCCTTAAATTTTATCACTTACACTATAGTATTTAAAATTAATTATTGGAGAATTTTATAATGGCCACGCTGATCTTACAGGATACCTATGCTTCATTAGAAAATGAATTGAAAGCCATCAATAAATTAAGAGCAGAGACTGCAACGCAAATTCAAGAGGCTGCTAGCCTTGGTGATTTAAAAGAAAATTATGAATACAAAGCAGCCAAGGAAAAAATGGAATTTGTAATGTATAAAAAACAATTATTGCAATCTTATGCACCCTTTCAGTTTATAGAATATAAGGAAATTGATAATGATGAAGTGGGGTTTGGCAATATTGTAAATATTAAAGAAGAAGGAAAAAATAAAACTGAAGAATATTACCTTCTTGGTCCAATTGAAGCTGAATTAGATATTTATCCATCCCTAATGACGTATCGTGCTCCATTTGCACAAGCCATGATTGGTAAGAAGATTAATGAAGATTTTACCTTGGAAATTAATGGAAATAATATAAAGTTCACCATAATCTCTATTGAAAAGATTACAGCATCAACACCAAAGTTGATAAACAATTAAAATTCAATATTGAATAGAAATAAATACTTTCCCCGCAATTATAATTTTATATCATTGAATTTCTGTAATTTATCCCTGTTGAATACTCAATAATACCTCGTTTATAAATTTTATAATCAATCATATTAATATGAAGAAATTAAGGTGTAGAACTTTTGGATAATATTAAATCTTCAAAAAGATTTTCGTTATTCTCTTTTATTAAAAGTGGATTAAATGATATAAATCCGTGGCAAAATTTTAAATCACTTCATACAAATGTAGGTGAAGATATTATTGCTGGGATTACCGTTGCTATTATTGCATTACCATTGGCACTGGCATTTGGTCAAGTTTCCCAATTGGGACCCATAGCTGGAATCTTGGGTGCTATTGCAGGTGGAGTTATTGGTGGCTTATTTGGTGGATGTATTTATAGTGTAAGTGGACCAACTGCACCCACATCATCACAAATTTCTGCATTTTTAGGTGCATTTGTAATTGGGTCCACAAATACCCCAGATCTTGTGGCCGTATTTTCAATAATATTTCTCAGTGGACTTATAATGGTGGGAATATCAATGCTAAAGATTTCTCACTTTATCCATTTTATGCCTTATTCCGTTGTGGCTGGATTTATGTGTGGTATTGGCTTGATGGTTATAATGGGCCAAATAAATTCATTGGTGGGCTTAGAGGCTAAGAAAAATATTCATCAAGTATTAGAGGGTTTAAGCTACACTGTAAATAATGTGAATATTGAGGCATTGTATATTGGAATACCATCATTATTTATTATTTTTTATTGGCATAAGTTTAAACAAAGTTATAAGTCATTGGTAAACATTCCTGCTCCTTTAGCGGCCTTACTTATTGGCACGGGAATCTCTTATTTTTTCAATCTAAATGTACCTCATATTGGGGATCAATTTAGTACAACCACGCAAAGCCAACAGTTTTCTTTATACATCCCTGATTTTTCTAGAATCGGTGAATTTATGGGTCCGGCTTTTGCATTGGCAGGATTGGTAATTATTGATAGTTTGCTCAGCTGTATAATTGCAGATAACCTTACTGGGACTAGACATGTGAGTGATAGAGAGACCTTTGGGCAAGGAATGGCCAATATGATGGCAGGACTTATGGGTGGAGTAACTACAGCTACTGCAACAATGTTTACTGTTTCAAACATAAAATTTGGTGGAAAAACACCATTATCATCCGTTATTTATGGATTATCATTATTGGCAATATTATTGGGATTAAAAGGATTTGTAGCAGCCATTCCTATTGCATGCATTGCCGCCATTCTTATAAAAGTTGGTGTAGATATAATGGATTATCGTGTACTTCCGATTCTACGAAAACTCCCGACAATGGACTTAATAAATTTTTTAATTGTATTATTTATAACGGTGTACAAAAACTTAATGATTGCCGTTGTAGTAGGGGTGATAATTGCAGTTGTGCGATATTCAAGAGATATAAAATCTGCGTTTCATGCAAAACGTCAACATCATATGGTTGAATATTCTACATCTGAATATGTACCCCCTACAGGCGATGTAGAAAAAAATAAATCTTTGCCCATTAGTATATTGCAACCCCGCAAAGCACTTTTTTTTGGTTCTATTGAGCCATTATCTATTGCCTATGGTGATGCGTTGCCTCATGAAATGTTGATCGTAGATATGAGTCTAACCACAAAAGTAGATTTATCAGGAACATATGCATTAGAAGATCTCATTAAAGGTGCTGAAGCACAGGGAATAAAAGTGATCGTAGCCAATGCGAATGACCGAGTAAAAAGAGTATTTAGAAAAGTAAATTTCCGTGAACATTTAGGTAAAGGCCATTACTTTGATTCTACAGAATCTTCCCATGAAATTATAAGGGAATATTTTGAACTATAATTCATAAGATTATAAGTAAACTATAGTATGCAGAATTTTATTATTATAATATTATCAATCAGTCTCGCATCGGCTCAATTTTCTATTGTTGATAAACAAATATATAATATTTCAGATAACATGTATTATTCTGAGAATGAGTTCATTAATCTTTTAAATAGTGATTCAAATTTTGCTAATGATAAAGACTTTTTGAATTACAAAAAATATGCAAGTCGATTAAATTTTAAAAAGAGTAAATATATTTATCTGTTCTCATTATTGAGTATTTTTACTGGGATAGATGGCATCCAAAACCCTGAAGAGCATGTAGACGATGACTCTCCTCCAGGCTTGAAAAATATAATTGTTGGATGCCTACTTTCATCTACCTATTATGGCTATAATAGTGTAAAAAAAACTAAATCATTATATAAAATTATGGGTCATGACTAGTTAAGGGGTTTATTTTTCAGTAAATTTAACAAAG
>CAYFMU010000031.1:0-17347 GCA_964344315.1 uncultured bacterium | reverse complement strand
TGTCATTACTATAACTTACGACCTTTCTCATAAGATTAACTAGTCATGACCCTAATTCAATTATTGGAAGAGATGATGCGAGATTTAGAATGCAAAATGCAGCATTTGATTTATCTCTTCAAATGCACAACAGAATTAATGACGGATTAATAAAATTATTGCTGGTGCATAGATTTACTCATTCTAACGACTTAAATGATAAAAGAAGTGTAGAAGAGTATAGGAATAGTTTTTTTCCAGATAAGAAATCCTTAAATGAAGAAGATATAATTAATTTGGTGGAACTACTGTTTGAGTCGATGCCAGTTATGCAAAGGTTACAATTTCCAGAAGCAACAATTGCGACTATTAGTGAAGCGTACCATAATATTATAAGAAATAATGACATTACGAATGAAGTATCAATTTATAAAGAACTTGATAGACAAAGAAATGCCAACCACCTGTCAAATTTTAGTGATCAAAATCTAAATCTAAAAAATTACATTATTCACGTTATGAAAAATGAAGATGAAAATGGAGTAATGGATAGGATAAATATTGACTTTTTAAAAGAACAAATACAAATCGCTGATGACTTTGGCACAGATCATAATGCAAGAACCAAAATGGCAATGGGAAACAATATTTAATGGCTCCTTACATTACAATATTCATATTCGTGATTGTTGGTTTTTTACTATGGGGGTTCAAAGGTCTTTTATTTGGTTTTATAATCGGCAAAGCATTCACATTCTTATTTGGTCTATTAATGTGGCCATTAAGTAAAATATTGGATATTGGGCCAATGAAGAAGAGTCTTCGCAAGGCAATTGCTCAAAACTTCATAAATGATAATAGTGAATTACTTGAATCAATTCCCAAGTATAATAAAATGACCAATTCTGAATTGGTGGAAAAATTTTCAAAATTCATTAACGAAATTTTGGATTCTGCTATCAAAATAAAAGATCCAATCAAAAAGCATAATTATGATTTAAATACTGCCACATATAAGAACAACTTTCTTCGGGGTGGTATTGAAATATGGGCCAAGTCTTTTACTGACCCTAAAGAGTCTGGCTTAATGTCAGATTTTGTAATGTTTTGTGTAAATGAGATTTACAATGATTTTTATAAATATGAAAATATAAGTTGATAGGTAATGGGATGAAGAAATACTCAATCTTAAAAAATGAAGAAGGTACGATTAAAGCAATAAAACAGGGGTTTACTTGGACAGGTTGGTTTTTTACTTGGGTATGGTGTCTTGTGAAAAAATTATATATCCACGCCGTTGTATTTCTTGTTCTTAATATTCTTGTCGGTTTATTTACAAGTGGTTACGATATTGGTTATCTTGTAGGTCATTTTGTGATAATGGAATTGGTAGGTTTTAAAGGAAATAAGTTTTTGGAAAAGAAATTAATTCAAAATGGTTTCGAATATATCGATTCTGTTTCAGCAAAAAACTCCAAAATAGCAATTTCAATTTTCCTTGAGAACAATATTACTCAATTTGACACATAACACCCAGTCAACCGGACGTGAAAAGTTTTAGCGTGATTTCAATGTTTAGAAGTCCAACAACCGTAAAATTGAAAAGGGAAAGTCCATTGGCACTAAGTTTCATGCCGGTTACTTTTTCCGTTATGTGTAAAAAGGAGAACGAAAATGAGTAACGTAGCCGAAGCTGTGGCAGGAACTGGTGCCATATTGAAGTCCGTATCAGGTTTGATCGTATTTGGCTTCTTAATCTATAGCCTTTATTTCACAGGCTATTACGAACTTACAATATTCAAGGGCATTCTGGCGTTTGTCGTGCTGTCAATTTTTATTGACTTTACGTCAATGATTCCGTTCGGTACCACTTTTTCCCCAATTCTCTTTGAGTGGTGGTGGCACGATATTCCATTCTGGGATTTCACGACAGCCGCGTGGGTTGTAACTGGAATTTCTATGGCTGCAAATATATTGCTTGTTGCAGGCATTGGTCTTTCACAAGGTCAAGAATAAATATGCCAGTTGCGGTCATCTATATCACTGCTGCCATGCTTTTTATTGGCGCCGCTCCATTGCCGTATGGTTATTACATGCTTCTCCGTCTCGTAGCTACCGGCGTATTTATATGGGCAGCATTCATTGCATATGAGCGCAATAATGAAGCTCTTCCTTGGGTGTATGGGATTTTAGCGCTGCTCTTTAATCCGTTAATTAAAATCCATCTGCCTAAAGAGTTATGGGCGGTGGTAGATGTTGGGTCAGGTGTTTTACTGCTAGCTACGAAGTCGGCAATTCAGGAAAAGGTGTAAATAGTTGAAAGAAAAAATAGCTGTTGTAGTAAGCATATTTGCATTTGGTCTGTTTTACTTCTGTATGGACACTGTAGCAGATTCTCTTGGTGTACCAACATATATAGATTTTGGTGAAACAGTAACTGTTACCAGAGGATCAGGCAGATATTCATATGATGAAGAAATTGATGGAACATCAACTGATGTAGGGATGTTTATTCTAATCGCAAGCATTATGCTTGCATGGCGAGTTTATCACTGGGTTATTTCTGGAAGGGTGAACGGTAATATTTCAATCGAAAGTCATACTACATGGCTATATTGGTTGCTCGGAATGTCCACTTACATACTAATTACCACGCCTTTATGGCACATAGAAATACCGGGGTTTATCCAGAGCATTGGTGCTTTAGCTCTCGGTGCTGGCGTGGCTTGGTTTTTTTACAATAAGCATAGCGATGCTATTAGCAAGATTCGAAGAGAAAATGAAAACAACACATAATATTATTTTAGGTATTGGTGGTCATCCTACGCTTCCCGAATGGTGTTCTGTTGACTTAAACCTCAATTTATCTGTTGATATTCTTGACATTTTGATTATAATAAATATCATATTAGAGATTTAATGTTACGGCTAACCCCCGCTCAACCTGACAAGAAAAGATATGCAGGTTAGCTCATTCGATGGATAGAGAAGAATTACGCAACATTGGGATATAAAACCCCCGTTGAATATAGGAGACTACTAAATGTTGCTTAACTTAGAATCAACTTTATCATGGGAAGACCAAAAGAACAATACGAAAATAAGTTGATTACAAAAAACGAAACAATTAAAATAAAAGATGATGAGATTGCTCGTTTAAAAGACTTCAAACAAAAACTTTCAACCAAAATGGTTGGTGAAACATTAGAACAACATTGTGAAATTGAGTTCAATAAACTAAGACCAACTGCATTCCAGAGTGCATATTTCGAAAAGGATAACGATGCAAGTAGTGGAACAAAAGGTGATTTTATATACAGAGAAACAGATGACGCAGGGAATGAAATCATTTCAATAATGTTTGAAATGAAGAATGAAAATGATGAAACTTCAACAAAAAAGAAAAATGAAGATTTCTTTGCAAAATTAGACAAAGACCGTAATAATAAAGAATGTGAATATGCTGTATTAGTCTCACTTTTGGAAACTGATAACGAATTTTACAATAATGGTATCGTTGATGTTTCTCATAAATTTGATAAGATGTATGTAGTTCGTCCTCAATTTTTTATTCCAATCATTACTCTTCTTCGAAACGCAGCAATGAATTCTCTGAAATATAAACAAGAACTTAGTTTAATGAAAAACCAGAATGTTGATATAACAAAATTTGAAGAGAAAATAGAGGTATTTAGAAAAGGGTTCGCCTATAATTATGATTTAGCCAGTCGTAAGTTTAAGACTGCAATCGATGAAATTGATAAAACGATTACTCATCTTCAAAAAACGAAAGATGCTCTTTTATCATCGGAGAATAATTTACGTTTAGCAAATAATAAAGCTGATGATTTAACAATTAAAAAGTTGACTTATGGTAACCCCACGATGAAAGCGAAATTTGACAGTTTGAAAGATATTGAAGAATAAAAACGACACCACAACAATGTATATAGCAAATAGGCGAAAATGTAGTAAATTCAATGGTTGTAGCTCGTTTCAACTTTCGTTGTATATTGAAAGTAAAGTGCTTCGAAATCGCCTACTTGCCATATACTAACCGTTCGCAATGAGTAAAAAGTAATTTCTAAAATGGAGTATTCATGCCACATTCACTAGAACGAATTTTTGCCATGGAGTTTGCAACTGTCTATCCCCTATATGTGCAAAAAGCAGAAAAGAAAAACCGAACGCAGGCCGAAGTTAACGAAATCATCTGTTGGCTCACTGGTTATGATGAAACTGAATTACATACCCTCATTAATAATGGTACAGATTTTCAAACCTTTTTTAATAATGCACCTCAAATCCACCCCAATGCTTCTCTCATTAAGGGGGTTGTGTGTGGAATTCGTGTTGAAGATGTTGAACATCCACTGATGCAAAAAATTCGCTTTTTAGACAAACTCATTGATGAATTGGCGAGAGGCAAATCTATGGAGAAAATTCTACGATGAAATTGGGGCATATTGAACTTTTGGTGAAAGACCCCCTGCAATCAAAATCATTTTATGAAGATGTTTTAGGCTTTGAGTTGGTTCATAATCAAGATGATAAATTTATTTGGCTACAATCAGGTGGGATTGAAATATTGCTTAGACCTGGACAAAATATTGAGCACACAGATTATTTTTATCATTCATCAACCAATATGGTTTTATATGTGGATGATGTAGAAAAAGCCAAAACCCAATTATTACAGAACGGCATTGAATTTAGAGGCGAAGACCAAAAGTGCCCACTCTTCCAAGATATGGATGGAAATTGGTTTCAACTGGTAAACCCCAATGAAAATTGACAGAATCACCTTTCAATATATATACTTGTATATATATGTAAATGCTTGTATGTTCTTACTGGAAATGGGGTAATAATATGAAAAAACTAATCTTAAATTGTTTTATTGTCACTTCATACGTGTTTGGTTCAGCGCAAAATAGTGCTCTTTTAGATGGCCAATCGTATGATGTAAAAATTAGACCTAAGGGAATATTATATATTTTCAGTGGCATGGGTGAACTCAATTTTAAAGATGGCCACATGTATTGGGATGCTGGAGATGGCGTAGATATGGCCCCATATACTATAGTTGAACATAATGGGAAATTAACATTCACCGTTGAATATAAAACCAATTATGATGGAGGCATGGTATATTGGTTTGGGACCATTACGGATAATAAAATTTCAACCATGAGATCAGAGTGGCATCGAAATCCGGGCAGCTTCTATCACGATCTATTACTTCCTGATGTGGTTCATTTTACTTACAAATTTATTTCTACCGATAAATGAAAACTCTAATTTTCTTTCTAACTATAATAGGCTCATGTTTTGCTATTGAAGTTCGTGTTGAAAATTTGTCCGATAAAACATTTGAAAATGTTCACCTTAGCAGCACAAATTTTGGTAATATTACGCCTAACGAAACATCTGAGTTTCTGCAGGTTGATTCGTTTTTACGCTATGTAATCTTGAAATTATATATTGATGGGAAATATTTGACAGGTCAAACTTTGAATTTTGGATCCACAGCATTTACATATCAAATTAAAATAAAAGACGCAGATAAAGGCCTTTTAGATATAAAGGTAGTTCCAGAAAAACAATAACTAAACCTTGGGGGAGGAATGGGTAAACATTGGAGTTTTTGGTTAATAGGGGGCATATCACTCATCTGGAATTTAGCAGGTGTATTTAATTTTATTGCCCAAACAAATGCAACCACCGTGGCAGAAATGCCTGAACTACACCGTGCTATAATTGAATCGAGACCTTCGTGGGCATTTATATTTTTTGGAGTGGCCGTATGCAGTGGCGTTCTTGGTTCAATTTTATTACTCCTTTCTCAAAAATTATCACATCATCTCTTTTTACTCTCCTTAATTTCTGTAATTATACAAGCCATTCCCTATTTCACCATGGATACAGGACTGAGTTTTATCATGATTTTCTCCATGGTGATGATGCAAGTATTGTTCTCCTCATTTTTATTATGGTATTCAAGACTCTGCTATAAAAAAGGATGGCTAAATTAAAATAGTTTGCAAAACTTCTCTCTTTAAGCACAGGGCAAAAAAGCAGTAAACTTTCCTCGTTATTTTCTCTTAAAATTTAGATAATTCACATGAATAATACGGAATTCGAAAAAGTTTATAATCCCTCATCTGTCGAGGGAAAATGGTATCCAATCTGGGAAGAATCTGGTGCCTTCCAACCCAATTCTGATGAAAATTCAGAAACTTTCACCATCATGATTCCCCCACCAAATGTAACAGGAATTCTTCATATTGGGCATATTTTAAATAATACGGTTCAAGATGTATTAATTCGTCGTGCACGCATGCAAGGAAAACGGACATTATGGCTCCCTGGAACGGATCATGCCTCAATTGCCACCGAAGCCAAAGTGACTAAAATGCTTAAAGATGATGGTGTGGACAAACGTGAGATTGGCAGAGATGAATTTTTAAAACATGCTTGGCAGTGGAAAGAAAAATATGGGGGCACCATCCTCAAACAATTGAGAAAGATGGGGGCATCTTGTGATTGGTCTCGCACTACTTTTACCATGGATGAAGACTATTCCAATGCTGTACTTTCCGTATTCGTTAATCTCTACGATGAAGGTCTCATCTACCGCGGTGAACGTATAATTAACTGGGATCCCGTGGGGCTTACCGCTTTGTCTGATGAAGAGGTGAATTACAAAGAATCAAGTGGTCATTTATGGCATTTTAAATATCCCATAAAAGATTCTGATGAGCATATAATTGTTGCTACAACTCGACCCGAAACCATGTTGGGTGATACAGGTGTGGCTGTACATCCAAAAGATGAGCGCTACCAACATCTTATTGGAAAATCTGTAGTTCTCCCCATCGTGAATAGAGAAATCCCCATTTTTGCCGATGACTATGTAGATATGGAATTTGGTACGGGCTGTGTTAAAGTTACCCCTGCTCATGATCCCAATGACTACATAATGGGTGAACGTAATGATTTAGATATTATCAATATTATGCATCCCAATGCCACATTAAATACCAATGTTCCAGAAGGCTATCAAGGCCTAGACCGTTATGATGCACGTAAAAAAGTGGTGGCTAAATTTGAATCTTTAGGCCTTTTAGAAAAAATTGAAGACTATGTGAATAAGGTTGGGCATTCTGAACGCACCGATGCCGTTATTGAGCCTTATTTGTCTAAACAGTGGTTTGTTAAAATGGAAACTTTAGCAAAACCAGCATTAGATGTTGTAAACAATGGTGAGGTTAAATTTTATCCAGAACGATGGACTAAAACCTATAATCATTGGTTAGAAAATATAAAAGATTGGTGCATCTCACGGCAATTATGGTGGGGACAACGTATCCCCGTATTTTATTGTGATGACTGTAATCATGAATGGGCTATTCTTGAGGCAACATCATGCAACTCTTGTAGCAGTCAAAATATTCGGCAGGATGAAGATGTTTTAGATACATGGTTTTCCTCATGGCTATGGCCCTTTGCCACATTGGGATGGCCTAAAGATGACACTGAAGTAAACAAATTTTATCCCACCCAAGACTTGGTAACGGGACCAGATATTATCTTCTTTTGGGTGGCACGTATGATTATGGCGGGGCTCCATTTTAAGGATGAAATTCCATTTTCTAATGTATATTTCACTGGATTAGTGCGTGATGAACGGGGTCGAAAAATGAGTAAATCATTGGGGAATTCTCCTGATCCTTTAGACTTAATGGAAAAATATGGGGCCGATGCACTCCGTGTGGGACTATTGATGATTGCCCCTCAAGGATTAGATATTCTCTTTTCCGATGATCGAATTGAACAGGGGCGTAATTTCATGAATAAACTGTGGAATTCGGCTCGATTTGTACAAATGAATGTGGATGGAGAAATTCCGCAGGATATTAACACAATAGCCCAAGATGATTTTGATACTACTGATAAATGGATTTTATCAAAACTCAATCGTACCATCCAAGATGTAGATAATGCCTATGCAAATTATCGCCTGAATGATGCGGTAAAATTGGTGTATGATTTTGTGCACAATTATTTTTGTGATTGGTATATTGAATTAGCCAAAGCGCGTTTTTATGGAAAAGATGATAAAGATAGACTCACGGCTCAAGGGGTTTCTGTTCATGTACTAAAGTCTATTTTAAAATTATTGCATCCTTATACGCCCTATATTACAGAGGAAATTTGGTCACACTTTACTGAAGATGAAAATTTTCTTCTTATTTCTTCGTCATGGCCAATTGTAAATGAACAATATATAGATGACAAAATTGAAACGGAAATTCAGTTTTTAATTGATGCTATTTCTCGTATTCGAAATGTAAGAGCCAGTTTGAATGTATCTCCCGCAAAGCGGGCAAACCTTATTGTTCGTGGTGAGGAAAAATTCACCCAAATTATTGAAAAATACCATGTATTTCTAGACCGTTTGGTGAAAATTGATGAAATCCAATGCGGAGAAAGTATAGAAAAACCCACCCAATCTGCCACAGCGGTAGTACAGGGCGTAGAGATGTTTATTCCCTTGGTGGGATTAATAGATATTCAGCGTGAAGTTGAGCGATTAGAAAAACAAATTGCTGATATGAATGGTCGCTTACGTGCTGTAAATGGTAAATTGGGAAATGATAATTTTGTAGCACGAGCCCCCAAAGATGTGGTGGAAAATGAGCAACGAAAGCAGAAAGAATACCAATCTAGTTTAGAAAAACTGGAAGAAAATTTGAACTCTCTAAACGGATAATTACTCCTAAAGCTCAACCTTTACCTTAGTTATACCATACCCCAAAGCCTTGTCTGCGCAACTTTTGGGGGGCAGGGCAGAGACTTAAATATTGACGATATAGTTGATATATTGGATATAGTAATTTGCATAAATATAATTTTAGAAACTATACTACCTACAAATACTCAAATTGAGTCTGCAGATTTAGACAATAATGGCTTAATCAATATCATTGATGTTATTCTGATTACAAATAAAATATTAAACAATTATTAAAGATATCTCCATTTTTAATATAACTTAGTTAAGTATAAATATTCCTCCCCCAATAATACAGAACTCTACTAAATTTTCCACCCTATGAATTTATGCGATATACTCAACGAAGGCAATATACTCCTTCCATTAAAATCTCGAAATCGGGGTGAGGTGGTTCAAGAGCTTTTGGATCGTTTGCAAAAAATGGGGCATTTATCTGAAACAACAAAACTCCATGAAAAAATTGAAATAGCGGAAGAAAACCAAAGTTCTGCCACAGGGCGTGGTATAGCTTATCCTCACAGTACATCTATTGAGGTAGATGGGTTGGTTTGTATTTTTGGAGTTTCTCAACGAGGTATCGATTTTAATGCACCCGATGGGCAAAACTGTCATTTTATTTTGCTCACATTAGTACCAAACGAGGGGCCTGTGGGACATCGTAAATTTATCAATCGCTTTCGTGCCATGATAGACCATGGCGATATTCGTACCCAGTTATTAGATGCAAAAGATGCATCTCATGTATTAAGGGTAATCTCTCAATGGGAGGCACAAGAAGCTGAGGAGGAATTTGAATAATGTCAACCTTGCGAAATATTAAGGGCACCAAAGATTTACTCCCTCACGATACCCTCCATTGGCGTGAAGTGGAAAATGTAATTCATCATTTTATGGCGGTACATGGGTATGGAGAAATACGTACCCCTGTTTTTGAACCTACAAAATTGTTCCTGCGCGGTATTGGTGAAGGTACCGATATTGTATCAAAAGAAATGTATTCGTGGACAGATCAAGGGGGCGACCATTTAACATTGCGTCCAGAGCTTACTGCCCCTGTGGTCCGTGCCTATATTCAGCATCAAATGGGGACGAAGCTACCTTTAAATCGATTGTATTATATTGACTCACTTTTCAGAAGAGAACGCCCCCAAAAAGGACGGCAACGGCAGTTTCATCAATTTGGAATTGAAGCCATTGGTTCCGCTCATCCTGAACAGGATGCTGAGGTCATAACCATGGCATACAAAATATATGAAACCTTCGGGATTCAAGAGCTCTCTGTAAGAATTAATAGTATTGGTAGTAGTGAAATAAGAGGTACATATCTAGAACATCTAAAAGATAAATTGCAATCTGTGAAAGATAGTCTATGCAATACATGTGGGCACCGCTTGGATAAGAACGCACTTCGATTATTCGACTGTAAAAATCCTCAATGCCAAGAAATATTAGACGAGCATGCCCCTTTTATTTTTGACCATATTACTCAAGAGGATACCGCACATTTCAATGCAGTAACGTCTATTTTGGATGGCATGGGCATCCCCTACACTCACGATAAAAAACTTGTTCGTGGATTAGACTATTACACACGAACTACCTTTGAAATAACCTCATCTGCCTTAGGTGCACAAGATGCACTTTGTGGTGGTGGTCGGTATGATAAACTGGTTGAAGAATTGGGCGGAAAATCTACTCCTGCAGTGGGGTTTGCTGCAGGCATGGAACGTCTATTTATTGCGATTGAAGATGCCAGTGATGATGAACATCAACACAGTTCAGCTGACGTTTATTTTGTAACATTGGGGCAATCCGCAACTGAAAAAGGGTTTATCGTCGCCGAGACTATTCGTGAGCAACATGGGGTTCGTGTTATTACGGAAACTTTACAACGAAGTCTAAAAGCTCAAATGCGAGAAGCGAATCGTATGGGAGTACAATTTGTGGTTATATTAGGCGATGAGGAATTAGAAAAAGGCATTGCTGTGGTTAAAAATATGGATACTGGAGATCAAGAACAACTCACATTGGAAGAGTTGCCCCACTACTTCGTTGTTGATGGCCATCAATGATACCTGAAAAACATTGCATTTTAATCCACTACCATGAAATTTCCATTAAGGGAGATAATCGTCGGTGGTTTGAAAAAATTTTCATCCGCAATGTTCGAACTCAAATCAAGCCGCTTCCCTTTACCAGTATAGAAATCAATGCTGCACGTGTTTTTATTTTTGGAATTGACCACTCACGGTGGAATGAATATGCAATTTCGTTAAAAAAAGTGATGGGGCTTATGAATGCTCATTTAATGCATCGAGTAGATGCAGAGATGGAGCTTATTAACCAAAAAGCTGCACAGCTAATTGTAGGAAAAGAGTTTGAAAGTTTTCGTGTCACATCAAAACGACAATACAAAAATTTTCCCCTCACCTCACAAGAAATAAATCGACAAGTAGGGGCACATCTACAACCAATATGTCAAAAACCTGTAAAACTGAAAGGTGCAGGCCTTGAGGTGGTTATCGAATTGGTAAAGGGTAAAGCATATATTGGTGTGGATAGAATTAGAGGTGTGGGCGGATTACCAGTAGGGTCAGGAGAAAAAGCAGTGAGCTTAATTTCCTCCGGGATTGATTCACCAGTGTCCTCTTTTGAAATGATAAAGCGTGGTGTTGATTTGTCCTATGTGCATTTTCACAGTGCTCCAGCAACGAGCCGACAATCTATTAAAAATGTAGAACGAATTTTAGAAGTCATGGCAGGATACCAAATAAAATGTAATCTGTATAATATCCCATTGTTGGCCATCCAAGAAAAAATAATGGAGTCTGCCCCCAGTAAATTATGGGTTATATTATTTCGTAGGGCCATGATGTATTTGGCTGAGAAAATTGCAGCGCAAATTGATGCACCTGCATTGGTAACGGGTGAAAGTGTGGGGCAAGTGGCATCACAAACATTATCGAACATTCGAGCAACTTCGGATGTGGTGAGTAGACCAGTATTGCGTCCACTTTCAGGATTGAATAAAGAGGATATAATTAATCGTGCAAGAGATATTGGCACTTATGAATTATCTATTGAACCCTATGAAGATTGCTGCTCCTTTTTTGTACCCTTACATCCAGAAACAAAAGCCAACTTAATAGAAGTCCAACAAACTGAGGCTAAAATTGAGCTTCAACCCCTATATGATGATGCCCTACAAAATGTAGAACATAAACGAATTGAGGTGAAATGAAAATTATATCATGGAATGTAAATGGCATTCGTGCTGTATTAAAAAAGGGATTTATAGATTTTATCGATGAACATAACCCCGATGTTTTATGTATTCAAGAAACAAAGGCACATCCAGAACAAGTTGAGTTAGAACTGGAGCAATATCCTTATAAGTATTGGAATTCTGCTGAAAAAAAGGGGTATTCGGGTACAGGAATATTTTCGAAAGTTGAGCCTATGGGTGTTGCCAATGATATGGATATTCAAATCCATGACACTGAGGGGCGTGTCATTACATGTGAATTTGAAAACTATTATTTAGTAACGGTGTATACGCCCAATTCAAAACGTGACTTGAGCCGTTTAGACTATCGCCAAAATCAATGGGATGTTGACTTTCTGAAGTTTGTAAAATCGCTAGAGCAAGATAAACCTGTGATTTTTTGTGGGGACTTAAATGTTGCTCATACAGAATTAGACTTAGCAAATCCTCAAAGTAATAAGACGACCAAATCTCGACCAGGTAATGCAGGATTTACCAATGAGGAACGGGAAGGTTTTGATAATATTATTAATGCTGGATTTGTAGATACATTTCGTGAATTTCATGAAGGCAATGGTCACTATACTTGGTGGAGTTATATGGGTGGTGCCCGTGCGAGGAATGTGGGCTGGAGAATCGACTATTTTTGTATATCGCCCCAATTAAAATCATCTATGAGTAATGCATACATCTTGCCAGAGGTCATGGGATCAGACCATTGCCCTGTTGTTTTAGAAATTGATTGATGCTATCTACGTCTCAAGTAAAATATCTACGTTCATTACATGTAAAAAAATATCGTGTTGCGGAACAAAAATATATTATTGAGGGTCATCGATTAGTCGGAGAAGCCTTGAATTCAAACATTAAGCTTTGTCAGGTTTGGTGTTCACAAACTTATGCAGATAAAAATAATACCCTTATTGATACACTTAAAAAACGGAAAATTACGGTAGATATTACCTCTGAAAAAAGTTTATCACAGGTATGTGAGAGCCAACATAATCAAGGCATTATTGCCCTAACTCCTATTCCACAAATCACATCATTCCAGATTGATAATACACCAATACTCATTTTAGATAATATTTCTGACCCGGGGAACATGGGTACGTTATTAAGGACGGCAGAATGGTTTGGAATATGCAATGTTATATTGTCACCAAATTGTGTGGACCCATATAATTCAAAGGTAATTAGATCTGCCATGGGGGCACATTTTTATTTGTCACAACTGATGCAAACAGACCTTGGTGAATTAATCCCAGCAATTAAAGCACAAAATTATACTATAGTTGGTGCTGATATGGAAGGGACACCATTATCCCAGTTAACTCCTCCTGAAAATTGGGTGCTTATCTTGGGTAGTGAAGCCCACGGATTATCTTCTCATATTTTACCATTTATTGACGAAAAAGTAACCATCCCCAAAAAAGGAAATATAGAAAGCCTAAATGTGGCCGTCGCGGGTGGGGTGATAATGGAGAAAATGGTTAGGTGATAAAGGATAAATAATTATTCTTTGTGATAATTTCTATACGACTATCTGGATAAGCTCTTAACCATGCTTTTGCATGATTTGAGTTGAGTTTTTTCCACTTAATTTCAAATCCATTTAACTGACCATTTGATTCTTCTATTAAATCAATTTCTTTTTTATCATACGTCCGCCAAAAATACTTATTATTAAATACTCTATTGTATTCATGTTTTTTTAATCGCTCCATGATAATATAATTTTCCCATATTTGGCCAACATCATTTCGTAATTCTAATGGATTAAAATTACTAATTAATGTATTTCTAATTCCTAAGTCAAAGAAAAAATACCGATTAGACTTTTGAATTTCTTTTCTAAGATTTCGACTGAAACCAGGTAGCTTATAAATAACAAAAACTTTTTCTAAGAGGTCTAAATATCTGTCCACCGTATTTTTCCCCAATCCTAATTGCTTCCCGAGTTCTGTAATAGAGACTTCTTTACCAACTTGAAATGCAATGAGCTGAAGTAATCGTTTTAATTTTTCTGAATTTCGAATATTTTCAAACTGAAGAATATCCTTCAACAAATATGAATTGACAAGCTCATTTAAATATTCTTTTTTAGACGAATTATCTTTCATTGTAGCTATTTCTGGATAAGACCCATATACTAGTCGAGATTCTAAATTTCCCAATGTTTCTAATTTATTTTCAATATTAGAAAGTTCTAATTGTGATAGGGGATATTGTTTTAGCACCTTTTGTCTACCCGTGAGTGGCTCTCCCATATTTTGGGCCATGTCAAATGAAGATGAACCCGTAGCTATAATTTTTATATCTGGAATATGATCGACAATCATCTTCAAATTTATACCAATATTTTTGATATATTGAGCTTCATCTATGATTAATATTTTGTGACTCCCTATAAAATCTGTTAATTTTTCAATGGATTGGCTTCCTAAATAGGTTTGAACATTTATGTCCTCACCCGTAACTAAAATGTACTTCTCATCTATCTCTTTAATGAATTCATGAATAAGCGTGGTTTTGCCAACTCGTCGGGCACCATAGATAGATAACACTTTTCCCGGTTGCAAATATTTCCTAATATTATGTAAGTTTTTTTGCTGTATATACATATTACCCCTCAATTGAGTTGACTTAATTTACACTAATTCAGTCTATTAATGGACTATATTTATATAAATTCAGTCTGTTTATTGACGTTATTTAGATAAAAAAGGTAAATGTTTAGCCACTTTATGCACGAGATGGGAAGCAATATATGCATTCTTCGTATTTTTATAGGCCGCAAAAGTACCAAATATGGGGTTCAATATAAATCAAATCATATAGAAAGCCTAAATGTGGCCGTCGCGGGTGGGGTGATAATGGAGAAAATGATTAGTACTTAAGCAATAACCAACTATTTTACCAATACTATTTTCTGGTTCTCTGTATAGCTACCCGCCACCATCTTCACAAAATAAACCCCACTACTATGTGTATGCGCATTCCATATCGGGCGAAACTGAACGGCAAGCAAAGTTTAATGTCCCATAAAAACTTTGATATGCCCGTTCGAGTGTGGGATGGATGTGCGCTTTGCGCCAGCCAGCCCAGACTGGACACAGCTCCATCTTGATGATAACCCGCATCATAATCACCGCTTGCTAATGAAACAATCTCACGACCCTGCAAATTATAGACTGCTATAGATACCTCTGTATGCGTTGGTATGGCAAAACTGATTGTGGTGGTAGGGTTAAACGGATTTGGATAAGCAGATGCCAAACTATAATTCTCAGGCAATGCTTCAACCATACTCATACTGGCCACCATTAATAGGCCATTGTTTTCCCAGCTGGGAATTTCACCTGTAAGGTTAAACTGAATACCATTTTGTTTTTCTACGCTAAAGGTGGGTATTGAACTTGTTAAACAATAATCAATGGTTAACTCATCACCATCATAACCCATTACAGGTATATCAGTAAATGGGCCTGTCCATATTCTTGATCCCACTAATATATTATTACAAAAGGCAGAAACCTTATCACCTACTTCTATGTTTTCTACATCTTCAATAAAGTAGAATGCTTGCTGAGTAGACTGAATATAATCTTTAACCATTTCTTCATCATCAAACCTTACCAGTTCATTTTGTGATGATTCGGGACAATCATAAAATATCTCACAATCTTCAGTCGTTTACTGCTCGCTAATTTCTTTCTTTCTGAAAATGAGGGTGTTGGAAAGTAATTGGTAAATATTGACATAATATCCATTAATATAAATTTAGCTCAATAATTGGGTGATCTTGGCCCCTGTCTCCCCATGCATAAAAAACAGCCATTTCGACATCCCTTGGACGCCAGTTTATTTTGGACTCCTTGTCATTTGAAGATAAGAATTTCGCAACATCCCTTGTCCATTCAATCCAATTAAGATAAAAATCCCAATCTTTAGTTGTTAAAACAGTTGCCTTTGTTCTACCATAATTACTTGGTACACATAATTCGACAATTTCATTTGGACGGTTTTTATTAATGGATTTACTTTGACATATAACCCATTTAGCTACCCTGGTATCAATCATTGGAAATAATTCGGGTTTTAGAAATGCAAAAATTGTAGCAACAGTCGCTATTGCATCAGAAGTAAAACCGAAATATTCCTTTACTTTGTGAAAATTATCTACAGTTTGATCTTGTAAAAATTGTTCAGAATGCTGAAAAATATTTTTAGATTGGTAGTTATTTTTTTTTATATGATTTAAAACATTTTTAGTAAGCTGATTTCTTCGTCCACCTTGACTATACATCTTCCAATATACAAGTTCAATCCAATATCCAATTGATTTTTCTACATTTTTTCTAAAACGGTTTTCATATAAAATAGTTGATTCTCTATTCCCAATTACCTCATAATTAAAAACATTCTTGATTAATGGGTTATTTTTCAGATTTGGATTATCGTTAATAAATTGATTTGTATTAACATAATAATTATAATTATTTAAGCAATGTATCCAATTTTGCATATATATCCCTACTTATTTGTTAAATTAAATAGTCCCAATTAACTTCACTTATTTGTGATCTACAACTTCCACCCACCATCTATATCAAAGATATCTAAAAGGCGGGGATAGTAATTTTTCTCAAAATACCAGTTGTACATTTCCTTAATAAATTTATAATCACCCTTTCTACAGTAATAATCCTTATTATAGTATTCCCTGCTGTATTTCGTTACACCATTGTGCTTTATTTCATCAGCAATTAAATGTGATATTTCTGTAAGCTGGTCATACTCCGCTATTTTCTGTTTTTCTATGGGGTCAGATTCTATGGTAATGGCATATTCTCTAATAATATCGGAGTAAAATTCCTTCGCTAATTTTAGTTTATATTTATCCTCATCATAATCATTGAATAGTCTAAAATGCTCATCATCCCCCATATATCCTCCGAAAAAATCCATTGAACCGTTTGGAGCTAAAACATATCCATATACAGGCTCGGGTCCTTTAAAAACTCTTACCGCCAGCCAAGACACATCCCCTTTATCTGGCTCCCAAGTTCCTGTAACCTCAATTACATTTCCGGGCAGAATTATAAGTTCAGGATCAATATAGTCTAACGAAATTATAGGAACTGGTTCTTTGTATAACTCTACCCATTTAACCACTTCATAATGCACATCCCAGAGTTGAAAAGTATAAATATTTCGCAAATACTGAGCCCAACTATAATTTTTTAGGGTCATGACTATTTAAGGGGTTTATTTTTCAGTAAATTTAACAAAGTTTTATA
>CAYFMU010000030.1:0-19185 GCA_964344315.1 uncultured bacterium | reverse complement strand
CGTTAGAAATCTTCTTCATTAATAAATACGCATTATTTCATAAATTCCCCACTGTATAATGAGTAATAAAAACAAAATTGGAACCATTGGATGGCATGACCTTACGGTAAATGATGCTGAATCTGTAAAAGATTTCTATTCAAAAGTAGTGGGGTGGGATTCTTCTGACCATGACATGGGTGAGTATGTGGATTACAATATTCATTTACCCAACAGTGATGAGGTGGTTGCAGGAGTATGTCATCAACGAGGTGTAAATAATAAGATTCCTCCACAATGGCTCATGTATGTCCATGTGGAATCGGTGGCAACATCTGCTGAACAGTGCGTTGCTAATGGCGGTAAAGTAATTGACGGCCCTCGTATGATGGGTAATTTGGCCTTTTGTATTATTCAAGATCCTGCTGGTGCCGTACTGGCCATCATCTGTGAAGATGAACAACTGTAATAGATAAATTATATGACGTATTCAGACCTCACTCTATTTCCATTGGTTAAATCAGCGGCATATTTCTCACCCGATCGAATTCATCGATATGCACTATGGCGAACATGGGATGAATCTAAGCCCAAAGCATTATTTATTGGTTTAAATCCATCTACAGCAGATGAAGTGAAAGATGATCCAACCATCCGCCGATGTATGCGTTATTGTAGAGATTGGGGTTATGGCGGATATATTATGGGGAATATTTTTGCCTTTCGGGCCACTGACCCCAAAGTGATGAGAGCATCCCAAGACCCAATTGGACCAGAAAATAATGAATGGCTCCTAAAACTACATCATGAAGCGGAAATCACTATTGGTGCTTGGGGCAATCATGGTGAGTTTATGAATCGAGGTGCAGAGATTGTAGACCTTATTCCCCAATTACATTGTCTAAAAATTACGGGGCAAGGATATCCATCGCATCCCCTCTATTTACCAAAATCACTTAAACCCATTCCATTTAAAAAATAATGGAAACTAAAATTGTCTGTTTTACTGACATAAATAAATTTCACGATTTGAGTCAGAATAGTGAAATTGAAATAGCAGATTTTTTACATAAATACTATCAATTTGTTGGTGATAAAGTTATTTCACTACACGGAAAAATCATAAAATACATGGGAGATTCAGTACTCTCCATTTTCCCTCCAGATAATCCACAGTATATTGAGTCTGAATTAACATTACTTTGCCATGATTTTGAAGATTTTCTCTCAAATCAAAATATTACAACAAATCATTATCTTATGGTTGGGTTAGCTATGGGTGAAATAGAGCTAATAGACGTTGGCCATTCATCACTGATTCAACATGATGTATTTGGATTAACGGTAAATCATGCTGCCATGGCATGCAAAAAACAGGGCGTGAGTATTTCTCCAGAATCGGTTGTAAACTTTGGATAGTAATCAGGAGATTAATATGAAAGTTTATTTAACATTAATTTTAATTTTGCTTTTATCTGCATGCAAAAATGATGATGAAAACGTAACTGGTTCAAATTCAGTAATAGAACTGAGTAGTGCTAATTTTGAGGTTACTGAAAAGAATGCATACTCTACTGTATTTCAAGTGAGTGGTACTGTTGAAAATACAGGTAATTCTACGTTTTATCCAATCTGGTATATTGAAGCAGACTTTTATGCTAACGATGAATATGTTCTAAAATTTGGTGGGGCCAGTACACAGATAAATCACTCATTAGCTCCAGGTGAGCAAACACTTTGGTCATTAGAGTTTTCATCAACTTTAGTAAATGAATCAGATTATGGTAATTTTGCGTTGAAAAATTTTAGAGCGTATAAGTTTGACTAAATTAAAACTAAAAACTCGGCCACTGAAAACAAATTATTTTCTTTATTAAAATTTCCAATGAGTTGAAGTCCAATGGGTAATCCCTTTGATGAAAACCCTGATGGGATATTTAATGCAGGCACACCTGCTAAATTGATGGGAACCGTACACACATCGGCCATGTACATTTGAAGTGGATCCGTTAGTTTTTCACCCATTTTAAATGGTAAAATTGGTGATGTTGGCGTTAATAAAACATCTACCGCTTTAAACACATTTATATAATCTTCTCTAATTAATCGGCGAACCTTTTGGGCCTTGGTATAATATGCATCATAATAACCAGAAGACAGTACAAATGTACCCAGCATAATTCTTCGCTTTACCTCTTCTCCAAAGCCTTCACTCCGCGAATTTTTATACAATGCATCCAAATCTTCATCATTGGAGCGGTAGCCATATCTCACACCGTCAAATCGAGATAAATTAGTAGATGCTTCAGCAGTGGTTAAAATATAGTAAGTGGCAATGGCATATTCTGTATGTGGCAAAGACACATCTACTATGGAAAATCCATTTTCTTTTAAATGACTGATTTTTTCATTCATTTGATTCTGTACTTCAGGATGAATACTATCGCTAATAAATTCTTTGGGGATTCCAATTTTTAATTGTTTAGCTTTACTTTCATCATATACAAATGGAGAAATTTCAACAGTTGACGATGTAGAGTCTTTTTCATCATGGCCTGCAATAACGTCAAATAATGAGGCTGTATCTTCAACTGTATTTGCAAAAACACCCACTTGGTCAAATGATGATGCAAATGCAGTTAATCCATATCTAGATACACTTCCGTAAGTTGGCTTTAACCCATACACGCCACAAAATGATGCAGGCTGCCTCACTGAACCTCCAGTATCACTACCCAATGCCATATCTACAATTCCCGATGCAACCGCAACGGCAGACCCTCCACTAGAGCCCCCAGGAACATAATTTTTGTTATGGGGATTTTTAGTTGCGCCAAATTTTGAATGTTCATTAGATGAACCCATGGCAAATTCATCCATATTGGTTTTGGCGATGATGGCACCACCTTCATCAATTATTTTTTGAACCGATGTAGCCGTATAAATGGATTGATGCCCATCCAGTATTTTGGATGCACATGTGGTTGAGGTATGTTCTAAATTAAGATTATCCTTTATGGCAATGGTCTTACCATAAAGCTTACCATTTGGATTTAGGTTTGAGGCCTGTGTTTTTGCACTTTCAGACAAATCAACAGTAATGCAATTTAGGTCTGATAATCGAGAAATTCGATGCTTCGATTCCTCAATTTTTTCAATTAACTGCTGATTCTCCAAAACTTATGAATTATGATTTTGTAGAATCGTCCACTTCTTTCGTGGCATTCTCTACTTCATCCTGAATTTCTTTGGTGGCTTTTTTAAATTCTTTTAAACCTAATCCTAAACCACGTGCCAATTCAGGAAGTTTTTTACCTCCAAAAATGAGGATAATTACAAATAAAATGACGAGAATTTCCCAAGGTCCTATGCCCATAATTACTCCTATCTAAAATATCTTAAGAAATACCATGCAACAGCCATCCCAATAATACTGGCAACGCTGATGTCCACAGTAAATCCTAGTGTAAACGTTATAATTTGTAAATTTAAGGTAAATGGATCCCACCCTAATGGTTTGGAATTTAAAAAGAAATCCCTAACAACACCATCAGGAAAAGTTAGACCGACAAAATTACCCAATGCAGTTCCTACGGCTGCACCCGTAAAAATGATTAAAAACAAAAACAATATGCCCCGTTTTTCGTTGGCCTTCATGCAATATTCTCAATGAGTGATTCAAAAATTGCTCGACCATCTGACGAACCCAATACATCCTCTGTGGCCCGTTCTGGATGTGGCATCATACCCAGCACATTTTTATTTTCATTTAAAATCCCCGCTATATTTTCAACGGAGCCATTGGGATTTCCTTCATCATCTAATGAATATGTAAAGGCAATTCTATCATTATCATTTAATTCTTTTACCAAATCATTTGATGCAAAATAATTGCCCTGTTTATGAGCAATTGGCATTACCAATTTATCACCTATATTCAAATCTTGGGTAAATACCGATGAAGTTGACGCCACTTTAAGGGTAACATTTTGGCTTAAAAATTTTACATTTTTATTATTAATTAATGCACCTGGGAGCAACCCTGATTCAATAAGAATTTGGAATCCATTACAAATTCCCAACACTGGGGTACCATTATTTGCGCAACGAATCACTTCTTCCATAATAGGTGAGAATCGAGCGATAGCCCCTGCACGGAGATAATCTCCATATGAAAATCCACCCGGAACCAAAATAAAATCATACTTATCCAATTGTCCTTCTTTATGCCAAACAAAATCTACATCTTTGTTTAATATTTTCTTCAACACATAATAGGCATCATGGTCGCAATTTGATCCTGGAAATACAATTACTGCAACGCGCATTAATCCTCCACTATCTCAAATTTATAAGATTCAGTATTTGGATTTGCCAATAATTTTCTACAAGACTCATCCGTTAATTTTTCGGCTTCGTCTTTTGATACATTATCGAATTTCATTTCTATAAATTTACCCACAGACACATCATTAATTCCATCATAACCCATTGATTTAAGGGCATGACCTACCGTAGTTCCTTGTGGGTCTAAAATACCTTCTTTATAACGAATATAGATTTTTGCTCTCATTCATTTTCCTGTAATTAATTGGTTAATTCTTCTTGAACCATGAAATGTTTTAAAAGTCCAAGAATAATATAAAAACTTACAAATCCAATAAGGACACGATATTGTAAATCAAAAAATATTGATATTATAAATGATGCAATAAACACCAAAATTCCAACAAGCCTAAAGTTATTTACCTTGCCAGAACGGAAATTTAATAATGGAAATTTAGCAAATTTCACTTTAGACACCATGAGAAATGATAACGTAAGTACAACGGGTAAAAGTAATCGTGGTTGAGAATACTCTGGATTTACCGACTTGATATGCTCAATGAATAAAACCAAAGAACCAATAGACAATGCATTGATGGGAGTGGGTAAACCTGTGAAGTTTGCTGAAGTTGAGGTTTCCTCATCTATATTGAACTTCGCCAAACGAATTGCCCCCATTATAAGTGGTGCAGATGCTATAATCTCTCCGGTAATTCCTGGCATATTTTGCGTGTACAAATTATATACCAACACCGATGGTGCTAAACAAAATGATACCATATCCGCCAATGAGTCTATTTCTTTTCCAAAATTGGTTGAAATCCCAATCATCCGTGCCAATTTTCCATCAACTGAATCAAAGGCGGCCGCAATTAAGATGTAATAACATGCAATTTCGTAATTACCTACTTGGGTGTTCAGTATAGATAAAAAACCCATAAATAGGTTAAATAGTGTAAAGAGGCTTGGAAGATGACGCTTCATTTCTAGTTAAACTCTCCAATAATGGAAATATTCCCTTCAACGATATCACCCAAACTTACATTTATTTTGAAGTTAGATGGTACGATTATATCCACACGTGAACCAAAACGAATAAATCCTAATCGTTGACCTTTTTGCACCACCATTTCAGGCTCCATATAATTTAGAATTCTCCGAGCAATTAAACCTGCAATTTGCTTCACCTTATATCGACTCCCAGAATTGGTCTCAAACACAATTGCAGTCTGTTCATTATCCATAGATGCTTTATGATTAAAGGCAGCCAAGAATTTACCCGGATTATAAAATGAAGAAATCACTTTACCAGATAAGGGTACACGTTGACAATGCACATTAAATACAGATAAGAATATTGAAATCTGTTTGGCAGAGCCAATATCTGTATCTTCAATATCTACAATCTGTACAACCTTACCATCGGCAGGAGAAACCATTTGATTCTCCGTGCCTACTGGAATTCGTTGAGGATCTCTAAAAAAGTACAAACTAAAGATAACAAATACCCACATTCCAATGGAAGAACCTTTTATCCACCAACTACTGGAATCATTATATACCAAAATACTTGTGAGTATAAGGGCAATAATAATTGCCGGAATTAAGATTATTTTGCCTTCACTTGCAATCATACAGAATATCCTGTATTTGTTAAGTTTTCTTTTATTCGAGCATCCACATCACCTACTGCAGGATTGAACTCTCTACCCGTTAGAATTTTGAATAATTCAACATAGCGTTCAGCCAAAGTAGTACGAATATCCTCTGTGAGTTCTGGTGGAGTGCCTTCACCTGAAAATCCTCTATCGATTAACCATTGACGAATATTTTCTTTATCCAACATTTTTTGGCTTTCACCATTATTGAACCGCTCTTCATATTCACTGGCAACCCAATATCGACTCGAATCTGGCGTATGGATTTCATCAATTACAATCAATTCACCATCAACCATTCCAAATTCATACTTTGTATCCACAAGAATCAATCCTTGTTTTGCTGCCCACTCTTGCCCAGCTGCAAATAATTTTAGTGCATATTCTTCTGCTTTCGCATAGATTTTTTCATCTACTAAACCATTTACAATTTCTTCTCTCGAAATTGGCTCATCATGCAAACCATACTCCGCTTTGGTGGATGGTGTCAATATAGGCTCATCAAACTTTTGATCTTTTTTCAATCCTTCTGGAAGCATAAATCCATACTGACCATTTATTCCAGAAGAGTACTCTCTCCATAAACTACCCGTAATATATTGACGAACAATTACCTCTACTGGTAATGTGTCTGCTTTTTTTGCAACCAATACTTGTGGATCGGGTGTATCTATTATATGATTAGGTGCAATATCTTTTGTTTTTTCAAACCAGAAATTCGCGATTTCAGATAATATTTGACCCTTGTAAGGAATGGTCCCCAATACCACATCAAAAGCTGAAATTCTATCCGATGTTACCATGAGGATTTTGTCATCCATGTAAAAGTTATCTCTAACTTTACCCTTGTAATGCTCGCCTAAATTATCCGCATCAAAATTGTTTAATGTATGATTTAATTGTTCTTTTATAAAGCTCATTTTAAGTCTAACCTTTCAAATACTTTGTTAATGTTTTTCATGACTTTTTGTAAATCGAATAGGCTCTCTATCTCGTCATTATTTAATAGTTTTGTAATGTCTGGATCATTAATTAATAAGGTCTTAAAATCTTTACCCTCTTCCCACACTTGCATAGCATTTCGTTGAACAAGTGCATAAGATTCTTCTCGAGTAATTCCTTTTTTTACCAACGCTAACAATACTTCTTGGCTGAAAATTAAACCACCCGTTTTATTCAGATTCTTCAACATATTTTCTGGATATACCAAAAGATTATCCATGAGGGCAATCATTTTGTTTAGCATATAGTCCATAATATTTGTTGAGTCTGGGATTATTACTCTTTCAACAGAAGAATGGGAAATATCACGTTCATGCCATAGTGCAACATTTTCTAAGGCGGCATGTGCATTTGCTCGTAATAGTCGAGCAAACCCTGTCATTCTCTCCGTAATAATTGGATTTCGTTTATGAGGCATTGCTGAAGAACCTTTTTGGCCTTTAGAGAAAAACTCTTCCGCTTCTAAAACTTCTGTCCGTTGCAGATGTCTAATTTCAACTGCTATTTTCTCTAAGGATGCACCAATAATGGCCAATGTAGTTAAGTATTCAGCATGATGGTCACGTTGCACAACTTGGCTTGATACGGTAGCACCACTAATTCCTAAACGCTTACATGCTTCAGTTTCAACTTCAGGGTCAAGATGTTGATAGGTTCCCACTGCCCCTGAAATTTTTCCCGTTGAAATACTTTCAACAGCTCTTTGCCAGCGTTGAATATTTCGACCCATTTCTTCGCTCCACATGGCTACTTTTAAACCAAAAGTTATGGGTTCTGCATGTACTCCATGAGAACGTCCAATCTGAAATGTTTCACGATGCTCAACGGCCTTGTTTCGAAGAATTTTGTGAAATGTATTGAGCTTTTCTAAAATAATTTCGCCTGCTTCTTTACACAATAATGCCAATGAAGTATCAAGTAAATCTGATGATGTCATCCCCATGTGGATAAACCGTGATTCGGGGCCAATATTTTCTGCTAAATTGGTTAAAAATGCAATTACATCATGGTGAGTTGTGGCTTCAATTTCATTAATTCTATCCACTGAAAATGCAGCCTTTTCATTTATAACTTTTACCGCTTCTTTGGGAACCATTCCCATATCTGATAACACCTCAGTAACGGTAATTTCTACTTTTTGCCACGTGGCATATTTATTGTGATCTGACCAAATCCGGCCCATATCCGGAGTGGTATATCTTTCAATCATTTAAAATCCCCATGTTTTTGATTTTGGTTCTTCAAGCTCTAATTGTGTGGTAAAAGTTGTCCCATCTCTCCACACATTTAATGTTACATTATCTCCAACTTTAAATAATCCCTCATCAATGATTCGGATGATATCTTTTGCTTCATTGACTTTACGATTATTTACGCGGAGAATTACATCTCCTACTTTCAAGTTGGCACGTTCTCCTGATGACAGCTTTTCTACATCACGAATGAGTACTCCATCCTCTGATGGCAAACGCAAATACTTTCGAATGAATCTATCAACACTTTGTACATGAATACCGGTATTGTAATTACGTTCAACTTTTCCATATAATTTTATATCTTCAAAAACATCTTTCACGCGATTTATTGGGATGGAAAATCCAATTCCAATTGATCCAGATGAATAATTTGACCCCGTCATAATAAACGTGTTTATGCCTATGACTTCTCCAAGTGCATTTACCAATGGTCCACCACTATTCCCAGGATTAATGGATGCATCGGTCTGAATCATATCTTGATACACATGGCCTTCATCTTTTAACCCAAAATCGATATCAAATCCACTTATAATGCCTGCCGTTGCCGTCGGTTGATTTGATACATTAAATAAGCCTAAGGGGTTTCCCAATGCAATGGCCCATTCACCAACAATGAGACTGTCTGAGTTTCCTAATTCAGCAAAAGGTAGGGATGTTCCCTCAATTTTTAATACGGCAATATCGGTTAAATTATCTATTCCTACAAGTTGACCGTCAAATCGATGACCACCCATCAACGTAACCACAATTTCATGGGCACCGTCAATAACATGGGCATTGGTTATAACATATCCATCATCACTCACCAGTACACCTGAACCTAAATTATCTACTTTGTAGGTTTGTGCATAGGGAAAGAAAAATGCATCCCACATTGAACGAGGTCGTTTTTGTTTTAATTGGGTTACATTGATTCCCACAACTGATGGTGACACAATATCAATGGCATTAACCACCGCTGATGTTCGGCTCGAATTAATCGTTTCAGTACTTTTTTCATTATTGATAGATGAATCTTTAAAATACAATGCAATTGATAAGATAAGCAGTACTACAATAATGGCTTGTGATAGAAACTGCTTAATCATAACTCACCTGTGATAAGTATAAACCATGGGCAGGTGCGCGTACTACCGCAAGGGTAGGATGTTTCCCATCCAAAAATATTTTAAAATCTTCAACGGTCATTCGACCTCGTGCAACTTCAACCATGGTGCCGACCAAAAATCTCACCATATGTTGTAAAAATCGATTTGCTTTTACATGATAGATTAACCCTGACGATATTTTCTCCCACCGAGATTCAAACACTGTACAGACTTTATGATCCACTTCAGCATTGGCTTTACAAAATGATGTAAAATCATGCTCACCATTTACCAATTCAGCACAAATATTTAATGTTTCAAAATCTATATTAAATTTTGGTGTCCATGCACGTTGATATGTAAAGGGAGTCTCTTCATTTGAAAAATGAAATTGGTATTTACGCTCTTTAGCTGAAAATCGTGCATGAAAATCTTCATCTACAAGTTCACAATTTTTAATACGAACATCTTTTTCAAGATATCGATGTAATGCTTTTATTAACTGCTCAGGTTCTAGAGTGGATTCGACTTTAACATTGGCCACTTGTCCCAAAGCATGTACACCAGAATCCGTGCGGCCTGAACCGATTAATGTAATCTTTTCTGAGGGGTGAATTTTTTGGAGCGCAGCCTCGATATCGCCTTGAACGGTGCGACCTTCTGCTTGAACTTGCCAACCATAAAAGTTTGTACCATCATATTGTACTAACATTTTGAAATTTTTTATCGACAAAACTGTGAAATTTGACTGCGTTAAGAGATGGTAAATTTACGCTGTCTAGCTAGGTTTTTATTAAATTTTTATTTAATAAAAAGGACTTTTTCTTCCATTACATTTTCATCCCACTTCAGGCGAATAATATATGCTCCCGAAGAAACATTTTGTGGCGTCCAATATATCGAATGCAACCCAACTCCTTGATATATATCTACTAATCTTTCTACCAGTTTACCGTCCAATGAATAAACGTCTAGTTTTACCCAACTATACTTAGGAAGTGAATACGTTATATGCGTAATGGGATTAAAGGGATTGGGATAGGGAGTAAAGAGTTCAAATTTATGTGGGAGTTCATTACTTATGGATAGTTGACTAATTTCTCCTGAAAGTACTTGAGATACACTGCTTTCATTCCCGTGAATATCAATTGCAGTTACACCATAGTAATATTTTGTATCCTTATTAATATTTGAATCAATATATGAAGTATCTATTAAACTTTCTAACAACTCTATAGAATCTATATCAACTCCTCGATATAAATTAAAATGAGAGAAATCTCCATCGCCATTTTCATTCCAAAATAGGGTAATACTTTCTTCATCATTATTACTTTCAATGGATGATAATGTTGGTATTTCTGGAGCCAAATTATCTACAGAACTCCCCGCCATTAAATTCGAGGAATAATAAATATTGCTGTTAGATGTGTGGGCAATAATTTGATAAGTGGTAAAATATTCTACATCTTCTGTAGATGTACAAATTGTAGGCGCCGTAAATGCATATTGATTTTCGGGTCCAGGTGTTGATATTTCACCCAATAACTCCCAATATTCACCACCAGCAGATTCACAATCATCTTCCCCAACTTCTCGCCAAATAGAATAGTAGGAAATATTGTAATTAAAAAGTTGGCTATCATAAACCGATCCATCAAATAGAATTTGTACAAAACCACCTTGATCTAATGGTAAATCTTGAATTGATGCAATACTTGGCTCAGGGAGTACATTGTTCCCACTGGTTAAAACATATTGTGTACATGAATATTCATCTGGATTGGTTAGTATTAAAAATTCATCTTCAAATCGAATACCAAAACACTCAGTCTCTCTATCTTCTTCAATTTCTGTAGATTCGTTTTCATCCATACCTCCTCCAGTGTTCATACCAGAAGCATCAATCATACCCATATCATCTTCGCTGAGCATACAAAACTGACCATCATTGGGCATAAACCACACTCCAGAAAGGGATTCATCACCCATATCCACATCAATTTGATACAAACCATCAGTAAGTACAGAAAATTCAAAAGAAACTGATGCTTCAGGAGAATTAAACATACCCATTCCCGCACAAGAGGGATTATCAAAATTTGACCAATATATTAAATTCCATGTGTCCATAAGGGACTCACCGCAGTTTGAGGTGTTTGGACAATATGGATTTTCATCTGTATTATTATCTACCCACCCTTCAGGATTTTCACCATCACAATAAGATTCAGCATCTCCGCTACCAAGTCCATCACCATCGTAATCTGGGTAGTAGCTTGCCTTGCCAGGACCTTCACAAATACCGCATTCATCCATAAGATAATTAAACGAGTTTCCCGTTGCACCCTCTACACACACACCACAATCATCTTCTACTGCAGAACCACTACATTCACCATTACAATCATACCAATTGGCAAAACAAAAATCATCTACGTCATAATTATTGGTGACCCAACCCACTTGCGTAAATGATTGACAAATGTTTACTGGATTACCACTACCAAGCCCATCACCGTCTTGATCAAGGTACACATTGATGAGAGATTCTGGTAAACAGCAATTTCCCCACTCCCCATATAGGCTACTTCCAGCACACTCACCTGCACAATCTAACGCTGCGCAACTGCCATCATCAAATGTTGCAGATTCATCATAGTTACAGGCTTCCATATCCATACATCCAGGATTATGGAGGGTAATATTTCCATCGCTAAAGGATGCATCAATATTATTTACTTCGAATGATTCAAAGGATATGGAGGATGTTTCTAAGGCATCACCAATTGCTGTAAACTCTAGATAGACCAACTCACCATCATTTGGTATTACCAATTGAGCTCCAGCATAAACAATGATGCTTACCGTACCACTTACATCAAAATTAGATGTAATGAGATAGTCTAAACTCTCAAGTTCAGTATTTGAAATTGTTGCTGAATTTGCAGTCAACACCGTATCATTATAATTTATGACAAACTCTAAGCCTTCCAATTGTTCATCAACATCATCAACAAAAATAGGGATAGATATACTCTCACCTACAAATGCAATTGTATCCAGAAGCGTTGCTGTTTGACCAAATATATTAGCAAAAAATATTAGAATAATATATGGGAGTGATTTCCCCAATTATTAATGACTCCATAAATAAGGTACGTTCACTGTACTGATTTTTGCACCACCTTTTCCTGCAAGTACCGTCTCTAAAGCAACTGAAGCATCTTTTACATTTTTTAATGCAGTACCATACGCCGTAAATAATAGATTATCTTTTGGATTATCATTTGATGCCACGGGGATCATCTCACCTTTCATCGAAAACCCTAACATTAATCCTTTTGCATTAGACTTTAATGTGAAATCAGCGTCACTACAACGACCACCAGCAACTGAATCTATATTAAATAAATCTGATGGTACAATTTCAATTTGAACACCAGCAATGGGCAATTTATTCAATGCAAAAACATTAATTTCTACATTATTATTTTTCCCCGTAATTGACTCTATGCCAATTTGTACTTGGTCAGGAAGTGTAACTATTTTCTCTACGTCTTTAACTCGCGTCGATTTTAGACCATTATCGGTAACGGTAATTTCAACCTCTTTATTGGGTTCAACTTGTTCTGAAACTTCTTTTGATGAATTACATCCTACCAAGGTAAAACATAACATCATATTAATTAATAATTTCAATTTTTCTCCTTTTTCTAAAAATTCACACGTCAATTTACAATATTTTTAATGAAAATTTAAACCATACAAATAAGAAAAGAAATCTACACAATTTCCGCCTATTTTCTGGATTAACCGTATTAAATTTACACATGCAATTTCCACGGATTATAACATCTATTTGCGGTTTTGTTCTATTGTGTACAACTGCCTACACTCAGTTTACTGAAGTCAATGTGAAAATTGATACTCGTCAAGTTCGTGAAAATGATCGATATAATTTTGAGTCATTGGGCAGTGACATTAGTCAATACCTAGAAAATAATACATTTACAGAAAATCGAGATGATGTAGATATTTATTTAGATATACATTTGATTATAGATTCTTTCACCACCTCTGGAAATGAAAAAAAGGTAAGTGCTCAAATTATTGCCACTAATCAATCTGACTTTCATCTCTACACAAAAAATGCTGATTTTCCTTATTCAAAAGGGATGTCACTCAATTTTTCTCCCATGTTTTCGCCACTGGCATCTTCTTTAGATTTTATTGCATATCTTTTCATTGGAAATGAACTAGACACCTATGAATATATGGGTGGTGACTCATATTTCACCAAAGCAGAAGATATAACTCGTGAAGGGAAAAATTCTAATTTTACTCGTGGTTGGGATGACCGTAAAAAGAAAGTAAGTAAAATCGTTGAAAACAATTTTCTTCGGTCACTACGATTTAATTTTTTTGCAGTATTAGATAACTTAGATAGCGATAACGTTAATGAAAAACGAATTAAGTCATCATTAGAGACATGTTTTGATGAGCTTACATCCATATCTGAAATCTATGGTACAGAGCGTAACACCTCTCTATTTTTGTCTGCTTATGGAAAAGATTTAGCCCAATTATTTAAATCTTACGAATTAGAGTATGCCATCCACATACTCAGCCATATTGATCCTGATAATCATACCATTTATTCTCAATTTATAGAAAAATAGTGATTCGCATATTTTGTGTAGCCATGTTAATAGCTGTCTGTTTTGCAGAGCGGTCGTCCTCTGATATTCAAAAAGATATCGATGCACACAATGACCAAATAAGTAGCTTAAGAAAAGAAATTGAAAATGTAGAAAAGAACATTATTTCTAAAACCCAAGAGGCAATTTCAACCACAGAAATATTACTAGACTTACAAAATAAAATTTCTCTTACAGAAAAACTGATTCGCTCATTATCACGAGAAGAACGATATGTAGCATCAATGATTCAGGATACTCAAGAACGAATTCGTCGTAAATCGGCTTATCTACAAGGCATTAAAGAAAAACTCACTCTGCGATTACAACATTTGTACAAGCATGGTCGAACATCATTCTTAAAAACGGTTATTTCTTCTGATAATTGGAATGAAGCGATTTATCGTATAAAATATTTAGACATCCTTTCAAAACATGAATTAGAGTTACGACAAGAACTAAAGGATACGCTAAAAGAACTAGAAAAAGAACAAACAAAACTTCAACATGACCTATCCCGAAAGAAAAACCTACGTTCTGAAAAAGAAATTGAAAATACTCGCCTTTCTAAAGATAAAAAGCGTAAAAAGAATTATCTAAATCAAGTAAATGAAGATAAATCTAAGCTTGAAAAAGACTTAAAAGATAAGCAACGAATGATTGCTGAAATTGAATCTATCATTAAAAAATTGTTTAATGATAAGAAGTCAATGAAAAAACGTGAAGATGAATTAGCACGAATACGTGCCATGCAGAATAAGGCTACCAGTGGTAATTTTGCTAAAATGAAAGGTAAACTTCCCTGGCCAGTAGAAGGAAAAATTATTTCACGGTTTGGAAATCAAAAAAATAGAAAACTGAATACCATTACTGAAAATGTGGGCATCGATATTCAAGCTCGAGTGGGAACTCCAGTTGAGTCTGTACTCGATGGTGTGGTGAGCATTATAACATATATTAGGGGGCATGGTAATATCGTTATTGTGGATCATGGTGGTGGTTTTAATACGGTTTATGCCCATATTGATAATATCCAAGTCAGTGAGAATGAATATATTCAAGCGGGTGATAGAATTGCAAAGGTTGCCCGTACAGGAAACGGTTCCAATGGTAAACTCCATTTTGAGGTTTGGGGAAATCAACAAAAACTGAATCCTGAACATTGGCTTATAAAAAAATGATTTACAATTCGCTCATATTACACAGAAGAATTTGGGGAAATTTACTTCAATCTGTAAAATCAGCTCGACTCCCCCATGCATTACTTTTTCATGGAAATTCTGGTACTGGAAAGGAAGCACATGCCATTGAGTTGGCGGCACTAATTAATTGTCTATCACCTCATGAAGATGGTGCTTGTGGGGATTGTGCGTCTTGCCATAAAATTAAATCATTTCAGCATGGGAATATCAAATTAATTTTACCCTATCCTCGAGGGAAAATATCATCTCCTGATGATCCTGCAATTAGAGGGCTTACAGAGAAAAATATAGAGCATCTCCGTGAGATGATGGTAGATAAAGGGAAATCTCCGTATTCTAAAATTGAAGTTGATGGTGCACGAACAATTCTAATTAATTCTATTCGTGAAATTAAAAAAGACCTCTACATGAGTACCATTGATAAGGGCTGGACGGTTGTATTAATTTTTAATGCAGAAAAGTTATGTATACCCCAACCTACCGCAGCAAATGCATTATTAAAAGTGTTGGAAGAACCTCCTGAAAAAACAATTTTTATTCTGGTAACTTCAGAAACATCTATGATTATGGATACGATAAAATCTCGATGTCAACTTGTATATTTTCCACCTCTTTCTAATGCAATGATTCAAACTAGGTTGGATTCGGACTCCCTAACTCCTGAAAAGGCAAAAGTTATTTCAAATATTGCCAATGGAAATATTCATATTGCCATGCGATTATCAAAAAATCATGATGAATTATTTGATGACTTAAAGCTCATCATCAAGGGATGTTTTTCTCCATCCCAAACTACATGGCAACAGGTGGTAAACAGAGTGTCATCTTTAAAACGGAAAAGTACAAATGAGCTCTCCTATTTTTTCCGAACATCAATATTGTATATGCGAGATATGTATTTAGCATCTACCCATGAGAAAAACCCCCAATTTATTTTTACCAATTTAGTTACACACTTCAATAAAATTACCCTTGAATACCCACAGGCAAACTGGGATGAATGTATTTCAATTTTGGAAAATACATTTGAGAATATCCAACGAAATGGGTATCCTCCATTGATGATAATTTCCATGTTTATAGATTTACAGCGTCAAATTCAAGGTGAATATTCAAAACCATTTACAATCCATAATTGGATAGCTAATTAATATTGACAGAAGGATTATATGTCTAAGTTTTATGTAACCACACCACTTTACTATGTAAATGATGAACCGCATATTGGTCATGCATATACCACAATATTGGCTGATGTTTTATCGCGTTATCATCGCATTTTAGGGGATAACGTTCACTTTTTAACGGGTACTGATGAGCATGGTCAAAAAGTTCAAGAAGCAGCCGAACGTAGAGGCGTTGAGCCACAATTACATGTAGATGAATATGTAAAACGTTTCCAATTGTTATGGGACAGACTTCATATTGAACATGATGATTTTATTCGTACTACGGAAACACGGCATACAGACCGTGTGAAAGAAATGCTTACAGATTTATATGAACGGGGTGAAATATATGCTGATGAGTATGAGGGTCTATACTCTGTATCTGAAGAACGCTTTGTAACTGAAAAAGAGGTCGAAGAAGGAAATTTTAGAGAAATTAAAAAATTGAAAGAACGCAACTATTTCTTTAAAATGTCAACATATCAAGATGCACTTATTGAACATATAAAAAGTCACCCAGATTTTATAAAGCCTGCATCCAGAAAAAATGAAATTTTAGGATTTCTCAAGCAGCCCTTAGGCGATTTATGTATCTCTCGGCCAAAATCTCGTTTAAGTTGGGGTGTTGAAATCCCATTTGATACTGAATATGTAACCTATGTGTGGTTTGATGCACTGTTAAACTATATTACGGCCATCGGTTGGGGAAGCGATGAAAAACAATATAAACATTGGTGGCCCGCAAACTATCATTTAATTGGTAAAGACATCCTCACTACGCATGCAGTGTATTGGTCTACAATGCTATTAGCCGCAGGGATTCCTCTACCAAAAACAATTTTAGCGCATGGGTGGTGGCTATCAGATGACACCAAAATGTCTAAATCTTTAGGTAATGTAGTTAAACCACTCGACTTAATCGATGAGTATGGTGTGGATCCATTGAGATATTTTCTTATGCGTGATATGGTATTGGGAATGGATGCAAATTTTACGCTGGATAGCTTTATAAAAAGATATAATGCAGACTTGGCCAATGACTATGGGAATTTAGTAAATCGTGTAACCATGCTCATCCATAAACATTTTGATGGCAAAATTCCTCAATCTGGAAGCTTTGATGAGGTAGATTTAAATTTGATTTCATTAGCAAAATCTACACCACAACTGGTTCGGAGTAATATTGAGGATTTAAAACTTCATGATGCATTGGAAAATACCCTTACGCTCATCAGAGAAGTCAATAAATATTTAGAAACTCGTGCACCATGGAAATTAGTAAAAGAGGATAAATCTCAAAAAAGTACTGCTGCAACTACATTAGCCGTATCTGCAGATGTGTTGAGAATTGGTTCACAACTTCTAAACCCTGTAATGCCTGAACGATCTAAGGTAATACTATCTATATTAGGTGCAGAGAGTATACCACTTCAGAATGTGAATTTTGGTGAACTAAAACCCGCTACCTCATTGGGTGAAGGAAAATCTCCCTTTCCACGGATTCAATAAATGCACTTTATCGATACTCACTGCCATATTTATATGGATAAGTTTGATAATGACCGAGATGAAACCATCAAGCGTGCTGTTGATAATGGTGTAGAAAAAATAATCTGTATCGGCGTTGATTTGCCTTCATCTGAAAAATGTTTAGCAATTGCAGAATCTAGCCCTTATGTATTTGCTTCTGCAGGCATCCACCCTCACGAGGCAAAAGATGTTCCTCCTCGATATCTTCAAGAATTAGAGCAATTCTACTCTCATCCAAAAATTGTAGCAGTGGGCGAAATAGGATTGGATTTTCATTATAATTTTAGTGATGAATTACAACAATTAAACGTATATCAAGAACAATTGGAATTAGCAAAATCTGTAGACTTACCTGCCGTAGTCCATTGCCGTGATGCAGATACTCAAATTCTAGAGGGTATAAATACTACGCAAAATAATTATGGGGTAATTCATTGTTTTGCCAGCACGTTAGAATTTTCGAAAGACGTATTAGCTACAGGATTTCATTTATCTTTTACTGGGCTCATAACCTTTGTTAAATCATTGGAGGACGTGGTAAAAGAAACTCCATTAAATAAAATGATGCTGGAAACGGATGCACCGTACTTAGCACCTATTCCTCACCGTGGTAAACGTAATGAACCTTTATTTGTAAAAGATGTTGCCCAATATGTTGCAAATCTAAAAAATCTTCCTCTTGAAGATGTGGTAAATCAAACCACAGAAACAGCATACCAATTCTTTGGAAAAATAAATAGCCAGTAGTTATTCAAATTTAAAACCCTTCGACAAATCGAAGAGTTTTATTATAGCTAAGTAACAATTATATAGCGAATAATTGAGAACTCCTTATTGAATAAACTTACACCATGTAAACTTTTTATTTGTTTATTTATATATTTTATGATAAACTATGTTATATTGTTGAATACGATAGTAGAAGTACTATTTTAAAACTTTGAAAGAGGCTCATTAAATATTAAACCTATACTTACAAATTCATCTTTATATATAATATTCATAACTAGTATGAATATTGCTATTTGCTCTTTTCAAAATCAACTTGGCGACCTTAATCAAGATGGGAATATCGATGTTATAGATGTCCAGAGATTAGTATCTATTATTTTGAGCAATCCCCCACCCCCCACAGAGGTTGAACTTCTGCAAGCTGAACTAAACTATGATGAAAATATAAATATTTTAGATGTAATAACATTGGTTGATGCAATATTAAATAAGGGTCATGACTAGTTAAGGGGTTTATTTTTCAGTAAATTTAACAAAGTT
>CAYFMU010000029.1:25184-25596 GCA_964344315.1 uncultured bacterium | reverse complement strand
TATTGTCTATATGGTTTGATATATTATCTCCAGCAGGAATATATTTAAATCTTCTAACGGTTTTTTCATTATGATTCATTGGCTGATTATCAATATCATTTTTATCTGAATAGTCTATTTTTTTCAATGCTTCATTTATTGTAATAGGTTTTTTAAATTTTAATTTTGCATGTTTTTGATTAAAAAACTTTGTTTTTATTTCTTCACTATTATAAATAGGTGTAGGGAAGCAAAATTTACCTTTTAAATCTTTTCTTGTTGCCACAATTACAACTCTTTCTCTCTTTGTTGATGCACCATACCAAGCTGTATTTAGCACCTCATAAGATACATTGTAACCAAGTTCATCATATATCATTTTTATATCATCTAATACACTATGTATCAAAGAGTCGATACCAAAATCGTTATC
>CAYFMU010000029.1:0-25174 GCA_964344315.1 uncultured bacterium | reverse complement strand
TGCAAGATACTCAATATATTGCCTAATGATTGCATCAGTAAATCCAAGAATTTGCCCTTGTGTAATATAAGCTCCCCACTCAGACTCTATCTCAACAGCATCTCTTACCATCTGTCGAACTTTTTCTTCTAACTCTTTTGTTATTTCTGTTTTTTTTCTTCTTAATTCAATACCTCTTTTTTCTACTTCTTCTGTAACTTTATTTAATTTTCTTAAATTTGCTTTTTCCCCTTTGTAATTTTCGATATCCTGCCAAATTTTATCAATGTTTTCTTTCATTTCTTTTGGTGTATCTTTCGATAAAACTTTTGCATTTCTAATACCTGGGACATTTTCGATAACACTTATTTTTGGCATAAAACATTTTACCAACTCTAATTGTTTATGATAAAAATAATTTCTTTCATCGTTTGGTGATCTTTCACCTGCAAGACTAAAGCCTTTACAAACAATACCACCAAAAAAAACATCAATATCTCCCTTTTTATAATTTAATTTTTTAAAGAGTTTTTTGGGGTTTATATCAAGAATACTATTGTTATCTAATAATGTAGTTTGTGCTAATTCAGGATTATTTAAAACTAAAGTATCTAAACAACTTTGCTCATTATCGTTAGCATAAATTGAAACAAAACCAGCTTGTTTAAAACCAATATGAGAACCGCCAGCTCCTACAAAAGTTTCAAAAAGAGTATATTTTTTGGATTTCATTATCATAATTGAATTAATTTACTAAAATTATTTAAATATCTCTGTGCTTTAGAATATTTTCTAATATTTTCTATAACAGCTTTTTTATTAAAATTTGATAAATTATAATTAACTGATCTATTTTTACTTCTAGGAAGAAAATCTATACAACCAAAATCATCTCTTAAAATATTTAACCAACTTGATAAATATCTTCCTTTCGATTGTGTTAAGAATAAGACATCTTTGTCTGAATATTCTTTTTTAAGATCACTAGAAATTTCTTGATTATCTTTTGACAAGTTTGATTCAACTGAAAAATAATTTAACAATTCATCTACATAAGGAGAAATATATGATTCATACATCATATATAAAAATTCTTCATATGAATATGAGCTTAATTTAATACCTGATGGTGTTGGAATATTTGAACTATCAATAAAACCTAAAGACGACAAACTAATAAAGGCGTTTCTCCAATTTCTATTATTTGGAGTTTCTAATATTCTTAATTTAGATTCTTCAAGTTCTTTTCTATTAACTTTTGTTTCTCCTTTAATTCTCAAAAAAACTAAATATTTTAACAAAAGATATAATTCAAATAATCTATTATCTCTAATATAATATTGGGAAATAGTAACTAAACCCTCGTCTAAGGCTTCTCCAATCTTTTCTAGCTCTCCTTTATCTATTGAACGAGTTACTTTATTCCTATCATTAACCTCAATTAATATTGTTGAAGTAGGATATTTAAATCTTCCAATATTAAGTAAATTGTTTTTTACTACTGATGAAGGAAAAAGAAGTATTGTGTTAAAATTTTCGCTATAAGGATGTCCTTTAGGAGAAATCTTTTCTTCAAAAAAATATTCATACTGTAGAACTTGCCCAATACCTCTTACGTAATCAGTAACACCAATATCGCCAGCCTTACATTCAATTATTGCTCTTATTTTATTATCATGTTTCAAAGTAAAATCAGCAGTGATACCGTTTATATATTTATCTTCATGAATTAATTCTAATAATGACTTATCAGTGATTCCTAAAATATTCATTATATCATCTTGAATTATTTCTTCATTAATTATTAAATTATGAATATATGCTTCTCTTACTCTATCTTTTTCAAGAGTGATAGTATCTAATCCAGAATATTCAATTATATTTGGTGTCTTATTCATATTTATTAACTCTAAATAGTTAAAATTATTTCCATTATATAAGTATTTCTCTTGCTTATCCAATTTATAATAAATTCGTTTTCGTAGCGGAGCGGAGAAAACACCTTAATCCCCCCTCTTAAAAAATAAAAAAATCAAATTCCTTATTTCTTAAAGCCCACCAAAAACATTTTAAAAACAAATTTTTCAAAAATATGTCGCCTAACGGTTTGCATATGGTGCGTATCCCGAAGGGTATGCACTATATGCGTTGTTGGCGTGTCGTGCTTTATTTTTCTATTTCAAACATGGATAATTGTACGGGCTTTTCCTTTAGTCCATGATTGTGTTCTTTTATATCTCCATTGAGTTCAAAATTACAAACCAATGCTTCAACGATACTTCTTCGGTTTTCAATTTTGCCCCCTGAATGATAGAAATGGTCTTTAGTCAGAATATTGAAATTGCTCCAATACTTGTCAATCATATCATTTTCACGATAATCGTTATGATGCCAAGTGGATAATATGAAATTTGCCTTGGTCTCTTTTAATTGTGTGAATAGGAGTTCTTCATCTTCTTCTGTCCAACCATTGTAGTAATCAACATATCTTCCATAATATGGTGGGTCACAGTAAATGAGGTCTCCTTTTTTAGCTAATGGTATTATTTCAGAAAACTGTTTGTTGTGAAACTCCCATTCTGGTTTTATTACATGAGATACTTTAGCAGTCTGGTTTACAATTTTAGTAATGTATGCTTGGGCAAAGCGATTTGGTTTTTTACAAAACGGGATATTCCAATGTCCCTTTTTGTTAAAGCGCATCATCCCATTAAAACCTGCTCTTGAAAGAAAAATGAAGTCTAAGGAATTTGGGCTTTCATTAAATCTGTCTCTTACAAAACGAAAATGGTCATATCCATTATCTCCTGCATTTAGAAGTATTTCACCTTCTTTTTCAAGATAATCCTTTACAATTTGAGGCGTAATTATTCCGTCTCTAATTTCTTTATAAAGTTGGATTATATGTGGATTTGTGTCGTTAAGGATTGCCTTTTTAAAGCCTAAATTGAAAGCAACCACTCCTGTACCTAAAAAAGGCTCAATCCAAGCTCCTTCTGTTTCAGGAAGAATATCCCTTATCCAAGGTACGAGCTTGGTTTTAATTCCTTGACTTTTTATTGGTGGTGTTATTGTTTTAATCATTTCTGGTCTGCTCTTTTTCGTTTTGCTCCTTTTGAAACGACTTTATCAAATAAGTCCTTTCGCCCTTTGAACTCTAAAAAGTCCCAAATACTGCTAACCTTAACTGTTTTTCCATCCTTGACCATTGTTGCAGTTCCATAGTTAATCCAATATTCATCAAACCATTCTTCACCAAGTTTGCTGAATACACCATTACCTGCTTTTAAGTCCTTTATATCGTTGATTGAACCAATATTTGCAGTATTTCCTGAACCCCTTCTGTCACTGGCAATTTTCCATTTTTCAACGGCAAAAAAGTCAAAATCCTTGATTACGGAAGTTATCGATTTTAAGTTAGAAACATTTGTTACTTGTCGGTCTTTAATTGGGTCATCATTCTTTCCGTATTCTTCTTTAAGTTCTTGGACTTGATAAATTTCAGTTTCTGCCAAATCGTCTTCGAAATCTTCTCTAGTGTAAATAATACCCAAGCAGTAATGTCCTAAATATTTGTTGTAAGGAAACTGAATGTTTTTACTCTTATCTCTTTCCTTAAAATAAGCACCATGACTTCCAAGTGTAAACCCTGCTGTTTTATTGTTTCGTCTAAATGTTGTTTTTAAATCTAAGGCAAATTTTACGTCAGAATTATCCTTGTCCATAATTGTTAAGTCAGGATACCAATTTTGGTGTTCTGCTAAAATTATCTTGTAGCCATTCTTTTCGGCAAACTGGAGTATTTCAGGGAAAATATGTATTTCAAGGATTTTTGAAACGATTTTCGTGTCCGAGGATATGGTGTAAATGTTCTTGTAAATGTCAATGAAACCTTTTACCGTCCATTCACCTGTTTCGGTAGAGACGAAACTTTGTAAGTTTTTAACGAATTCGTCAAGAGCAATTTCAAATCTCTTTTTATGTTCTGATTTTTCTTTCTTGTCCATTTATTTCTTTTGTCAATCTCCAAAGATACCAAGACCATTTCTCATCTTACAGCTCAATGGGTTTTCGTTTTTCCGCATGCACGCCAACATCCCGATAAACTCTATTATTGTGTTTAATGGGTTAACTCTCCTATATTTATGTTGTTTTAACGGATAATATCATGAATAAACAAGAACTTTTACGCAAATATAAACAAAAATTAAATATTCAAAACTATAGCAAACAGACTATAAACTCATATTTATCTGCCATAAAAATGTTTATATCTTATTTTCAAGCTAATAAATTTAAAGCTTTAAATGAAAATATTATTATTAAATATCTTGATTATTGTAAAACTCAAAAACAATATTCACTTTCATCAATGAAATTGGCATATTCAGCAATAAAATTTCTATTTACAGATGTATTAGAAAAGGAGTTTCCTCCATCATTAAAGTTTTCGTTTAGAAAAGAAGATAAATTACCTGCAGTATTATCAGAAAAAGACATTATTTTAATATTTAATAATACAGAAAATATTAAACATAAATTAATACTAATGACCATTTATTCGGGTGGGTTAAGAATTAGTGAATTACTGAACCTAAAATTAAATGATATTGATATTGAACGTAGAGTAATCACAATAAAAGGGGGGAAAGGTAAAAAAGATAGAATAGTAATGTTATCAGAAAAATTGATACCTGTTCTCAAACAATATATTCAAAAATATCAACCTACTGAATATTTAGTTGAAAATCCAAATGGAGGCAAGTATAGCACAACATCCATTCGTTCATTCTATAAGCGATCGCTAATTAAAGCGGGAATCAGGAAAAAAGTTACTATTCATACCTTAAGGCATAGTTTTGCCACTCACTTACTTGAACATGGTACTGATATTCGTTACATACAAGAATTGTTAGGGCACAAAAAACTTGAGACCACTCAAATTTATACGCATATGACAAAACCTGCGTTTAATAATTTAATTAGTCCGTTAGATAAAATTTCAATTTAAGGAGAAACCTCATGGCATATCTCATACTAGACATTGAAACGGTACCATTACCTACCATAGATGAGGAAGTAGAATTAGTAGTTGCAAAAAAAGTTAAATCTCATATTGAAAGAACAGGCGATGATCCAGAAAATGCAGAATCATTAATTCGGTCAACATCACCTTTTTTTGGACAAGTTTTATGCATCGGTATGCGGTGGTTGCAAGATGATGGAAGCGCAAAAGATAAAGTGGTATGTGAAGACAATGAGCAGACAACCCTTCAGGCATTTTTTGATATTGTAAATCACCCCAGTTCACGAGGTGCAAAGTTTGTTCATTATAATGGTCTCGGTTTTGACATCCCTTTTCTACTTGTTCGTGCTGCTCATTATGATATTGAAATCAATAATTATAATTTTAAAGATTTACGCCGATTCTCCTATAAAAGCCATATTGATGTCATGATGTATCTTTGTAATTGGAATAACTATAATTCAGTGAGTATGGATATTGCCTGTCGGTCTTTTGGAATTCCATCACCCAAAGAGGGTGAAATAAAAGGTGAAACAGTAGCTAAGGCATTTGAAGAGGGCAACATTAATGCGGTGAATGACTATGTAATGAGAGATGTGGAAGCTACCCATCAATTATTTGATAAAATTAAAAAGTATGTAGTTTAACAATATTGAATTCCCCAGAAGCAATATTAAAAGATTATAAACACGCATTGACTTCTCAATTGTGGGATAATGTATCGCCATTTATTCATGAAGATGCCTGCATGATCTTTACCAATGGTACATTTAAAGGCAAATCCCAAATTCAGGAAATTATTGAGAGAAATTTTAAACTCATTGAAAATGACTCCTATGAAATGAAAAATATAGAATGGTTAATTAAATCAGAGCATTTTGCCTCATGTATTTTTGAGTTTACATGGGATGGATATATCAATGGAGAATACGCTAAAGGTGGGGGAAGAGGATCTCTATTAATGGTATATGAAAATGAAAACTGGAAAATTATGTCTGAACATTTAAGTCCACACCCACCACAACAATGAGTTTAAATAGACTAAACATTGGTTTACAACTTACTCAAAATCCAGAGAAATATTCTCAATTATTGGATATTTTGACATCCAATTTACATCCAGATGTAGATGCAAACTTTTTACATATCACTGATGATGACAGCCTAGAAAGTAATATTACAAATTTAGATATTTTAGCTACTTATAAGATTACAGAATCATCATTTTCCCGTGCAAAAAATCAGCTAAAATGGATACACTTTGGGGCTGCAGGAATTGAAAAAAGTTTATTTCCGTCAATTCTTAAAAGCAAAACAATAATTACAAATGCCAGCGGTGTACACGCCGGCCCCGTGTCTGAATTTGCCATGGGGATGATACTGTATTTGTCTAAACAATTTTCTGGCTGTGAGAAATTTAAAGAAAAAAAAGAATGGACCCAATGGGAACTGGCACGTCAAACTATTCAGCTAAAAGGTAAAACTGCAGGAATAATTGGGTTTGGGGATATTGGAAAAGCCATTGCTAATAAATGTAAAGCTTTTGATATGCATGTTATAGCTACCCGTAGATTACAGAAGAAAGTAGAAACAAAAAAAACAGTTGATGAACTCATCCCATTGGCAGACATTGATTTATTGTATAAACATAGTGATTATATTATTGTTGCATGCCCACTCACACCACTAACACAAGGAATGATTGGCAAAGCAGAGTTAGACAAAATGAAGCAATCGGCGTTCATTATCAATATTTCGCGAGGAGGCATAATAGATGAGCCCCATCTAATAAATGCCCTTTCAACGAAGCAAATTGCAGGCGTAGCATTGGATGTTTTTTCAGAAGAGCCTTTAGATAAAACCAGTCCACTTTTTAATTTAGATAATGTGTTTTTATCGCCTCACATCTCGGGAAATTTTCCTGAATATCAACGGGATGTAGTCATCCAATTTGCGGATAATCTGAATCGCTATGTCCAAGGTAAAGCATTGAAAAACCGTGTATGTAAGAAAAGGCAGTATTAAATAAGGAAATTAATGAAGCAATTATATCCAGAGATTGAACCCTTTAACCAATTTAAATTGAAAGTCTCAGACCTTCATACCATACATGTGGAAGAGTCTGGAAACCCCAATGGCAAACCGGTAATTTTTCTTCATGGTGGGCCTGGTGGGGGTATAGAACCTATTTATCGACAATATTTTAATCCTGATAAATGGCGAATTATTATTTTTGATCAGCGGGGATGTGGACAAAGTACTCCCCATGCTGAACTAAGAGAAAATACCACATGGGATTTGGTGGACGATATTGAAAAAATTCGTGAAGAGCTAGGCATTAGTAAATGGGTTGTTTTTGGAGGGAGTTGGGGCTCCACATTATCCATGAGCTATGCAATTACTCACCCAGACCGATGTAAAGCATTGGTGTTGCGGGGCATATTTATGTTACGCAAGAAAGAGATTCAATGGTTCTACCAAGAAGGAGCATCATTTATTTATCCTGATGCTTGGGAACACTACTTGTCACCTATCCCACAGGATGAACGACATGACCTTGTATCCTCATATTATAAACGGTTAACATCCGAAGATGAAACGGTCCGTTTAGTGGTAGCAAAGGCATGGTCCATTTGGGAAGCCAGTACGAGTAAATTATTTCAAAGTGGGAGCTATCTTCATCATTTTGAAGAGCCCAAAGTTGCAGAAGCATTTGCCCGCATTGAGTGCCATTATTTTATCAATGGTGGTTTTTTTGAAACAGATGAGTGGCTTTTAGAAAATATTGATAAAATTCGACATATTCCCACTGTAATTGTGCAGGGACGTTATGATATAGTTTGTCCAATGCTATCCGCATGGGAGTTGCATCGTGCATTCCCCGAAGCGGATTTTGAGGTGGTCCAAGATGCAGGGCATTCCATGACAGAAGACGGCATTGCAGCTAAACTTGTTGAATATACTGATAGGTTTTCAGAGATATAATTCCATAAAACAAAAAAGCCTCTGATTTCAGAGGCTTTTTTTACTAGAATGAAGTAAAAAATTACTTATCGCATTTACTGTAACCGCAGTCCATACAGGAGTCACATCCATTTTCAGTTTTTAATGTGCGATTATTGCAATCGGGGCATACCTTAAATTGAACATTTCCCATGTTACCTTCATCTTTAGATAATGGAGTTGCAGTTTGCATTTGGCCATTATCGGTAGGGGGGTGTTCTACAGGAGCATCCACAATACCCACATCATAGAAAAATCGCTCAATCACATCTGCAATTTCAGCATAAAAAGAGTGATAATATTTCCCCTCTTTAAATGAACCACCATTGGGATCAAATATGCCTTGCAATTCTTCCAAGATAAACATGGCATCAGTGGCGCGTCTAAATATTGCTGAAATCAACCGAGTGAGAACAACATATTCTGGTGCACGTGTTAAATCTTTGGAGTTAATAAATATTTCGATAGGTCGAATGGAGTCTCCGTCATTGATGTAACTCAGGGTTACAAATACAGAGTTTTTTACAAATGCACTTTTAAGTTTATACACTTTTGCATCTACAACCTCTGGTCTATTAGTAGAGGTAATGGGTGCAGATACAGATGCAGCTTTCTTTTCAGGTGTTTGTCCTTTAGATTCTGAAATGGTTGCGTCTGTGGTTAATTTTATCATAATTCTACTTCCTCAAATTGAGTATTCTTTAAAACTTCTTCAATGGCAACGTTACTGTTCTTTAGATAGTGATAAACGGTAGTGAGAGAGCCATCAGGCATCTTCATGATTTCATCACCATTTACCTCCATAGTTTCACCTTCTTCATTGGTGATGGTGTATGCCTTTCCTTTGAACTCTTGGAATTCCGTAAGATCGCCATCCACACTAAGAATGGGGAATCGACTTCCATCACGATAAACAGTTACACCTTTTAATTTTTTCTTCCACGCCTTTAGATACACATCTGAAATCAATTCTGGATTCACATCCTCGGGCAAATTAATGGTAGATGAAATACTATGATCAATATATTTTTGAATTACCCCTTGAATATCTACCCGTTTTACAGAATCTATTTTGTGTGCGGTTCGTGTAATAAATGCAGGCAACACATCCTCAACATTATCTGAAGCATCCATTTTATCTTGAAGGCCCATCTTATCAATATATGCTTGAACCGTCGAGTGGAATACTTTGAAGAATTTGTTCTTGCCCTTGTCTAATGTTTCTGATCTTCGTGTATAGTATATGGCAAAGATGGGTTCAACACCGCCTGAAACTCCAATATAATTTGAGTCACCATTTTTGAAGCCAAGTACGATATTTGAAATAGATCCCGTTGGTGCAATTGACATAATAGCAATATTTCGAATGCCATTTTCACGAATCATATTTTGAGTTTCATCACTCAACGCTTCTTGAATAAAGGGGCATTCCATGTATGCATCTTCTTCATAAATTGGAGATGAACCTTTTTCTGCAGCCAATGATGCTGATGCTTGATAAGATGCATTGGTAATGAATTCCATTACTTTTCGGATGATTTCAATACCCTCATCAGAATCGTAGGCAATGCCTAGCTGATTCAACATATCTGCAATTCCCATGATGCCTAAACCAAGGCGACGAGTTTCTTTTGCTGCGGTACGTTGCTTTTCCAATGCATTGAGGTCTTCGTTCCATGTAACAACATTATCTAAAAATCTTACTAGAATAGCAGAAGACTCTGCCAGTTGATCCCAATCGATTCGAGCATCTGTTTCATATCCATTTATCACAAAACGAGATAAATTGATTGATCCCAAATTACATGCACCGCCATCCTCTAATGGTACCTCAGCACAAGGATTTGTACAAATAATTGGTCGTCCAACATAGTTAGATGGAGAGTAATCACTCATAGTAGTCCAGAAAATTAGTCCAGGTTCAGCGGTTTTGTAATTACCTTCAACAAATTGATCCCAAATATCACGGGCTTTTACCATGCGACGAACTTCGTTCGTCCATGGGCTGTCAAAGTAAAGCATGAAATCTCCAGACTGACGGAGGGCTAAGTCATATTCTTCACCTTCCAATTGAAGAACATAGTCACCATAAACATCACGCTTAAACATATCTAACACATCTTCTTTTTCTACCGAAACATTATATGTTTTTGCCACCCAGTTTTTCAGCTTGGTAAAAGAAGTAAAGTTCTCCATCTCTTCATATTCTGAAATATTTTTAGATGGAATTCCACTGGAATAGTGAGTGTTTTCTTCATCTTGAGGTGCAGTCATTACTAAATCTTTGTTTAGCTTTTTATACACCATATAATGAGAATCACCAAATTTGCGTTGCTCATCTACAGAGAGCATAAATTCATCACTTGCTTTAATAGAAATATTGGCAAAACGAACTTGTGTATTTTCCATCACTTGTTTTTTGATGGTTTTTAATTCTTCTTCATTGAACATACCAGACCAATTACATTGCTCAACAATTTGGTTGGTAACCCAGTTTGGTGTTTTCTTAACATTAATAAAATATTCTACATCTGGATGTTTTACGTCCAATGTAAGCATCAACGCGCCACGACGACCACTCTGTCCAATTAGCCCAGTGGTAAGAGAGTATAAATCCATAAAGGAAACTGCACCTGTGGAGCTGTCTGCTGCATTGTGTACTACAGAATCCTTTGGGCGAAGTGCTGTAATATCTACACCTATTCCACCTCCATAAGAGTATGTACGAGCACATTCAAATGCAGCTTGATAAATGGAGTCTATATCATCATGTTGGATTTTTGCTACAAAACAATTGGCTAATGTTTTGATTCTGTACAGATCACCAGACCCTGCTAATACACGGCCACCAGATACAAAGCGACCTTCAAACAATTCGGTATAAAATTTTTCAGCAAATTTCTTTTGTTTTGCTTTTCCACCTTCAACGGTAGCCATAAATGCTGCAAGACGTTTAAATACATCTTCAGGTTGTGTTTCAATAAGTTTGTTATCTAAATCTTTGAGGAAGTATTTCTTTTGATATATGCTCTGAGCAAGCTCGTTATCACCAAGGTAATCTCCATGATAGGGGAGTTCGTTCCCTTGTTTTTCAGTAATATGTTCGTATAATTCTTTGTATGCTTTAATTCGGCTGGTCCCCACAACTTTTGTGGTTTTTCCCGTATGTTCAAACATTTGTTGTATATGTTCCATATGCGTAGTGCGTCCTTACAAAAAGGTTGTTCAATACCCTAAGTTTCATGAAACATCGCCAATTTAAATTGTCCACAGACAACGCAAATCGGAAATGTTTCCATTCCAAATTTCAAGTGATTTCAGTACAACATCAGTTGCGTTTGAGTTCCAGAAGAGGCTCTGGATTTTGTCTATGTTGTGCTGTGTTTCTCGTCGGTTGAGTTTAAGTAGGTAGCACAACATATGCTGACCACGTAGAAAAATATACTCTATATTGTGTGGTGTGTGCAAAACTTTTATTACAAATTGTTACAGAAATTTCACTTTTTCGAGGAGAATTATTTTCTGATTTTAATCCATCAAAAATAATGAATAATTTTTTATAGAGAATATTTTGGATTCCTCCTATAAAAAATGGAGGGAAAATCAGTAAATTTACCCGTTTATTTCCCTCGGATATTATTGAACTTCAGGAGTTTTTATGAGCAGTGCAAAATTAATTATTGATGAACAAACCTTAGATTTACCTGTTATCAAGGGTAGCGAAGACGAAAAAGCAATCGATATAACTACATTACGAAGTACGACAGGTTACATTACTATGGATCCTGGATATGGCAATACTGGATCTTGTATTAGTGATATAACATTTATTGATGGCGAAAAAGGAATTCTTCGCTATCGTGGTTTTCCAATTGAAGAATTGGCACAGGGGACATCATTCACCGACGTGGCACATCTCTTAATATATGGCTCTATGGATGCATCGGAAGAAAAAGACAATTTTAAGAAACTAATTCGTAAGCATGCAAACATCCATGAAGATATGAAACGCTTTTTCGATGGATTTCCATTGAGTGCACATCCCATGGCCATATTGTCATCTATGGTAACTGCATTATCTGCATTTAATCCTGATAGCGATAGCCACAGCCCCGAAGTGATTGATTTGAATATTGCCCGATTAATAGCAAAAGTTAAAACGATTGCAGCGTATTCATATCGTAAGTCTCAAGGTTTACCTTTTATCTATCCTGATGCAGAATTAGGATATGTGGATAATTTCCTCCATATGATGTTTTCAGATTCTCAAGAAGAATATCAAAAAAATCCAGTTATGTCGGATGTACTCAATCTTCTTCTTATTCTTCATGCTGACCATGAGCAAAATTGCTCCACATCCACAGTGAGAATGACGGGAAGTAGTCATGCAAATTTATATGCCACTATCTCTGCAGGAATTGCTGCACTATGGGGGCCACGTCACGGTGGTGCAAACCAAGCGGTAATTGAAATGCTAGACATGATAAAGGAAGATGGCGGTGATTATAAGAAGTATGTAAATCTGGCCAAAGACAAGTCTTCTGATTTTAGAATGATGGGATTTGGACATCGCGTATATAAAAATTATGATCCTCGTGCATCGGTAATAAAAGAAGCAGCAAGCCGTGTGTTAACTGCATTAGAAATTGATGACCCACTTTTAGAAATTGCTCAAAACCTTGAAAGAGTGGCGTTGGAAGATGATTACTTTGTCGAACGCAAATTATATCCAAATGTGGATTTTTACTCCGGAATAATTTATCGTGCTATGGGGATTCCAACGGAAATGTTTACCGTTATGTTTGCATTGGGACGTTTGCCTGGTTGGTTGGCTCATTATCGTGAGATGATGTTAGATTCAAAATCAAGAATTAATCGCCCTCGTCAAATTTATACCGGTGAAACCCTTCGCTCACTTTAATAGGATATCATGAAAGCATACTTAGATCTTGTAAATCATGTACTTGAAAATGGTCACCATCGAGAAAATCGAACGGGCACCGACACCATTATGTATTTTGGATATCATTATAAAATCAATTTACAAGATGGCTTTCCCCTCCTCACCACCAAAAAAGTATTTTTCAATTCAGTAGTGAGGGAATTATTGTGGTATCTTTCTGGTGAAACACATATCCGAAATTTGCGTGAATATACTAAAATTTGGGATGCGTGGACATCTGAAGAAGAAAATTGGGAAGTGGGACGCATGTATGGTTACCAATGGGTGAATTGGGAAAAATATACTGAAGACCCTGAAACAGGTGAATTTAAAAGAACCTTTGTAAATCAAGTGCAAGAAGTAATTGATGAAATTAAACGTAATCCCAATTCTCGTAGACTTGTGGTAACGGCATGGAATCCATCAGTATTAGATGAAGTGGCATTACCCAGTTGCCATTCATTTTTTATTTTCAATGTTACAGAGGGGAAACTCAATTGTCATCTAACACAGCGTAGTGGCGATATTGCATTGGGTATTCCATTTAATGTGGCATGTTATGCAACCCTTACCCAAATGATTGCCCAAGAAACAGGATTAGAACTGGGAGAATTTTCTCATTATATAAATGATGCTCATATTTATGTAGATCATGTAGAGGGCCTCAGAGAGCAGCTCAAACGAGAGCCAAAACAACTCCCCATATTAGAGATTGCCAACAAGCCATTTTGGGATTTAACATTTGAAGATTTTGCATTAAAAAATTATGTTCACGATCCAGTTATAAAATTCCCAGTGGCAGTATAATGACAACTATTCACCTCATTTGGGCACAGGAAAAAGATGGGGGAATTGGAATTAACAATGACTTGCCTTGGCATATTTCAGAAGATTTAAAAAACTTCAAAAAACTTACCCTAAATAAACCCATCATAATGGGAAGAAAAACATGGGAGTCCTTACCTTTTAAACCTTTACCAAAACGTAGAAATATTGTACTGTCATCTCAGCAAATAGAAACCGTTGAATCTTATACTTCTGTAGATGAATGTATTAAAAATGTAAATGATGAATCGGATATCTTTATTATAGGGGGTGCTCAAGTTTATGAGGCATTTTTCCCATTGGCTCATCATTTACATATTACGATGGTTGATAAAAAAACATCTGGAATTGAAACTTTTTTCCCCATCTCAATGGATGAAATAAAACACCAATTCACCATGTCTGAAAATATCAAATTAACAGATATTGCTACGTATACCTATTGGAAAAAATCTAACCAATAAAGACTAAATACGCACCAATCATAGCGATGAATATGGAAATTAATCGTCGTTTGGTTAGGGGCTCACCTAAGAAAATTCGTGCAAAAATTAATATAAAAATGGTGGCCGTTTGATTTAAAATACTGGCTGCAGATGCAGTGGTCATGGCCATTCCCATCACCCACATGGCAATACCTAAATAGGTGGCCAATACAGAACTGGTAAAAAGAGGCATCCATAATTTTCGGTTCTTCAACACACCAATAATTTTTCGTTTTCTATTGGCTATAAACATGATGGTTCCAGATACTAATACTCCAGAAATTAATCGATAACCTGCTACCCACATTTGCAGTTTGGGTTCATGGCTAATAGAATTTAATATTGGTTTTATCATGACGATGCCAATGGCCATCATTGCAATAGAACTAACCCCCAATATGATGCCTTGCTTAAAACGTTTACGATCTGTGGGGATGGTTTGAATTTTTGCAGATGCATATAATACGGCCCCAATAATAAGGGCACCACCCAAGAGTTGCACTGAAGTAAGAGATTCTCCCAAGAGTATAAACGCAAATAGAATGACAAAGGGGCTATATACAGTATCTACAATGGCAGAAATTCCTGCACCCAAAATATTCAATGAGTGTAGAAAAATTATATCAGCAATGCCGATGCCTATCATCCCGCTTACGGATAGAATGGCTAAATCTGTAGTGGAGAATATAGGATTTGGCAAAAGGGGAACATCCAATACCACACATGTTAATATAAATAGAAGTAAACCAATGGAGCTCTTCACGGGGTTTATCACCATGGGAGATACAGATTCCCCAATTTTTTTGAACATGATGACTGCCAGTGCCCAAAAAATTGCACTGAGTAATGAGAAAAGCTCTCCTGCAAATGGTATAGTGGTCAATTTTGCCTCAAGATTAAAAGCAAAATTACGGGAGAATAAATGGTTTTAAACTATATTTTTGTAATATTAAGGTTTAATTACTCACATGCCTCTACACATGCATCCATAGTGTTAAATGCTTCCACACCGCAACAACCGGTGATGAATTCTTCACATTGCCCACTACCTTGATTGTAAAAGTAAGTGGGACAAATACCATCACAAGGGCCAATTTCGGGGATGATAAAACAATCTTCATTTTGGGGATGCAATATGAGATTTACCAATGATATCACATCCAACACATTAATGCTTTCATCATCATTAAAATCACCAGCACAGAGCCAGAAATCCCAAGGATCATCATCCGTTGGTAGTTGCAGAATTATATTTACCATGGCCACCACATCCAATACATTTACATCGTCATCTTGGGTAAGGTCACCTTGGGTGCAACTAGTTTCTTCTTCACATTCTGGGTAACCTTGCCAAACGGGTTGGCTCGTACCGTCAATCTCATTTCCCTCATCATCTACACACCAGCAATATCCCGTTGAAGACCAGCACTGCATAGGTTCCCATTCACAATTTTCAGTACATTCAGGTATATAGCATCCTAATCCTCCACACTCTGCTTCTGCAATTTCTGCAGCCTCACAGCAATTGGTAGACTCATTGGCAGGACATTCCGCAACCCAATTGGGTGCTTCTCCATAACATTCGGTATCCATTATATAGCAGTTATCATTGCATTGGTATCCCTCAGGTGCAACGGGTTGCCAAAAACATCCGGCATCAAAGCAATCATCACAATTTGTATTATCTAAACATGTGGGAGGATTATCCGAAACTAAATTTATTTCATCCACATCTAAGGCACCGCATTCAACACACCATGTCTGTTCACCCCAAACCTCAACATGTTGACCCACATATTCGTTCAAATTTATAATAGGGGTATGGGTAAGATTGGTGTGGGCATAGCCTGAATCGGGGATAAGTTGGTACATACTACAAAGGTCCATACAAAAACTGGCTTCAATGGGTTGGACAATACCACGCACATATTCACGGGGAAATATGCTTCCCATCAACATGAAAAACAACCATAGACTTTTATACTTCATAAGACCTCCTTGAGGAAAAAAAGGGGAGGTGAAAAAATCCACCTCCCGTAGATTTTATTTCATAAGCATCATTTTTTTGGTAAAGGATTCGCCATCTACAATAAGTCGTGCAATATACATACCACTGGGTAAGCCATTGGCAGTCCAAGACACTGAGAACTCACCTGGATATTGTTCACCATTTACCAATGATTCTACCATTCGTCCAGACAAATCATATACTGATAATTCTACCATAGCATCATGGGAAAGGGTATATGAAATTGTAGTTTGTGGGTTAAATGGATTTGGATAATTACCTTTTAATGTAACCCATTGTGGTAATGCTTCCACGTGGGCAAGAATCACATCGCCGTGAGCATCAGCGATAATTAAATCTGAAATTTCATTGGTTTGGCTTAACTCAATGATGCTTCTACCGTTTAATAATTCGCCATCAAAATTATATGCAATAATGGTTTTGTTATGAACATTTGCGATCCATCCATCAGGAACATGTAGATTGTCCACATCAATAACATCTACAAACTCAATTTGGAAACCCGCTACATGCTCACCATGGATGTGGATGGTTTTATCTTGATAATATACATCTGCATCACCTGAATCAAATCGTTGTAAATCATCACTATAAAGAATGATATTCACCACACTCACAATATCTAATATGTTGATGTCCCCATCATTGTTTAAATCTGCAGCAGAAAATTCATAGTCTGTGGGTTCATCAATTTGAAGTGCAAAATTAACCATATTCACAATGTCAACTACGTTCACATCACCATCACCATTTACATCTCCAGGTTGACCAAAGGTTACCACTGAACCCTCACCTGCAGAAGGGATTTCGTTAGCGTCTGGATCAGATACCAATGTATAGTTAAACGTTAATGGTAGTTCAGTTCCTGCGGGAACATACCCCTCAACTGAAAATGATAAATTGGCAACATGATGAGTTTCACCAGGCTCATAAGCACAGCCCTCAAGGCTAAACATAATTCCCCAGAGTTGCCCATATACATCATTGGCATCACCGCTGAAGCATGGGTCTAATACCTCTAACTCACCTGGAATAAAATAGTAATCCCAAGATTCATTGAGTGGATATACAGCAAACTGTAATCCGCCAACGGGTTGATTACTATGGAGGTATAATGGTACGGTAAATCCATCTTGATTACCAATGCCATCCCCTAAGCTAAGGAGCGCTTCAGCATCAGTTCCACCACCACCGTATAGCATAAAATTAGCTTCAGTAATACCAAAAACCTCTATGGTTTGGGTATATGATTCGTAACCTTCTTTTGAAACGGTCACTTCGTATAAATCGGGGAAACCAACATAGAGCCAGTAATAGCCCTCTTCACCAGAGGTGGTTTCAAAAACGTCGCCACTGGATAAACAGACTGCACGAATCTGTGCCCCTCCTAATGGATAAGATTCACCATTAGCACTTTCTACACCTGAAACATGTCCTGATAATGCATAAATTTCTGGATAGTAGAACTCACCCAATTGGAAGTTGAGTTCATTCTCACTCATTGGTTCAATGTATATATCATGCGTTTCAGAATCTTCGTATGCTGATGCAGTCACAATATATGCACCTGCAGGTAGAGAAATATCATATTGTCCCATTTCATTGGTAACCGTTTCAAATACTTCCACCATTGTGCCATCTTCACTTATGCTTTCAATACGAATGTGGGCACCGGCTACCAGTTCAATGGCATCACCCCACACATATTCAACATATCCATAAAGTACGCCGTATTCATCTTCCTCATCCTCAAAAATATCGGAACAGTCAAAGGCACCATTAAGGCACTGCTCGCATATTTCTGTAAGTTCCATGAGGAATCCATACGTTTCCTCATCGCAATCTGCAAGACACTGACTGTTTGGATGTACCGTTTCAATAATCCAATGACAAGTAGCATCGGCATCTTCTTCAGGATTAATGTCACCAATACCAGGGCAATCTAATATACATTCAGGAGGTCCGTCATCTCCGCCATCATCTCCACCGTCATCACATTCATCAATGGGGTCGTCACAATTTTCGGGTCCGCATGATGTTGGATATAATAATCCATCAATACATGTTAGAACGGGAGCACATTCCAAGTTAGGATCACAATCACCATTCGCAAGGTCACAAGCAGCTTCACAATCTTCAACAGATTCAAAGAATGAATTTGCATGGTCATTACCAAATTGGTCTGTGGTTCCACAACCAGAGAACCATGTGCATTCATTGCCATTATAACCAATACCAATAATCATTTCACAATCACCAAAATGGAAATCACTTAAATCTTCACATTCAGGGTCTGGATGGGGGTCATCCCATGCACAGGCAATATTGCTGGGTTCAGATTCATCACCATTTTGAACGGCGGTGACTTTAAAACACAATTCTTCGGGCCACCAGAAATCTCCCAGCATATATTCAAAATGGGTGGTAGTTGTTTCTGCCACTAAATCCCATTCCATGTCATCCCATCCATAATATACATACACATTAAAATGTGTTATCGACTGTGATGGGTCTGTATTTGCATCACCATGATACCAATTTAAGTAAACAATTCCTCCCAATGGCATCGGTTCAAATTCTGCCGATAAATCAAAGGGTGCAGATACGTTTCCACCGCCATCATCTCCACCATCGTCATCACCAAATTCTAAGCATGCGGTATTACTGGGTTCAGACTCCATACCGCCATAAAGGGCGGTGACTTTAAAACATGGATTTTCTATAATGGTGTTAATAGCCAGTTGAAATTCAAAACGAGTTTCACCGGTAGTACCCAATAAGAACCATTCTGCATCATCGTGCCAATTATTTTGCATATATACATTGTACATGGGGAGTGCCCCTGTACTTGCATCTACACCTTCCCATTCTAAGATGGCGGTAAGATTATCATCTGCTAAAAATGCCTCTAGGTTAGATGGCGATGGATTAGGATTATCAAAATTATTGAAGTGGAAATTGACTTCTGTTTCTTCATTTTCAGGCATATAAATTTCTGCATATTGAGTGCCAAAATCTGAAGTAGTGCAAGAAACACTAAAAGGAAAGTCATCACACAGGGAAACTGCTTCTAGAACATACTCTCCATTTTCATTAGATTCCGTTGTATATACACCGCACCATCCTTGATTCGCTGAAATAACTGCACCTGCCACTGGGAATACGGGTCCCATGGGTGACATTTGTGCGGTAACTTGACCATATAATACTGCAGTTGACGGATTATCATTTACTGGATTAAGATAGAAATCTGAATATAAAGGATAGCACTCATTAAGACTAGGATCAAGGGTGTTGCATAAATCCCAAATCTCGCCCTCAATGGATTCATATCCGTCAGCTTCTATAGAGTATGCATGTGCAGACATGACCACATCGCCAAATTCGAAATATCCATTATCATTGGTTTCAGTTTCAGCTAATAGACCACCTGTAAATCCACCATAAAGTTTTATGTGTGCATTATGGAGGGGAGTGGGTAGCCCTGTGGTATTTGGATAATTTGCAAATACATGACCAGAAAAGTAGGGGTCTGTGGGTTCATCAGGATCTGATGGATTAAGATAAAATTCATGACCAATAACGGGTTCAGAGAAATTAATCCATTCTTCAAGCGTTTCATATCCCTCAGCAGAGATTTTCACCATAGCATTGGTAAACCATGCACCTCCAGGCGTAAAGGCATATTCAAATTCAAAATAGCCCTCATCATTGGTTTCAGTTTCAAAATAGAGTTCAAACCCCCAATCATTTCCACCGAAAACTTCTACGTGAGCACCTGCTACATGCTCAAAAGCAGGGAGCATTGAGCCCATATTACCCATTACATATCCGCTAAAAAATATATTTTGATTGGTATTATTATCCTCAGGTAGGTAAAAATCGTGGGCGGTTCCATTTTCATCCACGTAAAGCGTGACCTCTTGGGTAACCCAGCCGTCTTTACTGCATGATACAAAATAATATCCACTGGGCAACTCCATGGCATAATGGCCGTAATCATTGGAAGTGGTCGAATAACTATCAGTAATCATTCCACCTTGTCCACCAGATGCGGTAATGGTTGCTCCGGGAACAGGACATCCTAATGGTCCACCCAAACAACCGTTATCAGCCCACACATTACCCTCTAATTGAGTAGCAAATATGGGGGAAATTATTAAAAATAAAGTAAAGATAATTGATGAAAGTTTATTTCTGAGTTGCATAATTCGTACCTCCACGTCTTAAAAATGCATAAAAATAGGTCTCAATTTACACCGATTTCTTGAGTTTCAGTGTAACAATTTGTTACATTCAATAGTAAAAACAAATGCCCAGGAGGGGGATCCTGGGCACTTTTTAACCATCTCGGAGGAGGTAGATGGGGTTTCATCAATGTTACAGATTGCATACGTAACCCACCTACCTTTGTTCCCATTATTTTATTGCATAGGAAATATTATTACATTTTTCACATATAGATTGGGGAATCCATCCCCATTTCATCATTTGTTTAAAGAACCAGCAGCCTGCACAAAATCCCAAAACGGATTCTAATATTGCAAATAGGGTAAGGGTACTCATGAGAATATTTGCATATTCAAAATTATTTTGTAAAAATAAGAAAATGGATGCGGTAGTAAAGATGAATCCAATAAATTGGGCAAATCTTTTTGGTAGTCCAGGGCACTCCTTATATGGATTTCCCATTCGAGGAATAATGACTTTGGTTACGAGTAATGCTATTGGGCTAAAGCTAGGTCCTGCAAGTACACGGGCCAAAAATCCATACGCCAATACATAAAGAATAAAATTTTGTTGAGTGATTAAAAATGACACCGATAGGATAACAACAAAGCCTGCAACCATTCTAGCAGCATATTCATTTACTGTTTCTGGAAATGAAAACAACTTTTTTAATACTGTGGGATGTTGCTGTCGATCTCTCTGGACCATGCCAAAATACCGCCTTTTAAATTTTTTACATGTTTAAAATTATGGTCAATCAAAAGTTTACAAATTTTTGCTGACCGCCCACCCGATTTACATTGTACAATAATTTCAGCTTCTGGGTTTAACTCACTCAATCTATTTTCAACTTCTCTCATGGGAATATGATACGTCCCCTCAATTTTTGCAATGTTTAACTCAAAAGGTTCTCTCACATCCAACACAAATGGTTGGGCATCATCATCAAATAAAGTTTTTAATTCACTCACAGAAATTTCTTCAAATTCTTCTTTTTTCTCTTCAGCTTTAGGGATGCCACAAAATTGTTGATAATCAATAAGTTCTGTTACTGTAGGATGTTCACCACAGACTACACAATTGGGGTCTTTTTGAATTTTTAATTCATTAAATTCCATATCTAGAGCATCAAATAATAAAAATCTTCCTTTCATGGGGTTCCCAATTCCAACAATAAGTTTAATTGCTTCGTTGGCTTGGAGGCATCCAATGATGCCAGGAAGTACCCCAATAACACCGCCTTCTGCACATGAGGGAACTAATCCTGGTGGGGGAGGTGATGGATATAAACATCGGTAACATGGCCCATCTTCATAGTTAAATACAGATACTTGTCCATCGAAACGATAAATACTGCCATATACATTGGGGATGCCGCTCATTACACATGCATCATTTACTAAATATCGAGTGGGAAAATTATCTGTACCATCTAAAACCATATCATAATCTTTAACAATTTCCAGTGCATTTTCTGAGGATAACGCAACAGGATGGAGGTTGATGGTGATGTGGGGATTCAAATTATGAAGTCGGTCTTTAGCCGCTTCCAGTTTGGGTTGTCCTTTTTGAGACACCCCATACAGTATTTGTCGCTGGAGGTTGGATTCATCCACCACATCAAAATCAACAATACCTATGGTACCTACGCCTGCAGCTGCCAAGTAAAGTGCAACGGGGGAACCCAGTCCGCCCGCACCCACGACCAACACTTTTGCTGCTTTTAGTTTTTTTTGCCCCTCTTCACCTACTTCAGGCAATGTAATATGGCGACTATATCGAGCCAACTCTGGAGGGGATAAATCATCAACACCACCTGCGATTGAGGGAATAATCCTCACGTCAGAATTATCACTAACACTTGCATCCATTCCACCATTATGTCGTATATCTTCATTATTTACGAAGATGTTTACAAAATTTCTTAACTCACCATTTTCCTCTACCAAATGATTTTTAATATCAGGATGCGCTTCAAATAGTTCATCTAACACATGACGAATGGAATTCCCACTCACTTCTATTGCTGCATCACCACCCGTAAACCGCCGTAGTGGAGATGGTATTTTTAATTGACTTGCCATATTAATCCTCCTTAATTGTTACATATTCTTCATTAAAATAAGATCGATCTTGGCTCAGTTGCCATGATCTAAAACTCACTGCACGACCAGCATGAACTGCAATTATTATATAACTAAATCCTGGCCATGCATGTTCTCGGTCAAATTCTGAGGGTTTATCAGGATGGTCAGGATGTGAATGTACTATACTTATTACAGATAATCCCTGTGCATCGGCTTTATCTTCGGCATCTTGATAGGCCAAAGGGTCAATAAGAAACCGACGTTCTCTATTTTCTTCCTTTGTATTTGATGCAGGAATATACTCTACCGCTTCACCTTGCCCATCAGATGTAAAATTACCCAAAATAAATCCACAACATTCGTGTGGAAAATCCTGCTCTCCATGAGCTTTAAATTCTTCAATAATTTTGTCAGTTAAAATAATTCCAGCCATATTAACTCCATAATCCTGCGCTAAAATAACGCTCACCTAAATCGTTGAAAATGGTTACCACATTTCCAGAGTCTATATTTTCTAATAATTTTGATGTTGCAGACAAATATGACCCTGAAGATTGCCCCACAAAATATCCCTTTTGGGCCACTGAATTTGACCAGCGTTTCGCCTCATCAGCAGTTACATGAATCCATTCATCAACAACGGTTTCATCAAAAATTTTGGGTATAATATCTTCTGGAGAACCTAAAGGTTTTAGTCCCTCAATACCTGGCCATACTTCTGGCCGAACCCCAATGATGGTAATGTGGGGAAATTTTTCTTTTAGTCTTCTACCTATGCCCGTAATGGAGCCTCCCGTTCCTACGCCACCAACAAAATAATCAACAGAACCATCAATTTGGTCGATGATTTCTTGTGCCGTTCCATGATAATGGGAAAGCCAATTATTGTCATTGGCATATTGATCACACAGAAAATATTGGTCTGGATTTTTATCTACTAATCGGTGAACATGGCGGAGAGCTTCGTCATAGCCTTCAATAGCATCCGTTTCAATAATTTCCGTTCCATGTGATAATATGCGTTCTTTCCGTTCACGGCTTGCATTACCTGGGATAACAATTTGAACTTTATATCCTAGAGCATTCCCAATCATGGAATATGCAATTCCTGCATTTCCACTACTAGAATCTATAATGGTTTTTTTAGGTGTTAATTCCCCTTTATCAATAGCTTCAATAAGCATCCGTTTAACGGGACGATCTTTAAGAGAACCACCAGGGTTGCGCCACTCTGCCTTGGCATATACGTGAACTCCACTTTTAAAGAATATATCTTCTAAGTGAAGCAGAGGGGTATTTCCAATTAAATCTAATAATTTCATAATTTTTCCATGTAAAAAAAAACCCCTTCAACTCATACGAGGAAGGGGTTCTTTACCATACGTCAAACCAATTTAGACCGGTAAAGGACCTCCTCCTATAATACAACAACAGCAACAACAAGGGTTGCTTGCTTGTGATTTTACCAGTTGGTTTGAAAAGTTCTGTTTCATGCGCACCAAACTTAAAAACGCATTATCTTTTGTGCAAGAATTAAAATGACTTTTTTCAAATAAAAAATACGACTGTGATTCATATCACGTTTTTAGTGGCAATTTGAAAAGTCAATGAGAATTTTACCAAAGTTTTTACGCCCTTGCATATATCGATGTGCAGAGGGGGAATCGGTATAATCAAATACTTTATCTACTATTGGGGAAATCTGACCCTCACTCGCCAATTTAAATAATTGTTCTACACTTCGTTTCAATTGTCGCTCAGCATTAACCATTCGCCCTAAATGGTATCCCATAACACTCTTATTCGATGACATGAGTGACATAGGTTTGTAGGTGGGCATTGACCACAACTCTTTCATGGCAGTGATGGGGTTTAATTTAAATCCGGTAACTAAATCTTGATCACCAAAAATGATGAGCTTACCCATGGACGCCAAACATTTATAGCTTTGTTTCCAATTTTTCGCACCAACGGGATCAATAATCACATCTACCCCTTGTCCATTTGTAAATTCTTTAACTTTTTCAACCACATTTTCATGTTGATAATCAATGCAAAGGTCCACTCCCATATTTTTTAATTTTTCATGTTTCCATGAAGAAGCAGTCCCAATAATTTTTGCCTGTGTTGATCTTGCCATTTGGATAGCTGCAGTTCCCACACCGCCACCTGCACCGTGAATAAGTACCGTATCATCTTTACGCAGACTACCTAAATCATATAACATTTGATATGCAGTAATATACACTACAGGGAATGCTGCCCCTTGCTCTAGTGAAAATTTTTCAGGAAGAGGCATGGCTAAATTTTCTTCAGTACATACATGAGAAGCATAGGATTGAAATCGGCTGAATGCCATCACTTTATCGCCAACGCTAAAGTTTTTTACTTGAGTACCAACGGCATCTACAATACCACAACATTCTGAGCCAATACCACTGGGAGGTTTGGGAGCTCCAGGATATAACTTCATTCGTGCCATTACTTCAGAAAAGTTTACACCAGAATAATAATTTTGGGTCATGACTAGTTAAGCTTATGAGAAAGGTCGTAAGTTATAGTAATGAC
>CAYFMU010000028.1:0-25882 GCA_964344315.1 uncultured bacterium | reverse complement strand
AAAACTTTGTTAAATTTACTGAAAAATAAACCCCTTAAATAGTCATGACCCTTAATCTATTATGTATAAATAGTTTTTCTCAGGAATATAATTGTGAAAATTATTTATTACAATATGACTTTTCAATATCGGCTGCAAATGATTGGGCAAATCTAAATAATATCCCTATACTTACCCCCTTACCAACAGAATCTGATTTAAAACTTTCAGGGTTTAGATTTGGAAAACCTATTTATTCGGATACAGATAACTTAAATTCTTCATATACATCTTCTACAAATAAGGTACAGATTGGAGGTATAAGCGACCTTAATTTAACTGGGGAAGGGATAATAATCGGAGTTTGGGATTCTGGGTCAATATTAAATTCTCATGATGGGCTTTTTGATGAATTTGGTAATCCACAAACAACTTGGATGGAAAATCTAATTATATTTGGAACTCCACATGCAACACATATAGCTGGAACATTAATTTCTGATGGAATAAACCCCTATTCAAGAGGAATGGCAACTAATTCACACTTACTGATTTGGGGGAAAGAAAATGATTTATATGAGATGTGCACTGCAGTAGAAGAGTATGAACTAATTTTGTCGAATCATTCATATGGCCAAATTTCTGGGTGGAAAAACTATAATGGGAATTTCTACTGGTTTGGAGATACTGAAATTAATCAAAATGAGGATTATAAATTCGGCTACTATGATTCAAAGGCAAAAGGATATGACGAAATTGCATATAATAATCCGCAATACCTAATTATTAAATCTGCGGGAAACGACAGAAATGATTTTTGGGGAAATGTACAGCATTTTCATTTTGATGATGATAACATTTGGTATGATATTCATGAAAGGGATTGTGGACATGACGGTTACGATTGTATTGCTGGAGATAAAACTGCAAAGAATATTTTAACAGTTGGTTCAATATTAGATATTTCTAATGGTTATCAGCACCCTTCAGATATAATACTAAGTGCTTTTAGCAGCTTTGGGCCTACAGATGATGGTAGAATTAAACCTGATATAGTAGCCAATGGAGAAAATTTACTTTCAACATGGAATGCAGATAATGACAGTTACAATGAACTAAGTGGGACATCAATGGCGTCTGCAAGTGTTACTGGCAGCTTGGCCTTAATACAAGAATATTATTCTGGCTTAAATGGTGGTGAATATCTAAACTCAGCTGCATTGAAAGCATTATTATTTCACACTGCAGATCCTTCTTCAGATGGAATTGGCCCTAATTATAAAGTTGGTTGGGGTTTATTGAACGTTGAGAGTGCAGTAAACTTAATTGCAAATGATGACATAAATATCATAACGGGAACAATATTAAATCAAGAAACTCTAGAATGGCCCATAAACTTATCAAACTCGGAGCCAGTAAAAATTACACTAGTTTGGACAGATCCGCCTGGAACTCCAGTAGAGTCGGATGTATTAAATAATAATACGCCTATGCTAGTAAACGATTTAGATATTCGAATTTACAATGATGAAGTGACATACTTCCCGTTCATTTTAGACCCCCAAAATCCTAATATGCCACCTACAACTGGCGATAATTCCATTGATAATGTGGAGCAAATAAATTTACTTAACCCAAACCCAAGTCAATATTTAATTAGCTTAAAACATAAAAATGAATTAGTAAATGGTTCTCAAAATTTTGCTTTAATTATTTCTAAAGCAGGCCCAAGCACTAATATTCAATTTATGAATGCCTATAATGGTGAAAATATTCCAACCACCACATTAAACATTTATGATTTATATGGGAATTTAATTTTTGATGAAATTCAAAGTGGTGAAGTTAAATCTCTACATTCGTCATTAACCTATACTGTTAAAACTAATCACAATACCACATTTATTGAGGGTGTTGGTAAGGTATCACATTACAATTGGAATGGAGATGAAAGCTCCAATAAAATAGATTATAGTTTTATAGCTACCCCTGAAATCAATTCTCAAACGGCTATTTTTAAAAATATAAAACCCATAATTCTAAAGACTAATTCAAATGAATTTAACAATAATTTTAACATCGAAATACGAGATCCATGGTATATAGAACCTGAAGATGGCGATAGCAATTTTTGTACCGCATGTCTTCAATTAAACCAATTTCACGCCTTAAATGAAGTAACCAATCCTGAAGGTGTATATTATGTTTTCTTAAATCAAGATCCTCATACTACTGAATTATTTTATTCCATTCATGCCCCTCAATTTATTAATTCAGTTGAACTTGGCCAATTATACAAATTTGATTTTTGGGAATTTACAAACGTTGCAACATTTGATGATATTGATTTTCCCGATCAAGAAAACTACAAAATAGCCAATTTTATGGACGAAAACGCAGAAGTATATGCAAGATATATATGTATGGGTGATATAAATGGTGATAGCGTTTTAAATGTTAATGATTTTGTAATTATTGTATATAGAATATTGGAGGCATCATTTTATAATGATATAGAATTGAAAAGATGTGATGTAAATGAAGATGGTTATATAAATATACTTGATATTATTGCGTTGATAGACGTTCTACTTGGAAACGGCTTTAATGAAAATACATTGCCTAATCAATCATCAGAGTACAATTTATTATCTAAATTGATGAAAAACGAACATAATTTAAATTCTTTGGTTTTATATATGAAAAATAATGAGGAAGTAAAAGGTATACAGATGAAAATAAAGTTACCCTCTGGATTTAAAGCTGACAGTATGCTTGTTAATTCTCATGCAAATAATATGACGTTATCTTATTCTATAAATGAGGGAATTCTATATTACCAGGCGTTGGACCAATTGCGGAAATTTTCATGTCAAAGGTAAGCCTTGAACGTTCTATTGATGAAGAAAATACGGGTAGTTTTATAGATATTCTCCTTGCTGGCGAAAATGGTGAAAGTCTTAACCATAGCATTATAACCGATGAAGACTTTGGTCGATATATTGATGTTCAAGAAAATGAAAATGATCGGTCCACTAAACAGTTATTTTACCCAGCTTATCCCAACCCATTCAATTCAATGACAACTATTCCATTTAGTCTTCGTTCAGATGAATGGGTAACAATTCAAATATTCGATGTTTATGGTAGAGAGCTTGAAGTTATTTTAGATAATAATTTAATTAAAGGTTACTATACAATTGACTGGGACGGTGCTTTATACCCATCAGGTATTTATATAATTAATTTTAGTACCCCAAGCTTTTCATCTTCGCAAAAAATTCTTTTACTCAAGTAATAGTACTATGCTTTCTCAATGTAATTTTGAGTTTGTTTTTATGTAATATTGTTTGGCAATTTCTGCAACTTTGACTTCCATAAAGCTTAAGAATATATTACCCCTACACATTGTTATTAATATATTCAAATTATAACAAAAATTTTATTGGAAAAGTCTAAAGTATTATCCATCTGTCAACTTATTAAATGCGCAATAAATATCCAGTTTTATAATATTTTTCACGTTTCCTTGCAGTTCCCCTGTCGGGCAATTCTTCAATTAACAAAATTAATGTCACATATTTGTAAATTTTGTCCAAATCAGATAAGAATTGGCCTATAATTATAATACATAAATTATTAAAAATAACTTATACTTTCTTTTTTACCCCTAATCTGATTTTATTTGCATTTATTTGATTTTATTTGAGTATTAAAAAACCCTTCGACAAATCGAAGGGTTTTATTGTGGGCCCTCAGGGACTTGAACCCCGGACCAATGGATTATGAGTCCACTGCTCTAACCAACTGAGCTAAGGGCCCTTTGCAGGGTGGAAAATTTAAATGTAATTTTATATTGAAACCCAGAATGTTTCCCAAAAATTTATTAAAAAATTTGCACCCATTTTGAATATTATGGCTCATTTTTCCTAAAAATTTTATAAAAAATAAAATTATTTCTCGTCGACAAATGCAAAAAAGTAAAAAAAGTTTGTCATATTTTAGCCCCTATTCGCATATATATAAAGTAAGTAAGATTTCTTTTTCGTCCCACAAAGAGACCCTGAGCCCTCTGTGCAACGTCCCGTGCATGGGGGCTCTTGAATTTTTATGACTATTAATTTATAGATTCTTACCCGCACTGCAATAAATTATCGGCCTTATTATGAAGACATCACATACATTTAGAAAAAAATGGGGTCAAAACTTTCTTCAAGATCCCAATATAATTAAAAAAATTGTAGCAGAACTATCACCTGACACAGATGATGTTATTATTGAAATTGGTCCTGGTGAAGGGGCACTCACTTTTGAATTAGCAAAAACAGTTAAACACGTTTATGCCATTGAAATTGATCCATTATTAGTGGAAAAACTGAAAAATAATGTACCTGAAAATGTGAGCATTATTCATGCAGATATTTTAGAATTCGATTTAGAATCTATTCCTCACTGTACTAAAATTATCGGGAATTTACCCTATAATATTACATCACCCATAATCTTCAAATGTTTAGCTTGGAAGCAATGGAAGCACATGGTATTCATGACACAAAAAGAAGTGGCCCAACGTATTACTGCATCTCATGGAAATAAAACCTATGGACGACTTTCGGTAATGGCACAAGTATGTGCAAACATAGAATTATCTTTTACCGTTCCTCGAACTGTTTTTTATCCTCAACCCAATGTGGACTCGGCAATTATATCATTTTCACCCATTAATTCAAAAATAGAGGATTTAGATTCTTTTAGCAATCTCATAAAATCAGCATTTAGTCAACGGAGAAAGACGTTGCGTAATACACTTAAGGGGGTAATCTCTCCAGATAAAATGGGAGATTTTGCATCCAAACGTGCGGAAGAACTCTCAATAGAAGATTTCATACAATTATATAGGCTGAAATAGCTATTGGTTAAACTCAATAAATGGCTGTAAATTACTTGGCTCTTTTCTTCAACATTTAAACAGGGGTACTATGGCCAAAAAAGATGAAGTAAAAACCAAAAAGAAGGCAACCACAAAAAAGGTTGCTACAAAAGCTGAAACTAAAAAAACGGTTGCTAAAAAAACAACGTCCAAAAAAACGACTAAAAAGAGCGAAAAGGTTAAAGCTAAAGGTAAGACAGTTGCAGGTTCTTTAGATAAGGAATTGGAATCTGAAGATTCTCAAGATGTACTTACAGAATCTGAAACGATGGCTGCTGAAAAGCTTTCAGATGAAGAACGTCGTAAGAAAAAACGTAAAGATAAATTAGAAAAGAAAATTCAAAAACTCGGAAGTGATGCCAATCGCTCACTGAGTAAATATTTACAAGAAATCAGCAAATATGACCCCCTACTTCCTGAACGTGAAGTAGAATTGGCTATCGCTGTAAAACAAGGTAGTCGACGAGCATTAAAAGAATTGGTTGAAGCAAATCTTCGATTTGTGGTTTCTGTAGCAAAAGATTATCAAGGTCAAGGCCTTCCCCTAACAGATTTAATTAACGAAGGTAACTTAGGCCTCATTAAAGCGGCTGAACGTTTTGATGAAACCCGTGGATTTAAGTTTATCTCCTATGCTGTATGGTGGATTCGTCAATCAATCCTTCAAGCATTAGCTGAACATTCACGAATTGTTAGGCTTCCTCTTAATCGTGTAGGAACCATTAGTAAGATTAATAAAGCAGCTGAACGTTTAGAGCAAGAATTTGAACGATCACCTCGTGCAGATGAATTGGCACGTCAGCTAGAAATGAAACCACGAGAAGTAAATGATGCTCAACGTATTTCTCGTCGTCATCATTCTCTTGACACACCATTTTCTGACGACGATAAAAACTGTCTCATGGATGTAATTGAAGATAATAAAACTGAGGCACCAGATAAAGAATTGCTAATGGATTCACTTCAAGAAGAAGTGGCTGCAGCATTAGATACATTAAAAGAACGTGAGCGTGATGTTATAAGAATGTACTTTGGCATCGATAGAGAATATGCACTCACATTAAATGAGATTGGTGAAGAATTTGGATTAACACGTGAACGTGTTCGTCAAATTAAAGAAAAGGCAATTCGTCGCCTACGTCACCGCTCAAGAAGTAGAAAATTAAGACAATATTTAGGATAATGAGAGGGGGTAAATAAGAATATGGTAAGCGTTACTGTTAAAAATGGTGAACCGTTTGAAAAAGCGTTACGACGTTTCAAAAAGAAATGGGAGAAAGCTGGTATTTTGCGCGATGTTAGAAGTCGTACATACTATCTAAAGCCAAGTGAAGCACGAAAAATTGCTCGCTCTAAAAAAAGACGTGGAACTCGCCCTGCTTCCAGATATTAATCGTCTGGGGTGTGAGTTTTAACATTTATTTCATATTGAAAATCCAGACATTATTGTCTGGATTTTCTTTTACACTTTAGGAAAATTAATGACATTAATCCGTGGAATATCAGGAATCCGTGGCATTGTAGATGATGGCTTAGATGCCAACGTAGTTTCTGATCACATGAAAGCATTTTCACAACTACAACCCGAAGGCATAATTTTAGTGGCTAGAGATAGTCGTACTCATGGTGCAGACCTCATTGATGCAGCCTGTTTTGCATTGGCTACATCTGGGCGTGAAGTTATAAATTGTGATATAATTCCCACCCCAACAGCACAATTCCTTGTAGAAAAAAATAAATACGCTGGTGGGATTGTCATTACTGCCAGCCACAACCCTACTGAATGGAATGGTATAAAATTTATTGATGATGATGGTTGTTTTTTAGATGCAGATTCAAATGAAAGATTATTTAGACTTGCAGATGAAGCTGACTCATTAGAAGAAGGTGCTGTAGGAACTATTTCTGAAGATCAACATGGATTGCAATCACATATATCTCATACTACAAATTTATCTGTAGTTGACACCGAAAGAATAAAATCTCGTAAATTCAAAGTGGTAGTAGATGCTGTAAATGGTGCCGCCTCTCATGCACTTCCAAAATTATTAGAATCATTTGATTGTGATGTTATTTCTATCCATTGTTCACCTAATGGACGATTTCCCCGGGGGGCAGAACCTCTTCCTCATAATTTAAAAATTTTAGGTGAAGAAGTAAAAAAACACGGTGCACATGTAGGCTTTGCTACCGACCCTGATGGAGACAGATTAGCTGTAGTTAATGAACATGGTCAACCATTAGGAGAAGAATATACGCTCACCATCTGTGCTGATGGTATTCTATCGACACATGATATTGCTACACCTTTAGTAACAAATTTATCAACAACATTAGCCTTGGATGTGGTTGCAAAAAAATATCGTAACCATGTATTACGGTCAGCAGTGGGCGAAATAAATGTGGTAAACCTCATGAAAGAAACCAATTCCGTTATCGGTGGAGAAGGTAATGGTGGTGTGATTCTTCCTGAGTCCCATTACGGTCGTGATGCTTTAGTTGGCGTTGCTCTCTTTTTAAATCGAATGGCAATGGAAAACCTCCCCGTAAGTGAAATATTTAATATTATGCCTCAATTTTATATGGTGAAAGATAAAATCCAACTGGGTGAAATTGATGCAGAATTTGCCATATCCCAGATTGAGAACAGGTTTACAGACGCTCGATTTGACAAAACAGATGGACTGAAAATATTGTGGGATGACCGATGGGTTCATATTCGAAAATCAAATACTGAACCAATAATTCGCATATATACTGAAGCTCCGACTGAAGAAGTAGCAAAAAAACTAGTTCAACAAGTAAAAGACTGTCTATAATGAATATTTCAGAATTTATTGATCATACGAATCTTTCATCCACTGCAACAGATAATGACATTATTACTCTTTGCAAAGAGGCAAAAAAATATCAATTTAAATCGGTATGTGTATATCCTGATTATGTAAAGAAGTGCTCTGAAATATTGAAAGAATCTGAAGTATTAGTGTGCACAGTTGTAGGATTTCCTCATGGGAGCCAAACCACTGCTTCCAAAGTATTTGAAACAGAAAATGCAATATTGAATGGTGCTGATGAAATTGATATGGTTATAAACCTCTCTGCTTTAAAAAATAGGCATATTGAAAAGGTTAAAAGTGATATTCAATTTGTGGTAAATGCATCTAAAGGAAAAGTGGTAAAAGTGATTATTGAAGCATGTCTCTTAACAGATGATGAAATTATACTGGCATCTAAAATTTCAGAAAATGCTGGGGCTCATTTTATAAAGACGTCCACAGGATTTTCAACACACGGTGCTACAATTGAGCATGTGGAGTTGATGAGAAATTCTGTAACTGAATCAATGAGAGTAAAAGCCTCTGGTGGGATTAAAACGTATGAAGATTGTATCAATATGATTAATGCAGGAGCAACACGAATCGGGACGAGCTCTGGTGTACAAATTATGGAGGCAATATCTTGACTTCTGCCCAAGTTAAAATCCCTAAAAAGGGAACGGACGTAGAACTAAAAATTGATTCTCTTGCATTTGGTGGAATGGGAGTATCTCGAATAGGTGATATGATTGTATTTGTAAAAAATGCTATTCCAGGTCAAACTGTACTCGCACGAATTACTAAAAAACGATCATCATTTCTGGAGGCTCGCAAACTTAATATAATTGAAGAGTCCCCTCAATCTATATCTGTAAAATGTGAACATTTTAACGATTGTGGTGGATGCACATTCCAAAACCTTGATTATCAAATCCAAACTCAATACAAAGAGCAACATGTACATGATAATTTTAAACGTATAGGCGGATTTTCAGAATTTGATGCTGAGCCAATCTTAGTTTGCGATGAAATATTTCATTACCGAAACAAGATGGAGTTCACCTTTTCCAATAGACGATGGATAACTGATGATGAACCCAAAAATGTTGATGCTAGCTTTGCATTGGGGCTCCATATTTCAGGTAGATATGATAAAATATTAGATATCAACTATTGTCATCTACAAAGTGAAGATGCTAATCGTATTTTAAGTATCGTAAAAAAAATGAGCATGGAGTTAAAAATCCCACCTTATGATATAAAAGAACATCAAGGTTTTTTGCGTCATTTGATGATTCGACATGGTGGTGCAACTGATGAAATCATGGTTAATATTGTTACGTCAAAAGATGGACGAGATGTATTGGCACCTATTGTGGAGCATTTGGTTGAGACATTTCCCAATATTGTATGTATTGTAAATAATGTAACCACAAGAAAGGCTGGAGTTTCAAGTGGTGAACAACAATATGTACTTTTTGGTAAAGACACAATTAATGATAAATTAGGATCATATGAATATATGATTTCCGCTGATTCATTTTTCCAGACCAATACCCATCAGGCAAAACGATTGTACGATGTAATTGTTGAAGAATCTTCCCTCACGGGAAATGAAATTGTTTATGATTTATTTTGTGGTACGGGTTCAATTTCACTTTATTTAGCACAATATGCTAAGCAAGTTTATGGATTTGAATTGGTCATTTCTGCTGTCCAAGATGCCATGCAAAATGCTCAAACCAATAAAATTAAAAATGCCATGTTTTTTGCAGGTGATTTAATAAATTTGTTTAGAACTAATATTGAAGCACAACAATTAGAACCACCCCACGTGATGATTGTTGATCCTCCGCGTGCAGGACTACATCCCAAAACTATCGAAGATTTAATAGATAAAAATCCTGAGAAAATTGTATATGTTTCATGTAATCCATCAACTCAAGCACGCGATGTAAAAATACTTTGTGAACATGGATTTAAACTGAAAAAAATCCGCCCTGTAGATATGTTCCCCCATACTCCACATATTGAAAATATTGCAACGTTAGTGAGGGATTGATGAATAAGTTTGCCATAGAAATTGAAAATCTAAGTAAAGTTTATGATGGTGGATTTAAAGCATTGAAAGAAATCAATCTTACCATTCCTAATGGATCATTTTTTGGTTTACTTGGTCCTAATGGAGCAGGTAAAACCACTACTATTGGTATATTAACCGGACTCATAAATCTAACTTCAGGAACTGCACAAGTCATGGGTAAAAATGTAGTCTCTGATTTTAAAAATGCTCGACTCTTAATGGGGCTTTCTCCTCAAGAGTTAAACTTTGATGTGTTCTTTTCAATTCGCCAATTGCTCATTTTACAGGCGGGCTATTATGGTATACCAAAAGCTGAAGCTATGCACCGCGCAGATTTAATGCTTTCCCAATTTGGCCTTGAGGATAAAGCGAATAATACTGCAAGAGAGCTATCTGGTGGTATGAAAAGACGAGTGCAGATAGCAAAAGCATTAGTCCATGATCCTCCCATTGTTATCCTTGATGAGCCAACTGCTGGGGTAGATATTGAATTACGACACATGCTTTGGGAGTACCTCAAAAAGTTGAATTCTCAGGGTAAAACAATACTGCTAACCACGCATTATATCGAAGAGGCAGAAGCCCTTTGCGATGAAGTTGCAATTATTGATGGAGGTAAAATTGTTACTCAAAATTCTCCACAATCACTCATTAACACTATTGGAACAGGGCATATTGAAATTAAACTACAACAGATACCAACTAATTTTGAATTAAATGGATGGTCATCTTCTATTTCAGAGAATAATGTTAAAATCCATACTTCAACACCAGAATCAGACATGCCTAAAATCATGGATAGTCTTATAAAAATGGGGCTTATTATTGAAGAGATTAAATCATGTAAAAGTAGTTTAGAAGATGTATTTTTAAAACTTACGGGTCATTCAATTCATGATGATGCCACTGAGGAAACACATGTTTAATCACGGTTTTTATGTACTTATTCAACGGGAAACTTTCAGATTTTTAAAATTGTGGAAGCAAACTATAATGCCCGGACTTATATCATCAGCTTTATACATCCTTGTATTTGGTCACGCATTAGGTAACCGAATTGGTGAAATTAAAGATATATCCTATATGAATTATATCATCCCAGGATTAGTAATGATGTCTGTTATAAATCATGCCTATCAGAATTCATCTTCTAGTTTAATGCAGGCTAAATTTTTAAAATTTTTGGATGACTTACTCATTACTCCACTCAGTGGATTAGAAATTAGTGTGGCATACATTATTGGTGCAACATGTAGAGGAATAATTAATGGGGTTTTGGTGATTGTCATGAGTATGTTCCTAACCAACTTTCAAATTGATAATCTGTTGCTCACTATGATATATCTCTTTACCGTATCATGGGCCTTTGGAGCGATGGGCGTAATTGTTGGTATTTTTGCAAAAACTTGGGATCATATCGGAATGTTTACCACCTTTGTATTTATGCCTCTATCCATGTTAGGCGGAGTTTTTTGGTCAATAGATATGCTTCCAGACTTCTGGCGTAACATTTCCCTAATCAATCCACTCTATTGGATGATAAATGGACTGAGGTATTCAACCCTTGGAGTGGGTGATACCTCACCTGAAATTTCATTGATAATTAGTTTATGCTTTGCAATTGGTTTTTCAACCATAGCATCTATTTTATTTTCAAAAGGCTATCGAATCAAGGCCTAATAAAATTCACTTTTATTTTCAGTTTCGTATGTGCTAAAATTTACCCGATGTTTTTGACACACAAGGGCTAAATGGATAAACTAAAAAACTACCTCCACCACATAACTCAAAATTCTACATTTCGAATTATTGCAGCTGTTGTTATACTATGGGTAATTGGCTCCTTTACAATAATTTTATTGGAAGATGGAGACCTTTCCGATGTTGGCAATGCAATTTGGTGGACTATTGTAACGATTACCACTGTAGGATATGGCGACTACTCACCATCATCAATCCCTGGGCGAATTCTTGCAGTTATCATTATGTTCTCAGGAATTGGACTTATCTCTGTACTCACAGGTTCAATTTCATCTATCTTTACCACCAAAAAAATTATGGAGGGCCGTGGATTGGAAAATTTAACGCTTAAAGATCATATTGTAATATGTGGTTGGAATAGCAATGTGGAAAAGGTTTTATCCAATATTGCTAAACTTTCAACAGATGGAAAATCTGTTGATATTGCCATGATAAATGATATGAGTGAAGACCAAATGAATAGCATTATTGCACGGTTTAGTTCTGAAACACTAAACATTAGATTTGTTCGAGGTGACCACGCATTAGAAGCCATACTTAAAAAGGCTAATATTGAACATGCAAAATCGGCTATTATAATATCTGACGATACAGTCACAAATGATGATGATAAAACTATCCTCACTGTGTTAACCATCAAAAATATGTTGCCAAATCTTAAGGTAGTTGCATATGTATCTCAACAAGAGAAATTGCCATATTTAAAACGTGCTAAAGCAGATGAAGTTATCGTAAATGATACTTATGAAACCTTTATGGCGGCAACTCATGTTCTACAACCGGGTGTACCCCAAGCAGTAAATCAGCTTTTAGATTTACATTCCTCACATCGATTTAAAAGTACACCTGTACCAGATGAATATATAGGAAAGCCGTTCAGTGACTTGGTTAAATATTTTAAATCTGAAAAAAATTGCATCTGTATAGGCTTATATATGGAAAATGAAAATGTTGGTTTTGGAGACTTTTTATCCTCCGAAAGCGATGCATTAGATGCCTTTATTGAACGTAAATTAAAAGAAGCTGGGCACTCACTTTCTGAAGAAAGTAAAGTGGATATATTCATAAATCCAAACGATGAACAAATTGTTCAAAATGGACAAGGAGCAATTGTTATACCATGATTAAAATTTCTACAAGTTTGCTATCAGAATTTTCAATTTTCAATGGCCTTTCAGAAGGACAAATTAGTGAATTTATTGGTTCAATTAAATTAGGTACGGTGGAACAAGGCAATGATATCATTAAAGAAGGAGAAGATGGAGATTCTTTAATTTTGTTGTTTGATGGTGAAGTAAGTATCACTAAAGCCCTTACACTAATGACAAATAAAACAGAAGTGGATACCAGAGAAAAAGAGATGACTAGACTAACTTCTTCTATCCGTCCAGTATTTGGCGAAATGTCCTTATTTAATGAACATGATAAACGTACAGCGACAATATCAGCATTAACAGACTGTGAAATAGGAACACTACAATCGTCTGCATTTTTTAAAGTTTGTGATGATGATCCAACTGTGGGAAATGTTGTGATGCGAAATATTGCTGGGCAATTAGCAAGAAATCTTCAGAAAACTAATGGTCAGGTATTAAAACTCACCACAGCATTTAGTCTAATATTAGAGAGTTAAATTCCCATTTCCTCTAGTCTTATTTTATATATGGATTTTGGAGAGATCTCTATTAATTCTTTAAACTTTGAAACTGCTCGGGTTCTATACTTTTCATTTTGAGTTAATTTCCAAATTTCATAATCTACTTTAGCCATCAACTCTGGCGTAAATTTTTCTTCATTTTTTGAACTATCACGCCATTGATATAAGTTATCAAAACTTTTATTGATTATTCCATCAAGGATTCTTAATCCAAAATCAATTTCTAACAGTAAAACCTCATCTTCAATACCATAATTTTGGGTAGCATCCAATGACTCTTCTAATAATGACTTTGCGGCCTCTGTATTACCAACTTCACTATACAATTCAGAGAGTACTAATTGATATTTAACTTTATTTAAAATATCATTTAACTCACTAAAAGCATTAATTGATTCTATTACATATTTCTTACATTTGTCATATTTTTTTAAACTCAAAAATAAACTTGCTAAATCACCTAAATTCATTGCTGAAAAACGTTTGTCACCAATTTTATTAAACAATTTCCCTGAGCTTTTAAAATACTGATATGCTTCTTGGAATTCACCCAAATCTTGACAAACTAATGCCAAATTCCCATAAACTTTTGCCAGTTCAGATGGATTTCCAAGTTCTTCATTTAAATGCAACGATGAAGTCAGCATAGATTTAGATTTGCTAAATTCACCCATTTTTGATAAGACTAACCCTAAGTTATTATAAGCCAATGCCATTCCTGGCTTATACTGAATATTTTCACATAACTCTAATTGCTTTTGGTAGCATTCTATGGATTTATCAAAATTTCTTAGCTCTTTAAACGATATCCCTAAATTTCCATAAGATTGAGAAATTGCAATGGCATCACCAATTTCTTCATTTATTTCAAGAACAGTTTGAAATATTCTAGATGCACGGTTGAATTCACCTTTTATTAAGTGAATTATACCCATATTACCTAATGCTAACGATTGTTCATGATACGCATTACACTTACCTGCAAGTGTGTATGATTTTTCAAAGTTTTCAAATGCATTATCTAATTCCCCTAACTTAAAATTTATTTCTGCGATATTTCTTATTCCGGTTGCAATTTCTAATTTAGATGAATTGTTTTTCTGATATTTTAAATTTTCCTCAAATAATTTCTTAGCTCTATTTATTTTTCCTTTATCTGCATATACTTTTGCCAATTTTTCACATGCAAATATATAATTGAACTCGCTAACTTTACTTTTATGAGTAATATATTCTTCAAATATTGATTCACTTTTATCTAAATCCCCTAATAGAAAATAGGTAAAACCTAAATCGCTTTTTAACGTAGAATCTAAAATTTGTTGAGAATTTGTTTTTTCAAACTTTTCTATTTCATTTTGAAGAACTAATTTTGATTTTTCCAATTCACCTACAATTGCATACACTTCACATAGGTTTGATGTTGAATTAATTTTTTCTTCGTAATGTTCTTCATCTAAAACTGAATAATATTGTGAGTAAAACTCTATTGCACGATCATTGTCAAACACTAATTTGGCTTGATTTGCAGCTAATTTTAAATAAACTCTGCTCTTTTTTTGATTTTCAGATTTATAATAATGATTTGCCAATTTGTAGTATTGAAGTGAAAGATTATCTGCATATAATGTTTCTATTAATTCCCCAGATTGTGCATGGATTTTTTTCTTATTTTCGTTTAATATCGAATTATACACGACCTCTTCAGTTATTACATGACGGAAATTAAAAATATCTTTATGAAGGTTGTGCCGTTCAATAAAAAGGGATTCAATCAATAAATTAATTTTATTTTCTAGGTCCTTAATCTGATATATAGATGATAAAAGTGATTTTAATAGATTAAATGAAAACTGTTCTCCTAAAACAGATGCACACTGCAGTATATGCTTTTCATCTTCTGATAGTAAATCAACTCTTGATAAAACCACTGCATTTACATGATCTGGAATTGATTCTCTAAAATCAATGCTTAACTCACCATCTTTTGAAAGTTTTTTGATTAAAAATATCCATTCTTCTAAGAAAAATGGATTCCCATGAGATTGTTCAAAAATGGATTTAATAAGCTTATTATCTATAGAATATCCAGATAACTGATTTTTAATTAATTTTTCGAATGCATCAAATAAAAATGGCTCTAACTGAAATGAAGATAAATCTATCCAATGGGAAACTTCCTCCTTTAAATTAAATTTTTCTCTGAAATTAATAATAATTTTTGGGGGAGTAAATTTTGCTATATCAAAGGTAGATAAAATATAGTGTAGTGCGTTATAAGACGCCTCATCTATCCAATGTAAATCTTCAAATATTAAGATAAATCTTGAAGATTTTTGTGAATATTGAAAAGATAATTGTTCAATCAGTAATCGTAAACCTCGATGAAGATAGGTCTCTAGTTCTTTACCCTTTAATTTTATTTTTTGAGAACGTGCTTGGCCAAGTAAAAATTGTAAAACAAACTTGATATTTTCTTTATCTCCTATGGAGGCATTCGAATTTAATCTTGAAAGAAATAATTCTATTTCACCTTGAATCATACTACTGTCATCAAGGTGTTTTATTTCAAGTATATTTTTAAAAAGTTTAACAAATATACCAAAGGGGCTTCTTGATATATTAGAAGATGAAGACCACAATACAATTGTAGGCTGACTATCTGAAAACTGCGAAATTATCTGCTGGATAAGTGTACTTTTTCCAATCCCTGCTTCACCTGAAATTGATATAATTGAAATTTTGTTTTTAATATTTTCATTTAAAATCTTTTGTATTTTTTGGATCGTAATTAATCTATCTTCATCTGTTATAAATTTTTTCGGAGTATCCAAATTAATTTCATCTTTGATTCTTGATACTTTATATAATTTTGATGGTGTTTTTTTTCCTTTTATACTTACTTCTTTAAAAAAGGAAAATTCAAATTCATTTTCGACCAACCGTCGTGTTCTATTGTTGACTAATATTGAACCCGTTGGGGCTATTTTTTCAATTCTTGATGCCGTATTCACCACGTCCCCATAAACTGTAAAATCGCCTTCGCGCTTCATCCCAATTTTTCCAGCCGTCACCATTCCTACATTGATTCCAATACGAATTTTTATATGTTCTTCAATTTTTTTGAATTTGGGTTGTGATTGTATGTATTGATTAAATTGATTGAGGGAATGGATAAATTCTAATCCACAATATATTGCACGTTGGGTATCGACCTCACTAGCAATTTTTGCACCAAAAAGTGCCATAATTTCATCACCAGAATATTTATCGACATAACCACCATATTTGAGGACAATTTTAGAGAAACCATTCATGAGTGCATCGATTAAGTTTTGAATAATTTCATGGTCAATTTTTTCTGAAAGGGCTGTAAATCCACTAATATCTGCAAACAAGATGGCAACATTTCTACGTTCACCTTCCTTTAATTCATTTGTTTTTTCTCTCCCTAATTCGAGAAAATCAAAATCATTTTCAAAGATATTTTGAATATTGTGGTCACTCATTAGATTATAAATTGAATAATTTAATTGATTAAAATTACTTCAATAATAAAATCTTTTGAGTATTTTTTTCACTCGACGTTATAAATTGAACAAAATAAATTCCTGTAGGATGATGAGATGCGTCCCAAGTAATTGTATATTCACCTACATCTTTTATTGAATTTAGAAGCGTATGAATTAGTCTCCCACGAACATCATATATCTGAATGTGTATATTTTCCTTTTCACTAACCATAAACGATATATTAGTATTGGGGTTAAATGGATTCGGAAAAATATTACTAAGTTCTGTACGATTTGGTAATTCATTATACAGATAGGAATCCATTGAAAACATTATAGGTTCAAATGCATTCCCTTCGTGCATATTTAAACTAAAATAAAATTCGTTGTCGAGCTTTACCAATTGTTTTAATTCATAATTATAATAATAGGCAAGAATTCCTTCTTCATTTTCCACATTACTATATAGCATAGAAGGAAAAACCCATGCTGAGTTCAATGGGAATTGTCTCGGTGATGAAATACCTCTTATTTCATCATCTTTCATATAGATAATATTGTCATCCTCATGGATTGAAATATTATTATCATCAATGGATGCCATAATTGACCCAGAAAATTCAAATTGATGTACATCAATTGACCAATCTGATATTTTATGCTCTATCAACGAATCTGTAGATTTTCGAAAACTTCGAGCAATGGGATATTCGAGGGTATCATTGGAAACAGCATTAAGCATGTATCCATCATTGGGGATGAATTGATTTAGTGTTCCCCACCATCCACCAAGTTCATAATAATCAGAAAATGACACTTGATTTTTTATATATAAACCTGAACCATCAATTGAAGCCAATGCGGTATTTAAATCCAATGTGTCTAGCCGTGGATAAGAAATCCAATTCCATCCTGATTGAATTGGTATTTTTACATCACCAGGTGCTACTAATGTTCCTAAATAGGCTACCGTATCAACATTTACAGCATTGAGCTTGTACATAGATGTCATTTTGATGCTATCTAACGACCCCCACCATCCATAGCCACTGTAATAGTCTGAAAATGAGTTTTGGTCTTTAATATAAACTATATTTGTATCTACTGAACTAAATACACTATTTAACGACATATCAGGATTGAGTACATTTGGAGATATCCAATTCCACCCATTTACAATTGGAATCCTTGACGCATAATAACAACTACCATCATCTGTACTTGCACTTGGATTATAATTCACCGCCATTGGATCTGTACATGCAGAGTCTTCATTACCTCCATTCATACAGGTGTCAACGGTTTTTAACACCTCATTTTGATCAATATTATTATCTAGTAACCACACATTATAACACCACAGATTACTTTGAGCAGCATAGTTATCAAAATAATAGGTTTGGGTTACTGCTGATTCAATTTTACATACACAGTCACTTCCATGCATGTAGCAATTCGGATCATCTGTACAATTTCGTAGATTAGTCTGATTTGTTGATCTATAAATATTGTAAGAGTCATAATCTCTTGATTCTGGATCTGTTATCGAAACTGCTAGGATAACATCTTCTATGGGGATATCCTCAATTTCTGCATAATTCAATCGCTTTATAACAGATATTCCACCAGTATATTCTGTTGGTCCATTCATTTGATATGGACTTGGAATAATTTCATATGCAGTATTATCCTCATTAACAATATGAATTTGAATTTCATCACCCACATTATAACCAGGATATCGTGTACCACCCGTTGCACAATGGTTAATCCCTTCGTATGCTTTTAAACCTACATGTTCAATTTGACCATTGAATGTAAATTCTGAAAGAATTCCATTGCCGGTTTGACCATTACAATCCATATCCAAAATTGCATGTTGATCCTTAATAATAATTCGACTTCCATTCATTAAAATTTCATCATCAATCAAATCCATAATCGCACGGCGATGGAGTGCGACTAAATGACCAGTTCTCCATCCCCATTCAAGAACAATCATATCCTCTTCTTCACTGAACCAATCAGCTTGACAACCACCTTGAGGGTCACCTAAGATGAAAAAATCATCACTTTCATCAAAGCCTTCATTACCAAATAAATCGTATACATTTACATTTACCTTTGCATATCGTGTGAGATTTTCTTCATCATCTAAATCAATTTCAACTTCTACAGCATTCATCATACCTTGCATTTCTACATCATCAACTTCAAGGCGGAACTCCTCACCCAATCCAGTTGACACAAATACATCCATTTCATATCGTATTACACTATTGTCCTCTGCACTCCATACTACCATAAATTCATCATTTGGCTCAATATGCTCACCCCCATTAGGCGTTTGAATTTGAACTTCAGGGGGTACCGTATCTACGGTGAATGTAGGTGATTCTTTCTCAATAAAATTACTAGTGTTTTCAGCATTTATAAGTCGAACTTTTGCTTTAATATCGTCTACAAACGTGAGTGGTGGTACTTGCCACTCTTGTGAATAGAAACCCACAACTGCGGTTAAGTTTTCAGTTTCAAATATTGGGAAATATGTTTGTCCCATATCCGTGCTGAATTCTATTTCAACTACAAATTGTGCTTCTGGGGAATCTGCCAATACTTCAAATTCAATATCAACCATACCACTTCCATCGGTTCGCTGACCAATTTCTAATTCTTCAATATTAAAGCCTTGTTCTGGCATTACTTCATCATCACAATCGACAGAAGGATCTTCACACTCAAATCCTACGATTCCACATTCATATTCTGAATCAACACATGTACATTCGCAACAATCACCACCATCAAATCCACATCCTGCATTATTATTCATTTCATCGCAATATCCATCAGCAATCCAGTGTACATATCCATCACAATCACTATATGGATTTTCATACATACAATCTGTTAAAATTGTAGTTACAGGCAGTACATCAGATGAACCAAACTGAGAGGTTAGTAATTGAAAATAATATGTAGAATTTGCTCCAAAACCGTTTAGAATTAGTGGGGAAGAATAATATCCTAAATGATAGCATTCTAATTCATTAGGTGATAACCCATAGCAAAGTTGGTCTACATCACATACGGAATTCCAACTAACTATTATAGAATTTGTATAATTATCACCACATTCAGGGTTGGGATATACATGAAAATCTAGAGCTTCGCATTGAGGTAAACCCGTTCCACAACTGTTTGGGTCAAAACAATTATCCCAACATTCATCGCTGTTTAAATCTAACTGATAGAATTCTCCACATTGATAATCATCATCCTCACATGTGTCCTCACAGCAATCGCCACCGTCCCAGTTGCATTCTGGGTTGTTATTGATATTATCACAATATCCATCGCTAACCCATTGCAAATAGCCCCCTATTGATGAACAATAGATTAATGAGTCATCAACATTTGAACAGTTCTGTTCATCAATACCATTTATACACTGGGGATAACCATCACATTGGAAAGAGATAGGGATACAATAATCACCACAATCAAACTGTTCATCTGAGCATTCTGCAATCAAATGAGATGCAAATAACAGTAAAATTAATATGTTAACAATTCGTTTCATGTAATCTTAATACTCCAATTGCCTCCTAAATTTAGTTACTAATGGAAATTTATACTTATTTCAAATTGTAACAGGTGATTTTCATCACGAAGTATACTTTCGTGAGATACATCAACTTTTGTATTTTTACCCTCCATCATGGCAAAAATTTCAGAACAAACTATCGAACAAATTCGAAGTACTGCAGATATTATTGATGTAGTATCAGGATATGTAGAACTAAAGAAAAGAGGACGTAATTACTTTGGAGTATGTCCTTTTCATGACGAAAAAACTCCTTCATTCTCTGTAAGTCAAGAACGCCAAATTTATAAATGCTTTGGTTGTGGTGTTGGTGGTGGTAGTATCAATTTTATTATGGAAATTGAAAATTTAGAATTTGTAGATGCACTAAAACATTTAGCCGACCAATATAATATTGAATTAGAAATCGATTCTGCATCAGGAATTTCAAGAGATTTAACTACCCAATTACTAGATATTCATGAAAAAACTGCCCATCATTATTTAAAAAATTTGGGAACCGAAGAAGGTCAAGTTGTGCTTAAACACCTTCTTGAAAGGGGACTTACAAAAGATACCATCAGAAAATTTAAAATTGGTTATAGTGTGGATAGCTTTGATACCCTAAAACAAAAACTCCAACAGGAGAATTATTCTTCACAAGCATTGACTCAATGTGGGTTAATATTAAGTAATGACCGTGGTTATATCGACCGATTCCGAGGAAGGATCATGTTTAGCATTGCCAATGCTAGTGGAAAAATTATTGCATTTGCTGGACGAGTATTTCAAAAAGATGATCCTGCAAAATATGTGAACTCTCCAGAAACCCCAATTTACAATAAAAGTAAAATTTTATATGGACTATGGGCGTCGAAAGAAGCAATACGAAAAACTGAATCTGTAATTGTGGTTGAGGGTTATTTAGATTTTCTCCAATTATACCAACATGGTATTGAAAATGTAGTGGCAGTTTCTGGTACTGCATTTACAGATGAGCATGCAAAGCTCATCGGAAGGCATTGCTCAAAAGCGTATTTAGCCTATGATGGAGATACTGCTGGAATTGGAGCCGCAGTTCGAGCTGGTTATATTCTACTTAAACATGGACTTGATGCATCAGTAATCAATATACCAGAAGGTATGGATCCTGATGATTGGGTGAAAAATGAGGGTACCGAACCATTTAAATTGGCTATAAAAAATAGTGAAGAGTTTCTCAACTTCCACATTCAGCATACAAAACATGATTTAAACTCTCCATCAGGTATGTCTGCGTTTATTCAACGAGTTGTGTCAGAATTGGCCCAAATTTCAAATCCCGTATTGAGGGAATTGCAAATGAAATCACTTGCAACGAAAACAAAAGTAAGTGAAGAAAATATCTTCCAAACATTGAACAATCTCCTTCAGCAAATTCAACGACGGCAATCGTATTCAAAACAACGGGAAACACAGATGAACGATGAAAAAGTTGAGGAAAAATCCACTTTAATTCGCGTTGAAGATGAACTTGTTCAACTCTGTTTTTCTGAGGATGTAAAAGTACGAAAATATATTTACGAAAATTTAAAAGATGAATGGCTCGTTTCATCATCCACCAAAGAAATTTATAATTTAATATATATCCATTTACACTCAGAAAAACTACCCAGTGCATCCCTAATAATTGACGAAATTAAAGACAAAAATCTTAGAAACAAGCTCACTACATTAATTTTTGACGTAGAAAATATTGACACCTCTATGTCTATGGTGACTCAATGTTTAAAGCGGTTAGAATTAAATTGGATTGACAATAGAATAAATGATTTACGAGAAAAACTCAAAGTTGGTGGGGGTTCACATGATATAGATGTGGATTTAATTAAAGAAATTACCGACCTTCAGGCTCAACAACATGCCACAAAAAAAATGGTACAAAATTTTGGTTAGATTATTTAGTTTATTATTACTTTTGTGTAGCTGTGAGGATAAAATTACCATCACGAATTCACCACCAAGTTCAAGTGAATTGTATGATTTTAATACTACTTTTTCTCATCCTAATAATAATGATGATGAGGTCACTCTTTCATGGTCACAATCTGAAGATATTTCAGAATTTTCCATCATCGTTGAAGAACAAAATATTGAAGAAACTACATCATCAAATGAATTTACTTTTAATCTTTTGCCTGGGAATTTCACTACAGTAATTATTTCCACTGAAAATAATGGTTCTGACACTATTTCTGTCTTTGCACCACCCATGTCTCCCAGTACATGGTCTCCAGATTTAATTGGGAATATCCAAGTATCTGAATATTTTGATGATGATGGTACTCCCTTCAATGAGATTGAACTTATTAATAGTACTGAAAATGATATTAGTGACATTTTATTATATAGCAGAACCCAATCTCCTTCTGCAGTAGCAAGTATTGGAGAAGATCTAGATGAAAGTATATGGACTGAGATTCCTACATTTGATATAAATTCATCCACATCATATTCTGAATCCAAAGAATTTGGAGAAAAATTTTGTTATATTGCCAAAGCTATTGATAATAGTGGTAATTCACGTTATAGCCAAATTATTTGCAATGATCTTTCACCCAATTCCATGAGTGATATTTCAATTTCTCAAACCAGTATCAGTTTGCAAAATAAAATTCTTATTGAGTGGACACCATATACTAATGAGGATTTCTATCAATATTCAATTTATCGAAGTGATACTGAAGACTTTGAATCATCAACACCAACACTTTTGGCTGAAATTACCAATTCAGAACAAGCACAATTTGAAGATAGAAATAATATCGGTGACGGGAAATCTTGGTTTTATCAAGTAATTGTAACCAATCAATATGGTCGAACATCTGAGAGTGGTATTCAAGAAGGACGGTCACGTCCATGATAAGAATGATATTCATACTATTTTTCTGTATTTCATGTACAGATTCTATTCTTCAGGAAACGACAGAATATCACTCCATTACCCTTAATGGTAATGCGTGGATTCAGCTTGAAAATTCTGATAACAATAGTTTGGATCATGAGAAATTCACCATTGAATTCTGGTTTACTGGCGGTAATTCCAGTAACGCTGAATCTGCCAGTTTAATTTCTATCATTGATGGAAGTGGTAATATCAAATTTGGAATCTTTAAAGATCCACTTAATCCAAATTCTCTTGAAATTTGGTTAAACAATGAACGGCGTGATCCATTGACCCTAACACTAGATCCTAATCTAAATAAGAATGATAAATTTTATCACATTGCCATTACTTCTGGAGAAAATATATTTTTCTATATTGATGGTGAACGTGTTAAAGAAATGTTAGGTGACAATATTGATATTTCAGAAAATGATATTGTATTGGGAGGTAAAGTAAATCAAGATTTTTCGGTGATGAGTAATTTTTGGGTGGGTAATTTTGATGAAGTAAGATTTTGGTCTAACACTTTATCTAAATCTCAAATTGAATTCCATGTGGAAAATCCATCTAAAATTGCTGAAGATTATAACGATGAGTATGTTTCAAGTTTAGAAAGATTATGGCGATTTCAATTTTCTGAAGGAGATTCTTCTCCACTTATTGAAGATGAATCATGTGGCATTTTAACTCAAATTTTTACAACACCATCATCATCTTGCAATGATGATAACGATTTAACTATTTATACTATAAATAACGGTACCGCAACTTTTTCTACAAAATCGCCGTAGTCTTTAGGTTAAAATTATATTTACTAACTGAACTACATCTAAAATATTAATGAGTCCATCTAAATTTATATCTGCGATATTATTGTAATCAGAATCTAGAATTAAATTTACGGTTAAGATCACATCCAATATATTGATTATAGAATCTCCATTTACATCCCCCAATAGTAGATTCAAACAATCAATATTCGTTTCATATAATGATGCTGAAGTTGGCGTACCGATCAATGATTCACAATATGAATTATCATCAAAAACTTGAAAACTTAACCAATTTAAAATATATTCTGAAACTTCCCCATAAGGATAGGCAGCAAATCCATGACCACTATTAGCCCCCTCAAATAGAATTTTCTCTGTTGATTCTGGAAGATTTGCATAAATGTTTTGCCCTAATAATCCATCATAACTTGGAAGTTCATTAACTTCAGTTTCTCCTGCAAAAATTAAAGATGGTACGGAGTGGTTTATAAATTCTGGTACCAGGCAAATACAGTAATCATAAGCTGTACATATATCACAATCTTCAATAATAATAGTGGGGTTTAAAGAAATTGCTGATTTGAGGGAATTATCAAGCATAGCCGCAATTTGTACTGCACCTCCACCCATGGAATATCCACAAACAGATGTATTGGCGTAATCTATTAATCCATATATTGGTGATGATTCTCTGCTATTCTCTTGAATAATAGTTTCTTTTCCATCTAGTAAGCCCTCTGCACGTTGTTGATGACTATCGTTAATTTCATCATTGGGACCAATAACCAAGGCTACAAACCCATTTGAGGCAAAAAATTCACCCCATGTAAACATTGAGGAGGCATTACCACCCCACCCTGGCGTTATAACAATGTTTTTGTATGGTGGGTTACCATCGGTAGGATAATAGAGAACTCCATCTCTGTAGTGTGGTCCATTTCTTAATCCTTGTGATTCCGAAATAGTTGAATACTCAAAAGGGCCAAATTCTTCTTCACCCCCACTACTACCGCCAATTTCTTCACATAGGTTCGTTTCATCATTCCATTCACAATATTGAGACCAATATAAACAATCTGCTTGGTTAAGCTCATAGCATTCTGCAAATAGAAGTGAGTTACACAGCACAAATATAATTGAGGATAAACGTTTCATTTAATCTATAATCCCTTCATATTGATTAAAAAACTAAATGGAGAGGAAAGTCAAATACAATATATATTTATTCTAAGTTAAAGTAAATTGGAGCTTATCAAAATCGTTTTTCAATATTTATAAATGGGAGTGCTCCAAATGAGCCATCACCAAAGAATAAGAAAGATAATCCAAAATTCATTGATGATTTTTGGAGTAGAACTTCCTTTTGTGGGCCACCAAATCTATCCCGATAATAAATTCCAGAATTTGATTTACTTCCAAATTCTTTTGAATACCCTGGTGAAATACTAAGCCCATATATTGCCATTCCATCACCTGCAGTACCTAAATAGGAATATTGAGAACCAATACTTATAAATGGTGATGAATTTATTTTGTCATTAAAATAGTATTTATACCCCAATCCAATACCAGAACCAAAAAGCATAGACCCAATTGCCAAATAACATTCAGATTGTTTATTTATATTCAAAATTCCTGAATATTCAATAATGGAAACTAGAGTTTTCTCACTTAAAAACCCATAAGTAACACTATTATTCCAGCTATAAGTATTATACTTTTTAGATAATTCTTTTTGAGATTGATTATTGTAATTCGATTTTGCATCAACATTATTTTCATTGTACTTATAAATAATTTTGGGTCATGACTATTTAAGCTTATGAGAAAGGTCGTAAGTTATAGTAATGACAATA
>CAYFMU010000027.1:0-31473 GCA_964344315.1 uncultured bacterium | reverse complement strand
CTTTTGTAATTTAACAGTTGCTTAACTCATTGTAAACTTTTTTATGGGAAGTCCAGTGTTATTGAATGATAATTCATTTAAAAAAACTATTATCTAAATTTATTTTTATAAACTCTAAAAGGTCTTTTTTCTAACATTTACATTCTAATCTTTTAAAATCACCAACCCCAAAATTTGCAAAACTGCCTTTTTTTATGTAGGTTAACCCATGTGTAAATTGTCAAAATCATTAATTACAATCAATTTTAAGGACTTTTAAAAATGAATTCCGTTTTCCCCACTCCCCATTCTTTTTTCTCTAATAATATAATTTTTATATTATTTTTCTTATCAATTTCATATTCCCAAAATACATTAGGTGACTTAAATCAAGATGAATCTGTTGATATTTTAGATATTGTACGTACTGTGAATATCATTTTAGAAGTACCTCCTGAACCGAGTGATTATGAATTATGGGCAGGAGATGTGAATGTAGATGAAATTATTAATGTGCTGGATGTAGTAGTAGAATCATTATTTATTTTGAATCAACTATCTTGCCCTGAAAGTAATCATCCTTGTGAATTTAATTATTCGGAATGTTGTACAGATACACCAAACCATGAGTTTTCCTGGGAGGTAGATACTATTGGTACCAGAAATCCAAGTATATTATTTGATGTAGATTTCATTAATCAAAATGATATAGTTGTTGTAGGAGATATAAAAATGCCAAATCCAGAATTCCCTGATGATATAAATAGTAGTTTAAGTTTCAATTATGCACATTGGAATGGAGATGAGTGGAGTTTCTATAAAACAGATGACGGACCAGCTCCCTTAATTAGTATAAAATATTTCAATGAAAATAATATTTGGGTAAGTTCGGGTATACCCAAGCATTGGGATGGAGAGAATTGGACATCTTACCATTTATGGAACATGAACATATTGTCTTATCCGGAAGATGGCCCTGTTTATCATATTTGGGCCAGTTCACCTGACAATATCTATTTTATTGGGGATAATGGGACAATTGTACATTTTGATGGATTAGGGTTTGTTAGAATGGAAAGTGGAACGGATGTCCATCTAAAAGACATACATGGTCTTCCTGATGGTAGCAAAGTATTTGTAGTTGGTTGGGATTCTAATTTTCCTGCTCCAACTATTGCATTAGAATTAATAAATGATAGTTGGGATACTTTGTATTATAAAGAAGGTTCAATCGCAGAAGATGGCGATTATGGGTGGATACATGGCGTGGGTGTTCTTGGAGATACCGTTTATTTCACTACTGAAGCAGGATTATGGAAATATAATTATTTAAACGAATCTTCAATATTAATTCCGGAAAATGAATGTCAATTCTATGAAAATGCAATTAGTTCAGTAGGTATTCAATTTACAAATGACATTATATTCTCAGGCAGAAACTTTGGATTTGTTCATTTCAATGGATTAGCATATGATTATAATACAGAAATACCAGAACATTTTTCATATACCTGTCATAATTCTACCTCAATATATAAAGACAATCTTCTGCTTATACCTGGTTATTATGAAATTTTTGAGTTTACATGGAAATTTTATGGACTCTTTGGTAGAATTAATAAAAACGAATAGTACAATAAAATAAAGATATTAAAAGATGAAAAAATATCAACTTAGTATAATCTTAATAACATTTAATCTTGCATTAAGTCAAGAAGAGTGTCTCACTCCAATTCCAGATATTAATAGATTGCAACAATATTTGGATTATGAATATTTAAATGATTTATCAAGAATTGAATATTTTATCAATGTAAAAACACATATAGTTAGGCTAACAGGGGGGGACGGTGGAATATCTCAGGCAGATGTAGATATTTCCTATTCAGATGCCATTAGTATTTTAGATGGGGTACAATCTGGAATACATTTAATTATAGATGACGAGATTGACTACATAGATGATACTGATTTTTATTATATATCAAATAATGATGAAGCTGAAGAATTATTAGATATAAATGATGAGGATAATAGAATTGATGTTTATTTTGTAGAAGGGTTTGGTGGTTGTGGAAGAGCTGAAGACATTATATCCACGGATATTATTATAAAAAATTCTTGTGCAACTAATACCTCCTCATTAGCACATGAAATTGGACATTGTTTTGGCCTATGGCACACTCATCATGGTACCTATTATGAAGGAGGGGATGATATAAATCAATGTCCAGAATTAGTGAATGGCAATAATTGTTATGATTGTGGAGACTACCTTTGTGATACTCCTGCAGATCCAAAACTCCATTCCACTTTTGTCAATACTGATTGTTTACTAATTGAATATTTAGGTGTAGATGAAAATGGAGATGAATATGATCCAGATACAAATAATTTATTATCTTATTCAAGAAAATCTTGTAGAGACTTTATTAGTGAAGATCAATTAGTAGTAATGAAATCAATAATTCCAACTCTCGACCTAATGGAAAATATGATTGTATTACAAAATGAAGATATTTTATTCCCGGGTAGCAACTTAGGTGGGACATTAGATTTAATTAATTTAGAAAATAACGAATTTAATTTTACTGATATAGAGTCTGGTTCAGCTGTTCCAATTGTCTTAGGAAATTATTATTCTATTAGAACAAATAATTATGAACTACAAAGTTTGTACCATAACATATGGAATAATAATCCTAATGATATTTTTTTGAACAAATCAAATTTTGAAATAACAGAATTTGAATTGTCAGATGGACTGAGAGCCAGGTTTAAATCTAAAAATGATATAACAATAAATTTAGAATATCCAGCTTCTATCGAAATTAAAGATCCATGGCACATTCAACATTCAGATGAAGTCAATCCAAATAATTGGGTACAGACAGGCGAAGACTGGTTGATAATAGAAAATAGTAACCATTCTGTTTTTCTGAATCAAAATTTAGATCAAATTCCGGGGATAGCAATTTATTCGCTTAAGGCTCCTCGATTTTATGTTTCTCAAAATGGCATTTATGTATTTGATGAATGGACCTCAAGTAATACCAATGATGCTGAATTTGGGGTATATCCAAATCATGAAGTTGAACCTTGGTGGACAAATGTAGTTTTCAGAAATGAATTTACAGAAATAACCGCTGAATATATTCCTGTAAATGAAATTGAAAACTATAATTTGATTATAGCAGAAGATGAATTACTTTCTATTCCAGCAGGTAGCAATTTAAGTTTTGCAAATGGTTTTACATTAACCATTGAAGGCTCTCTATTAGCCTTGGGTACTGCTGACTCGCCAATTCAGATCAGTGGTGGTAATGGAATTTACACTCAGAATGCAAATGTAGAATTATCCCATGTGAGTTTTGATAATACCAATCTCATATACTTAAGTTCATCTACCGGTGTAGTAGATAACAGTTCTTTCAACACCAATTTAGCAACAGTAGTCGATGGTGGTGATTTTGAATTTAATCATTCAACATTTACAGGTAGTTTAGCAGGTTTAGTAGCCGCTTCAATGCCTACTGAACCCCGCATCAGTGTAGATTTAAATAATTGTACCTTTGAAAATAGCCCGATTGGATTAGCCACGACTTATAGAGCCATAACCACTATTAAAAACTGTGAGTTTATAAATAATGAAACAGGGATATTCTCGGATAGTTTCAGTGAGCCTTGGCTATTTCAAGAAAATGAAAATTATGGCTGTGAAGGGAATAATAATACCATTGTAGATAATGACATTGGATTTGGTGTTAATCAGGATTCTCAACCTTGGTTGGGGATATACTGGGATTTAGTTAATTTTTTTGAAGGTCATAACAGAATTGATAACACAACAGATATTCAAAATGCATCCTGGCATCAACGCCCAATCTATGCTCAGGTAAACAATTGGAATAGTGGTACAAATTGTTATCCCAGTTCTCCTAATAATCTAAGTGGCGGTCCAATAATATCATCGCCTACAGTGTATGATGTGTACTATGAAGGACCAATTACATTGGAAGATTTTATTGTATTGCGATTAGAAGCAGGAGGTGAATATTCAGAAGCGAGTGCCATCTATCAGCAAATCATTGAAAACAATCCTAATAGTCCGTATGCTCTATGGGCTTTAGCAGGACTTGCCAGATGTATGGAAAAGAACGGACAGCTACATGAATTAATTGAGTTATTTGAATATTATGTGATTACTTTTTCAGGGACACAGATAGAAAAATATGCTCGCAGTTATGGAATTACCTCCCAAATTGTAAAGGGTGATTATGATAAAGCAGCAACTATGATTGCCTCATTTGAAAGTGATTACCCTGGTAGTGAGTTTGAACCTAAAATACGATATGAAAACACTATTTTGTATAAAATTCTGCAAGGTAGTTCAAATGGCAGAACTATGGATAATATTTCTGAAAAGATTCAGGCAGAATATCACTTATTATCTGCTAACCATCCAGAGACTGGTTTGGGAATATTAGCGACTATCCTTTTAGGAGACGAACAGACAACCTCATCATCATTAGCAGAAGTTCCAGATTCATATTCTCTTGTCCAGGTATATCCCAACCCTTTCAACCCTATCACCAACATCACCTATGATATACCTGAAGATTCGTTTGTTTCCATTGTGGTCTATGACCTGGCAGGACGAAAAGTAGATGATTTAGTCTCAGGAATAGTTCAATCCGGACGTTACAATATAACCTGGAATGCAGATCAGTTTTCTTCTGGGGTGTATTTTGTTACTATGACCGCTCCCAGCTTTACATCCACCCAAAAAATAGTTTTACTTAAATAATATAAAATTAGGAATATGATTTTGAAAAAGATAAATAACATATTATCATTTAGAATTTTACCTCAACTAAATATAAAAAATTGGGTCATTGGGTTTGTTGTATTCTTTTCATTCTTATTTTCAGCAACACTAATTGTACCTACTGAATACCCTAATATTCAAGCGAGTATTGATGCTTCGGTTGATGGAGATACGGTGCTTGTGCTAGATGGTGTTTATAGTGGGGAAGGGAATGTAAATATTGAAATTGATCACAGGAACAATTTGTTTATTATATCTGAGAATGGCGCTGATGTGTGTAATATAATATTAAATGAAGATGAGTTTGCTTTTCAGATACTCCAATCTAATGATATTGTATTAAAGGGCATAAGTATTTATAATTATAGTACTAATAATTCTCTCATTGGGGTATATGGAGAAAGAATTTATATAAATAGATGTATTCTAATCAGCAACAATATTGATCCATCTCCTGCTATTTTTTCGTTTTCAAATGAATTTATTTTAACTCATTGCATTATTTATTTTAATCCTTCTATCGAAAATTCAGTCTTTCTAAATACATTTGGATTTGATAGAGGTGATTTTTTTAACTCAATACTGTTTGGAATCATGGAATATGAGCATCCATATTATTTTCATAATTGCATGTTTAATATTGAAGGCCCTGGGGCAGGTGGACAACTAGTAGGAGAACCACTATTTTTCAATCCAGAAGAAAACAATTTTCAATTACAATTAGAATCATTTTGTATTAACTCTGGAGGATTATATCCAGACTTAACTAATTATGATCCTGATGGTACACAACCAGATATTGGTACATTCCCCTTTTACTTAGAATTGATGGGAGATTGTAATTTTGATACTGAATTGGATGTATTAGATATTTTAGAAATTGTATCCACGATTTTAGGAAATAATACCACATTTAATGCACAGTTTTGGGCTCAAGATTTTAATGAAGATGGATTTATTAATATACTGGATATTATTCAGTTAGTTCAAGAAATAGTCAATAATTAACGGAGTGAAAGTATACTGAAAAAAATAGTCATTTTATTAATTTTAAATATTTTATCATCTCAATTAGTAATCAATAATAGAGTTGGCGATGAGTTGACTTTAAATGAAATGGAACCAACAATAGCAATCAATCCATATAACCACAATCAAATTTTTGGTGTTTGGATTTCACGAGATTCATCTATTGGTAGTGCTACTCTCTTTTATGCTGCGTCTCCTAATGCTGGTCAAAGTTGGCACATTGATCAGGTACCTTTCCCCGATTCTTGCGGTGTGAATTATGAGACATGTAATTACAGTGCTGACCCAAGTGTCGCTTTTTCTTCAGATGGTCATGTTAATTTATTATTTTTATCTCATTATGAAAATTATGAAGATGATTCTGAAACACGAGAAGAACAAAATGGAGTATTTTTTCTAAAATCTGAAGAATAGTTTTACCAAAATTATTCATGGGATACTCCTATTTTTCTTTCAGAAGATAACGAGGGTATCGGACCTGATAAGGCTTGGTTGTCCGTCTCAGACCAAAATGAATGTAATTATACTAAGATCGCCTGCTATGCTGGGCAACCTTCAGGCGAATTAGATGGTGGAATAGTAGTTAAGGGTTTTAATGGTGAAATTTGGGAATTTTTAGAATTTTTTGAACCAACAACAGGTATGGTGTTTTGGCCTACTACAATTACAGATAATTATGGAAGAGTATTTATTTTTTGGATTGATTTCCCAATATTATGGTTTAATTCTGAGGGTGATGTAAACATATGGTTCTCTTATATGAATTGTACAGATAATGTTTTTTCTACTCCAGAAAAAATTACAGATGTACCAATCTATGCACCTGGCTTGTCATCTGATAATTACAATGATTTTTCGATATCTAGTGGTGCATTTCCTGCAATATCATATAATGAAGTTGAAAACAAAATATATATTGCAACTCAATCTATGACAGAAGATGATTTTACAAAAAATATTCATGTATTTTCATCCTCTTGGATTGACGATGAAACAATTGAATGGGAATTATTAACTACTCCTGGTGATGGCTTGAATAATGAACTAAATCAAATATTACCTTGGATTGCAACTAATGAAATTGGAAAATCTAAAATACTATATTATGAATACGAGAGTGGATCTAATGAAATAAATACAATGATAATAGGTACAACTACTGACTTTGAATTTTTTGACATTTCTCCAATAAAATTAAATAGTCAAATTAATAATGGCGATCTTAGTCCGAAATTTGAATATAATGGTACATCATATAGAGGAAATGATAATTTTAGTATTTGGGTAGATTTTGAATCTCCTCAAAATCAATCAGATGTAATTATCTCCCATATTACCTCTGAACAAAATATGGTTATCGATGGGGAGTTTTCTATTGCTGAAAATTCTGTTGTAAAAATAATGCCTTATTCTACGATATTTATAGAAGAAAACTCCACCTTTGTAATTGAAAAAGGCACCCAACTCAATTTCGGTGAAAACGCATCTATCGAAGTCTATGGAGAACTTATTATTAATGGAGAAGAAAGCGAAGAAGTTGAATTCACCTCAGAAGCTGGGGATTATAATATTATAGCCTATGAAGGCAGTAAACTTACTTTCAATCATGTTTCCGTTGAAAATGCAGACCGCATCGTCCTGTGGAATCAATCAGAAGAAACAACCTTTACAAATTGTACATTTGATAATAATGGTTTTGTCCTTGCCATAGAAGGTCAATCACAATTTAACAATTGCACCTTCAGTAATAATGATGCAGGGCTTGTAACTGTTTCTATGACATATCCTGTAGCTATGCCTACGGTAGAAAATTGTACCTTTATAAATAATAGGTTAACAGGAATGCTGTCTGGTTATCGGTCCATACCAATTTTAAAAGGAAATGAATTTATAAATAATGATGATGGTTTAAGAGTTTCTTTTGGCAGTGAACCATACCTTTTTACCAATGGTGCAGATTGTGAGAGTCAAAACAATTTATTTGAAGGTAATAATGTAGGTGTTCGAGTATATAACTCTGGTTTACCGTGGCTAGGTATTTATGCCGACGGTCTTACCGCCTTTGAAGGCTATAACAGATTAGGAAATAATATCTGGGATATATATAGTGAGAATATACAATATCCCATTTATGCACAGAAAAACCATTGGCAGAACGATCCAAATAATCTATGTGAATCGGGTTCACCAACTGTATATGGTGATGTGATAACTGACCCTACTATTTCTGGTGATAGTTTCAATAATATTGTTCATAATGCCATAAACAATGAAGTATTGGGAGATTATATTTTAGCAGCATCTCAATATGTTGCTCTTGTGATGGAGGATCCTGACTCAGAAATTGTAAAATGGGCAATTGCAGGATTGGTAAGAACATACACCAAAATGAATCGTAAAGCTGATTTACTCACTTTATTAGACCAAATAGCACAGGATTACCCAGGAACGATCGCATTTAAGTATGCTTCTACTCATCAAATTACTCAATTAATAGACAATGGGAATTATGACGAAGCACTCGATCAGATTCTTTTACTTGAAGGATTTTATCCACAGAGTGAACTATCTCCAAAACATCTCTTTGAAGAATGGATTATTGCAGAAAAAACAAATGGATTATCACGAAGTGGTCAATCTAAAGTACAAATTGCAGAAAAACTGATAGCTGAATACCCTGAAGATGACTTTGGAATCACCATGTCTTTTATACAAGGTACAGTTCCAACTGCTTCAATTGAAGAAGATGTAACTACTCAGGATGTATTACCAACATATTTTGCATTAGCCAGTATTTACCCCAATCCCTTTAATCCAAAAACAAATATTACTTATGACATTCCTGAAGAATCACATATTTCAATTTCTATTTATGATCTATCAGGACGAAAGCTTGAAGATCTAGTAAATACTACAGTTCATGCAGGTCGATTTAACACCACTTGGAATGCTGAACAATATTCTTCAGGGCTTTATATCATTAATATGACAACGCCAAACTATACAACTTCACAAAAAGTCGTTTTACTGAAATAATACTAAACTAAAGAATTAAGTACAGTTTAAATTTTACGCTGTGTTATCTTCTGAATTTAACAGAAAAACCTTGATATTACAGCAAAATCTATGACTAAAGACTTAATCACTCAAACATTCAAAGACATTCAAGACCATATTTGTAATGGACTTACTAAAATTACAGGTCAAGATTATCATGAAGATAATTGGACATACACTGATGGTGACGGTGGTGGACGAACCCGGATTTTTACTGGGGATACCATAGAAAAAGGTGGAGTAAATTTTTCTGCATTAAACGGTACCCTTTCAGAAAAAATTGCGGAAAAGCTCAAAGGTGGTGGTCGTGATTTCTTTGCAACGGGTGTGTCATTGGTTATTCATCCAAAAAATCCCTTTGTGCCAACTGTCCACATGAATGTGCGTTATATTGAACGCGGTGGTAAAGGTTGGTTTGGCGGTGGCATCGATTTAACGCCATACTATCCCAATTCGGCAAATATTATTCAATTTCACAAAACATTAAAACAAATTTGTGACAACCATTCCATTGCAGAATATGACAAATATAAAGCAGAATGCGATAAATACTTTTTCATCAAACACCGAAATGAGGCACGCGGTGTGGGTGGAATATTTTTTGACTATTTGAATGAAAATTCTGAGCAAACTTTTGATTTTGTTAAAGATGTAGGTTATGGATTCAATGACGCATATTTACCCATATTATCTGAACAAAAAGATAAAGCATATTCTGAAAAACATCGTGAATTTCAACTATATCGCCGTGGACGATATGTAGAATTCAATTTAGTCTATGACAGAGGTACTTTATTTGGATTAGAAACACAGGGACGAATAGAATCCATTTTAATGTCACTCCCTCCACTTACGTCTTGGACATACAATTGGTCGCCAGAACCGGGCTCACCAGAGGCTGAATTATATGATGTGATAAAGCCAAAAGACTGGGCATCCATGTAAATGAAAAAGGCGGTATTACTCATAAACTTAGGTTCACCAGATGCGCCTACCATTTCTTCAGTTTGGCCATATCTACGGCAATTTTTAATGGATCCTCGGGTAATAGATATCCCCTATCTTCTCCGATTATTTCTGGTAAACTGCATCATTATCCCTAATCGCGTTAAGAATTCCACTGATGAATACAAAAAATTATGGGATATGTTTGGTGGCTCCCCTTTGGTAAAATTCACTAAAAGCCTTGAGGAGAAGTTAAATAAAAAATATTCTGATGAATATGATTTTTATCATGCCATGCGATACCAAAATCCGTCCATTGATTCTGTACTTGCTGAGATACAATCTAAAAATTATGAAGAAGTGATTATTCTTCCACTCTATCCTCAATATGCGTCAGCTTCAACAGGTTCAGCCATTGATTATTGTCAAAACATCATGAAAAATTGGTGGAATACACCATCTGTAAAAATTATCAGCCACTTTTGTAATCATCCTGCCTTTATCCAATGTTTTGTAGATAATACGGTAAAGATGAACTACCAAGATTACGACCATATTTTGTTTTCCTATCATGGATTACCAGAACGCCATGTTGAAAAATCCCATATTGACGGCTCAACTTGCAATGATAAAAACTGTACCAATGGCTTACATGATGAAAATGCGGGATGTTACCGAGCCATGTGCTACGAAACCACAAAACAGATTGCCAACAAATTAGATTTAACACAAGATAATTATACCGTTTCATTTCAATCCAGATTAAATGATGATTGGATTAAACCCTATACGGATATTGAAATGATTGAATTGGTAACATCTGGGAAAAAGAAAGTACTGGTGCTCTCCCCTGCATTTGTTAGCGATTGCTTAGAAACATCCATTGAAATTAGTGAACGGAATCAAAAAGTATTTATTGAAAATGGTGGTTCAGAATTCACACTGGTATCCAGTTTAAACGATAATGATGATTGGGTTGATGCAATCGTGGAAATTATCAAATCCCATGAATAAGAAAATTGCCATAATTGGCGGTGGTATTGCAGGGTTAACCGCTGCATATTACCTGAAAAAAAAGGGATACTCACCCACTTTATTTGAGGCTTCATCACAAATTGGCGGTGTAATTCAAACCAAAAATATTGAGGGCTACACTATTGAGAAAGGCCCCAACACAATATTACTATCGGACCAACGTACTATTGATATGATTGATGATTTGGGGTTATCTATTGAGGACGCATCACCAGAATCCAAAATACGATATATTGTTAAAAATGGAAAATGTGTTGCCCTACCCATGTCATTGGGAAGTTTTATTACCACCCCCCTATTTTCATTATCCACTAAATTAAAAATACTTACCGAATCTTTTAGACGAAATAAACCGTTGGGTGACGAAGAATCCGTTTCACAATTCATCATTCGACGATTTGGCAAAGAAGTTTTGGACTATGCCATTAATCCATTTATTGCAGGTACTTATGCTGGTGATCCCGATAGCTTGAGTATAGAGCATGCATTTCCTCAACTTTATGATGTAGAAAAACAACATGGCAGTATTATTGGCGGATTTTTTAAAGAACGGAAAAATAAAAATCCATTTAAAATTAAGCGACGAACCATTTCATTCCTTGGTGGAATTTCTACTTTTACCCAAAAATTAGCTGAGCAGTGTAGAGATTCAATTATTATTCAATCTCATGTTACAGATATCAGTAAAAATGAAAATGAATATGCCATAACATTCACCCAAAATAATGAGGAGAAATCCTTTATATGTGATAATATAATTTGTTCCACTCCTGCACATGCGTTGAAAAAAATTACTATTGATGGAAAACCTTTTCAAGATTTTAATGAGCTGAGTACAATTAACTATCCCCCTGTTATTTCAGTATCGCTGGGATACAATTCTGAGGAAATTCCTCATGATTTATCAGGATTCGGTGCGTTGGTTCCCAAATGTGAGAATATGAATATTTTAGGTGTATTATTTTCATCATCATTATTTAAAAATAGAACCCCTCAAGGAAAATCACTCCTCACCGTATTTATGGGTGGTAGCCGTCATCCACAGCATATTGATTTAGAAAAAGATGAGCGCTTATCTTTAATTTATGGGGATTTACAAAAATTATTGGGAATTAAATCACAACCTGTTTTCACCCACGAATCGGAGTGGAAAAAATCCATCCCGCAATATCATGTGGGATATGGACATTATAAAAGTATTTTGAATTTGGTGGAAGCTAAATTACCGGGATTTTATTTTGCAGGGAACTATGTAAATGGAATTTCTATTCAAGATACAATTTTAACCAGTATGAATGTAGTAAATGAGAAATTTAATTAAGGAGAGTATATGGAAGCGATTGGAATAATTGGTATGGTATTTGGAATAACCGCAATGGGAATTGCAAATGAGTTAAAAAAGGAAGTCCGTCAGTTAAAAGAAAATTTGATTGAAAAAGGTGTTATTGATGAAAATTCTAAAAATGAGTAAATCTCAAAATCTGAAATCTAATTTCTAACCTTTATTATCTAAAGACTGAACTATGAAAAACAATAAATTCAATTTACCATTAAGGCCTCGCCGGTTACGCAAGAATGATGCGATTCGTCGATTGGTGCGAGAAAATCATGTAACCAAAGATGATTTAATTTATCCTCTATTTGTGCGTGATGGGAAAAACCTAAAATCTGAAATTAAATCCATGCCTGGTGTATATCATTTTTCTCCAGATTCCATATTAACCGAGATAGAATCATTATTAGAACTGGGATTGGATCGTATTATTCTCTTTGGGATTCCCAATGAGAAAGATGTGACCGGTTCTGATGCTATTTCCGAAAATGGTATAATTCAACGAACTATTAGAGATATAAAATCTCGTTTCCCTCAAATGTATATCATCAGTGATGTTTGTATGTGTGAGTACACAGATCACGGCCATTGCGGAATTATTGAAAACAAGCAAGTGGATAATGATGCAACATTACCATATTTGCAAAAACAGGTTATAACTCACGCCGAGGCAGGTGTGGATATGGTGGCCCCATCGGGTATGATGGATGGAATGATTGCTGCTATTCGCAATGCTTTGGATGAACAAAATTTCGCAGACATTCCAATAATGAGTTATGCAGTAAAATATGCTTCTGCATTTTATGGGCCATTTCGTGATGCTGCAGAATCAACTCCTCAATTTGGTGACCGTATGCAATATCAAATGGATCCGGCTAATGGGCGTGAAGCAATAAAAGAAGCCGAGCTTGATATTGAAGAAGGCGCGGATATCCTCATGGTAAAACCCGCTTTGGCATATATGGATATTATAAAAGAATTAAATGATATTACCTCCTTACCCATCGCCGCCTATAATGTAAGTGGTGAATATTCCATGATTAAATCCGTAGCACAAAAAGGTTGGATTGACGGCAATAAAGTAAGGGATGAATTATTAGTATCCTTAAAGCGTGCAGGTGCAGACATTATAATATCCTATTTTGCGAAAGAAATTGCTGAAGAAGTTAGAGGTTAGAGATAAGTCATTGATTATATCTATTCATAATTAAATACTAACTTTCCTCAATTTTGCAAAACTGCTTTTTTTTGTGTAGGTTAACCTATGTGCAAATTGTCAAAATCATTAATTACAATCAATTTTGAGGTGCAATCAATAATGAATTCCACTGTCCCCACTCTCTATTCTTTTATCTCTAATTATATAATTTTTATATTATTTTTCTTTTCTATTTCATTTTCAACAACACTTGTTGTACCCACTGATTACCCTAATATTCAAGCGGGTATTGATGCTTCAGTTTCAGGTGATACTGTGCTTGTTATGGATGGTATTTATAGTGGTGAAGGGAATTATGAGATATTAATTAATAATGAAGTTGATGGTCAAATATTAATAACATCATTAAATGGACCATCAAATACAATCATTGATTGTGAATTTCTGGGATACGGAATCAAAATCCATGGGAATAATCATTATGTAACATTACGTGGATTTTCAATAATTAATGCACTTCATCCAGGATTTGGGGGAATAGAAATAATGTTTACTAATGATTTATTTCCAGTAATTGAAAAATGTATAATCAGAGATAATACTGCAACAGAATATGCTGGAGGTGGTTTAGTTACTTTTGCAAGTAATCCAATTATTAAAAATTGTTTAATTGTTGATAATATTTCACCTCAAGGGTCTGGTATTCTAATTAGTAATTGGTCAAGTCCCACAATTATAAATTCAATAATACTTGATAATTATTATGCAGATGGTGAATGGTTACCGACATTTACTTCTTGTAACCTTTCTTTTGAATTTTATAATGATGAATTAAATAATATTAATGTTGACCCCTTATTTATTAATCCTGAAACACACAATTATTATCTACAGATAGAATCGCCTTGTATAAATGCAGGTGATTCGTCAACTGTATTAGACCCAGACTCAACTAGGGTTGATATTGGACCACTTTATTATCATTTAAATTTAAAAGGAGATTCAAATTTTGACAATACAATTGATGTTTTAGACATTATTTTATCAGTTAATGTGATTTTGGGAAATACAGAACCATATAATGCCCAATTTTGGGCAATGGATATGAATAATGATGGACTAATTGACATTTTAGATATTGTTCTGTTGATAGAAGCAATTTTATCGCAATGAAAAATTTATACTATTAAAAATTATAAAAAGGAAATTGACGGTTAAAAAATGAGGATGTCTAACAATCAAACCTCTAACTACTAACCTCTTAAAATTATGACACTAAAAAATCAACAATCAGAACAATTATTTAATACAGCGAAAAAACTCATGCCAGGTGGCGTGAATAGTCCCGTAAGATCATTTAAATCTGTGGGTGGTACTCCCCATTTTATGGTTAAAGGTGACGGTGCCTATGTATATGATGCAGATGGAAATAAATTTTTAGATTTCACCGCCTCATGGGGACCACTCATATTGGGGCATTCACATCCAAAAATTAAGGATGCCATTAAAAATGCAGTAGATGAAGGCACCACATTGGGTACCCCCACACAACGAGAAAACATGCTTGCTGAATTAGTCATTGATGCTGTTTCTTCTATTGAAAAAGTACGCTTTGTTAACTCTGGAACTGAAGCCACCATGAGTGCCGTTCGCTTGGCCCGTGGCTATACCAATCGTGATTTAATCATAAAATTTGAAGGCTGTTATCATGGTCATGGTGATTTTTTCCTTTCCAATGCAGGTTCTGGATTAGCCACTTTTGATCAACCATCAAGCCCAGGCATACCCAAAGCAGTTGTAGAATCTACAATTACGGTGCCTTATAATGATTTAGATGCAGTTAAACAGGCTTTTGAAAATCATCCAAATGAAATTGCAGCAATTATCTTAGAACCTATTGTGGGGAATATGGGTGTGGTTCCTCCGCAAGATGGATTTTTACAAGGTCTTCGAGATTTAACTAATACACATGGTGCTGTTCTAATCTTTGATGAAGTCATCACGGGATTCAGAGTTGCACATGGAGGTGCACAAGAACGATTTGGAATTATGCCAGACCTGACCACATTGGGTAAAATTATTGGTGGTGGTCTCCCCGTTGGAGCCTATGGCGGAAAAGCAGAAATTATGTCCCATATTGCCCCTGAAGGACCTGTATATCAAGCGGGCACATTGTCAGGCAATCCCATATCCATGGCTGGTGGTATTGCAACCTTAACAGAATTAAAAACAGATGGATTATATGATTCATTGGAAAAAATGGGCACATACTTTGCTGATGGTTTAAGAAAAACCGCCAAGGACAATGATGTTTCTATAAAAGTGAACCAATTTGGCTCAATGATAGGATTATACTTTACCGATTCAGAAATTAATAATTTTAATGATGTAGCAAATTCTGGAATTGAAACCTATAACTCTCTACATCGGTTTTTACTTGAAAATGGTGTCTATTTCCCACCATCGGGATATGAAACATTCTTTATATCTACAGGCCATACAAAAGACCACATAGATCAAGTCCTTAATATTTTTGGAGAATTCTGTAAATCCCTCTAATGGGAAGTTATCTAAAGGAAATTCTTGTCTCTATGGGATTATTACTCATCCCATTTATTGCCATGCAATTTACCGAAAAAGTGAATTGGGATATGGGTGATTTTATGGTGATGGGAATAATGCTCTTAACAACAGGATTATCTATTCAATTTGTTTTTAATAAATTTGAATCTCATCCCAAAAGGATTATATTGATTTCAATTGTAATTGGTTTTTTCCTACTTATTTGGGCTGAGTTGGCTGTGGGACTTTTTTAAACCAATTCTCTACAAATATAACATCCAATAAATCATAACACCCGTAACAGATACATATAACCAAATTGGATAAGCATATTTAACTACTCTGCGGTGTTTAGCAACATGATTATTCCATCCTCTATATAGTGCAATTAATGCCATCGGTAATACAATTGCAGCTAAAATTATATGACTAATAAGAATAAAATAATAAAAGTAAGTCCATTCACCCGCATATGATTTAGGTCCTGCTTTAAACCAGTGGTATATGACATAAGTCACCAAAAATAATGTGGATGTACCAAATGCACCTAACATTACTTTTTTATGGGCATCTACCTTTTTCTGTTTAATCAGATAAAAAGCATATAATAGAAGTATTGTGGTTATAGTATTTAAGGATGCATTCACTGATGGTAATCCTGATACATCTAACATCCCCTCAAGGCCTTCAGGACGAGGGCCCAGTATTAGAAACGCAACCGCTAATGAAATTACCGTTGAAACTATATAAATTATACGTAACCAAAATGAATCGTTCATGGAATCCCTATCTATCAAATAATATGAGTAACAATAATAATGGGAGATAAATTATAGATGCAAATAATAAAATTTTAGCATTCGTATTATTTTGTTTATAAACAACATTTACACCTACTGCTAATAATCCTAAACCCAATACGGCTGCACCCACAGCATAGATTATTCCTGCAGCTTTTAGTGTGTATAGTCCAATACTTGTACCGATGAGTGCAATCGTAAAAAATAGAATATGATAATTAGTTCTACTCGAGTTTGGATATTCACCTGGAAGCATTTTGAATCCCCCATCCTTATAGTCTTTTGCATATAATATTGCAATTGCCATAAAATGTGGAATTTGCCAAAAAAATAAAATACCAAATAAAATCCACCCTGGTGCAGATAAATTACCTGTAGATGCTGCCCATCCACCTAGTGGTGGAAGTGCGCCAGGAATAGACCCAATAACTGTATTCCAAGTACTCACTCGTTTACTGGGTGTATACACAAAAAGGTATAAAACGATGGTTAAAAAAGATAATCCACCTGTTAAAGTATTTGTAAATTGAAATAAATAAACGGTACCTACAATACACATAACTACACCAAAGTTTAAGGCGTATCGCCAATCTACTCTCCCCGATGGAATGGGCCTATTTTGTGTTCGTTTCATTTTGGCATCATGGTCTTTTTCAATGACTTGATTTAGTACTGCAGCACCACTTGATGTTAAAAATGTCCCTACCATCAAATGTATAAATAGTAGAATCTGTTCACTGGTAAAAAAGTATTGCCCCATACTTCTAAGCCCCAGATAGAACCCCAAATATGATGTTACCATTACTAACATGGTAATTCGTGGTTTCATTAATTCAAAATAATCAGAATATTTAATCATTAACCTGAGACCTATTTATTATCATATACAGACCCATAATAAGGGAAATACTTATAGATGCACCCCACATATGTAATAGTCGAAAAGATGGAGAAAAAGTACCGAAAACCATGAGTTCACCCATTACAATCTGAAAAATAAAAATACCCACTAACACTCGAGTTAACCCCATGGCAACAGGTTGGGCTTCACTATGCATCATGACTTTATTCCAAATTATAGCTGTCATGGATACTAATAGAATTCCCAGTGCAGTATGAATATATTTAAACGCACCCAAGGTATTCATCAAAAATAGGTCACTTTGTCCAGGGAATGATTTTACTAACATTTCAATGCCCTCTCGCATATGTGTACCTAATAAAATTTCAATAATTGTAGCCATCCATAATACAACAAATAACGTAGGCAACTGACGAGGATATTTAGCATCTATTAATTTAGGATTTAAATATAATTTTAATTTCATAAGCGCATACATTTGCAGACTCACAATTACCAATGCAAAAAGCATGTGCAATGTAATTATTATAGGTTCTAGATGTGAAGCCACCACCATTGCTCCTAACCATCCCTCAAAGCCAGTAAGCAAGAATGATGCAAAATTTGCTATATAAATAGCTTTAAATTGTTTTCTATGAAAAAATGATATCAACAATGTAATGGTAATGATGATTCCAGTTGTTGCACCAAATAAGCGATTAAGGTACTCAGTCCATGTATGTCGAGCATTAAAAATGGCATAATTATGTTTTTCATAAGGATGCCAATTTTCCCTTCCAAAAGATTCAAGTGATGTGAAATTGTAATCAGATACCCACAATGTATCATTCTTTACAATCATGTCACCTGCTTCATATTCAATATGTGAATTCCAGGTGATTTCATCAACATGGGTAGGTGGAATTAATTTACCAAAGCATGTGGGCCAATCGGGGCATCCCATTCCTGCACCTGAGACTCGCACCAATCCCCCTATAAATATAAGTGAGTATGTAAAAATGAGTGATAGCCATAACCATCTATGTAATGTATTTTTAGAATATATTGCGGAATTCATATAGGTAAAATTACTGGAAATGAACAGCTGCTTACAATTGCTATTCTATAAATGTAATTATTCCATAAACATATGAAATACTGCTATATTTCATATAACTATATCACATTGATATATATTAATTGAGCGTAAATAGGTCTTTTAACAGCCATATTTGTTGTTTTTCAGCAATTTTATAGATTGGCATTCAATTTGTAATTGTTATTGTAAAACAAAGGAGTAATTATGAAAACTTATACCTGTTATCTTATCTTATCATTTTCATTACTTTTTTCTAATGACGATGTGCAGTCAGAAGAAGTTATTGAAATCAAAAAGGTTAAATCCAAAATTGAAAATTCAGATAAAAATGAGGATGAATCTTCAAATCAAAAAAAACTTAGCATTGATATCTATTTAGATGAGGATGATGCAGAAGGTGACTATCCAAAATTGGGAGTTTACACCCATGAGATTGATTTTCATGAAGCCTATGAACTTCACTACACAGAATGTTTTGGCGTTCTTCTTTCAGGGATAATTAGTGGTGGAAACGCAGAAAATGCAGGTTTATTAGAAAATGATATCATCATGTATTTTGATGGTGAAAAAGTACTCTATGAAGATCACCTACTCAATCTGCGTAATATGAAAAACTATGGCGACACGGTTGAAATCAAGTTTTTTCGGAATGAAAAAATCATGACTACAGAATTAACTTTTCAACCACCAAAAGAACATAAGAATGAGTCATTTGACTTTGATGAAAAACTCAGTGTTGGATTCGGTGGCGGTGGCCCTATGACCCTCATTATGGACTATAATTTCCCTGAAATTAATGCATTTGCCACATCATATGGATTCTCAGGAATAAGTGCAAAAAATGCAGTATTCCATGGAGGATATGGTGGTGGTAATGTTGGCGGTGGATTTTTTGTTGGTGGTATGGGTGCTGGCTTGGAAATTAATGAAAAAAATAATGTGGGAGATAAAATTCAGGTTTTAAATCTTATATCTGAATTTGGTGGATTTACTGTAAATAAAAAAATTGCATTATTTACTGAAAAACTCCTCCTAGATTTTGGTACTTTAATTGGCTGGGGTGAAACATCTATATCTATGGGTGAATACAGTAATAATGTAAGTTGGGATGGTACACAACTTAATGATGGAGAAACGTGGGCCGTTCAATTTAAAAAAGGATATACAGTGCTCATGCCCAGTGCCGGTGTATTAGTACGTGTATTACCATGGATGGCATTACAAGCTGATTACACCTATCTTACCACATTTGCAGCTGATGATAAATGGAAAGAAAAGAACTCAGGAATTAATGTTGCTGGGGCATCACCTCCAACCCTTGAAGGACATGGTGTAAATTTAAAATTATGGTTTGGTAGATAATTATTAGGGGGGTGAGCTCTGCTAGCCCCCCCACCTTTTTGTGTTCAACTCAATTTCAAATTTATTATTTACACAAATTGTTGCTTTAGGCAGTGTAATATACACGTCTATTTCAGATACATCCCCCATCCTATCTTCAATTGAAATTATTGAAAAAAATAATACTATTTATGTTTCAACACAAATTGATCAACTAGAATTTCCAGAACTTCGCGAAATAATTAATACAGGTCATTCTGTAGATATAGAATTCAATACATCTATCACAAGAATAAATCCTAATATTGGGCTTCCAATCCAGCTCAATCAACATCAATATAATTCATCAATAAAATACAATTTACTTAAACGTAATTATTTAATATCAACCCAAGATCAAATAACTGTACATTCAGATTTTAATGAAGCTCTATTAAAATGGAAAATTATGAATTACACCCCCATTTTAAATATTCAGGAGATTGCACCAGGATATTCTTATACCATCCATATTTATGCATCCTTAAAGTTCAATGAAAATTCTGAAATTTCACAATTAATCCAAACTAAATTTATTTTCAGCCAACTACTACCCATGTATATTTCAAAAAATTTTGATATATCAATATTGAAAAAATGACATTTAGATTTCCATCAATAAAAACTCAGCTGTTTTTAACGGTTCTAATAGTCTTCCTCTTTTTTGGCATTTTAATTCGTCTATTTTTCATCTCACAATTAGATGAATACTCTATCCATAAAGAAAGTATGGCTATTGAAGAAAAGTTATACATACTTTATGAGGACAATAAAAATTTCATCCCTGAGGTGAAACAAAAAGATTTTGATAAACGTATTGAAGAAATCTTAGAATTAGAAAAACAAGATGCATTAACTTGGAGAATTTTCAAACGTGAAATAGAAATTGCATCACTATTTATTCTAGGATTTATATTTTTATTTACCTTAATCTCACTATTTATTCTTTTATCATTAATTACATATCCACTTCAAAAATTGCAATATGCCGTAAGAGAATTATCCATTCATAATCTTGAGACTTCTCACATTAAAGAAAGCCCATACTCTCCAATTAATGATGTTATTATAGCATTTAATAATATGTTAACTGAATTATCAAAAAATCAACAGGAACTCATTAGAATTGAAAAAGAATCTGCATGGCGTGATATGGCTAGAATTCTTGCTCATGAAATTAAAAATCCACTTACGCCTATCGCCTTGACCATTGATCGATTTAAGATAAAAATGAATGCAGACTCTCCTGTATCTCGAGAAATTCTACTCTCAACCATAAAGATTATAGAGGAGGAATTGGCTAAATTGTTAATATTAGTTACTGAATTCTCCCAATTTGCCCGATTACCAGAACCAATATTAAAAGAAAGAGATTTAATTACGATTATAAAAGATGAAATTTCATCTTACCCAGATGAAAATATAATACTGACATTTAATCGTGATAATATCAACTTTGAATGCGATGCGAGTCAAATGAAACAGGTATTTGCAAACCTAATACAAAATGCAATTCTTATGGATGAAAAAGTAGAAATTAAAATTAATATTTCATTAATGAATGAAATAATTAAAATTTCTATAATTGATAACGGTCCAGGTATAGATTCTGAGCATTTAAATCAAATTTTTGAACCTTATTTTACTACACGCCAAAAAGGTACTGGATTAGGGTTATCTATAGTTAATCGAATCATAATTTTACATGGTGGAAGCATTGAAGCATTCAATATTGAAAATGGTGCTAAATTTATTATTCAATTCCCCATTAATGGAGCATAAATGAACATACTCATCGTAGACGACGAAAAAAATATTTGTTTTACACTTTCTGATATTCTGAAAGATGAAGGTCATCATGTTATCCATTCATTTTCTGCAAAACGGGGTATTAAGAAATTAGAAGATAATGAAATTGATCTTCTATTTTTAGATATGAAATTACCCGATGCCAATGGTCTGGATTTGATTAAATCTTTAAAATCAGAATTTAGATTATTAGAAATTGTAATGATTTCTGGTCATGGCGATATTTCTATGGCTGTAGATGCAATTCAACACGGTGCATTTGATTTTATTGAAAAACCACTTTCAATGTCTAGAGTATTAACTACAATTAAGCATATAGAGGAGAAGTCTGGATTACTAAATGCATCCAATGCATTAAAAGATGAAAAACAAAGTGGAAATAACATGATTGCTGAATCTCCCAAAATGAAGGAAATTCAACAAATTATTCACAATGTATCTCAATCCAATACGAAAGTGCTAATACGGGGCGAATCTGGTACCGGAAAAGAATTGGTTGCATGGTCAATTCATGAAAATTCACCACGACATCAACAACCCTTTATTGCCTTTAATTCTGCAGCCATACCCAAAGATTTAGTAGAAAGTGAATTATTTGGTTATGAAAAAGGAGCATTTACAGGTGCAAATGCTCAGAAAAAAGGCAAAATTGAATTGGCACATTGCGGTACACTCTTTTTGGATGAAATTGGAGATATGTCACTGCAAACGCAGGCAAAACTTTTACGCTTCATTCAAGAGGGTGAATTTGAACGGGTAGGTGGTAATAAAACCATTAAAGTTGATGTTCGGATCCTTGCAGCTACCCATAAAAATTTAGAGGAAATGATTCAAAATAATGAATTTAGAGAAGATTTATTTTATCGGTTAAATGTACTTCCTATTCACTTACCGCCTTTACGGGAAAGAAAGGCTGATATTCACCTATTAATTAATCACTTTTTGAAGCATTTTGCTTCAGAGCTAAAAATGGAACCCAAAACAATTGATGATGAGGGGTTATCACTATTATTAAACCATCCATTTAGAGGAAATATCCGAGAATTAAAAAATCTAATGGAGAGATTATATATTCTCTCTCCAACAAATGACATTTCAGCGCAACTTATTGAACAGAATATAAAAAACGCTTCATCCTCACAAAAATCTTTAAAAGATATTGATTTTTCTTTAAGTTTTAAATCTGCCAAAATTTTATTTGAAAAAGAATACTTAATTAAACAGTTGGAAAAACATAATTGGAATATCTCTGAAACTGCAGATGCTATTGGACTAAAGCAACCCAATCTATCCAGAAAAATAAAAGAACTACAGCTGAAATAAGTTAAATCTTAATAGATTTAAAATAATCAAGGGATTCAGGATTTGTTAATGCTTCTTTATTGGTTACATCTTCCCCATGTATTGACCGTTTAACGGCTAATTCCACTTTTTTACCATTAATTGTATATGGAATATCTGGCGCAGTGAAAATTTTTGCAGGTACATGTCTTGGGCTACAATTTGAACGAATATTAAACTTAATCTTGTTGATGAGTTCATTATTTAATTTTTGACCATCATCTAATTTTATAAACAGTACAACTTCTTCGTCATCATCAATTTTATGGCCAATAATGACCGAATCTTCTATTTCAGTCATATTCTCTACAACTTGATAAATTTCTGCTGTACCTATACGTACTCCTCCAGGATTTAAGGTAGCATCAGATCGACCAAAAATTTTAATTCCACCCCTTTGATTAATTGAAATAAAATCGCCATGATGCCAAACATTTTTAAATTCAGAAAAATAAGCGTTATGATATTTTTCACCGTCATTGTCATTCCAAAAATAAATAGGCATTGATGGAAAGGCTTGCGAACATACAAGTTCACCTTTTTCATTTTTTATAGTTTCGCCCAATGAATTATAAGATTCGACCCTCATACCCAATCCTCTGCATTGCAATTCACCTTTATATACAGGTAAAATGGGATTCCCCAAAGCAAAACAAGAAATGATATCCGTTCCTCCAGATATAGAGCTTAACTGAACATCAGATTTCCATTTCATATATATATATTCAAAGGAATCATCACTGAGGGGTGAACCTGTAGAAAGAATGGTACGGAGATGTGGAAAATCAGATAATTTTGATGGGATTACACCCTCATTTTCTAAGGACGCAATGTATTTTGCTGAAGTACCAAATATATTCATTTTAGTTTCAATGGCAATATCTAACATACGCTCTAGAGTTGGATAAAAGGGATTTCCATCATATAATATTACTGTAGCGCCTACTGATAAACTAGAAACAAGCCAATTCCACATCATCCATCCACAGGTCGTAAAATAAAAAATACTGTCGTTTTCACGTAAGTTTGTATGCAGTATAAGTTCTTTAAGATGTTGTATTAAGGTCCCTCCAGCTGAATGTACTATACTTTTGGGTTTTCCCGTGGTTCCAGAGGAATACATGATATATAATGGATGATTGAATGGTAGTTGTTCAAAATCTAATTTTTGATTAGTTTTGATAGATACATCATTCCACCAACTTGCATTGGGTATATCATCAATATTACCTTCAACAGTATACTTTACCACAACAACATTTTCTATACTTGATAATTCACTGATAATTCCTTTTAATTTTTCAAGAGAATTAACAACCTTACCTTTAAAAAAGTATCCATCGGCAGCAATGATAACTTTAGGCTTAATTTGTGTAAATCTATCTAACACTCCTTTTATGCCAAAATCTGGCGATGATGATGACCAAATTGCCCCAATACTAGTTGTTGCTAACATGGCAATAATTGCCTCTGGCATATTGGGAAGAAATCCGGCTACCCTATCACCTTTCTGTACTCCCATTTTTCGTAATGCCAATGAAAATTTTTCTACTTCTTCAAATAATTCTGAATATGATAATTCTCGATATACTTTATTTTCACCATAAAATTTTATGGCAATGTTACCATTTCTATATCGAAGTAAGTTTTCAGCAAAATTCAGTTTAGCATTGTTAAACCATGTTGCACCTGGCATTTGCTTAATATCGTTACAAACTTCACTGTATGGTGATGAATATAGTATATCGAAATAATCCCAACAGGATGCCCAGAAATCTTTTGAATGGGATATTGACCATGCATATAACTCATTATAATTTTTTAAATTAAGTGAAGTATTATCATTTACGAAATTTATAAATGAAGTCATTTCAGCACTTTCAACATGAGTTTCTGTTGGTTGCCACAATTGCATATTATGAATTTCGCCTTTCAATTTCATTAATTACTACCCATGCATCATCTAGCAATCCTTTAGATAAACACTCCTTAATCTCATGGATTAATGAGTTCAAATCAAGATTACATAATTCTTTATCGATTTTTTTTGGTCTTTTAGCTATGTTGGCCAATTGTGATAATTCTTTTGCCGTTAATTGATTACTGCTCTTTATTTGTTCGGGAATTTCATCAAATCCTACACATGTGATAGCTGGGCGTTTAATCTGAAATAATCCCTTACTTGAATCAGAATACCAGCTGTACCCTAATCGACTTACTGCATTAAGTTTTTCTGGGTGAATTCTTCCATCTTCATAGACATCCTCACACACATGAAAATATACAACTTCACCTAAAATCAAATTTCCACTTCCAGGAAGAGAACCTAACTCAATTATATCATGCAATTTACATTCCATAATAAATGGTGATTCATGTACATGAGGCGGTGAAACTTTTTTACTCTCTCGCTTGGTAAACCCAGATTTATCAAACTCATCAATATTTTTACCAAATGCTGTTGAAGAAATTAGCATTTGATCAGTCATATCTATCGATACCAAAGAAATGGTAAACTCTTTTGTATCACGAATATTTACCAATGTATCCTTCGGCTGGGCGTCTCTTCCACCCAATGCAGGTGAAAAGCCTACAATTGGAGGTTGTGCACTAAATCCATTATAAAAGGAAAATGGAGCTAAATTACCAACTCCATCTACACTAATTGAACTGACCAATGCTATTGGACGAGGAATTATTCCAGAAATTAATAGCTGATAATTGGTTTTTAAATCCTGTTCTTGAGGATTAAACGTTTTATACACTTTATCCTTTAGAGTATAAGGAAATTAAATTCCCTTCAGTATCAATAAAATCTGCGATATAACCAATTTCTTCAGCAATTAAGGTTTTGGGTTTAATAATGTTACCCCCTGCAGATTCAACCTTATCTAAATATTGAGATAAATCATCTCCGCCATCAAAGTATATACGTACCCCATCTTTACTGGGATTAAATCCTTCAGCTTGAAAAATTGCCCCACCAATAACTCCTAATTCTTCTGATGATTCAAATACAAACATATGGTCATTATCTACATTCATTTCTCGTAACTTGACTCCAAAAACAGCTTCATAAAATGATTTTGCCCTATTCAAATCAGTTGTAGGAATTTCAAACCAACATACACCTTTTGCCATAAAACCTCCTTATTAAAGTTATACTTTAAGTATTATATAATTTCACTTTTATTTCCATGACTTATAGTAATCTACATCTTCAATATCGGTAATATTACTAGCCACGTGTAAAGGTTTAAATGTATCAATCATTACTGCTAATTCTTCTGTTTTATCTTTTCCAATAGATGCTTCATACTTTCCTGGTTGTGGTCCATGAGGTAATCCCATTGGATGATATGAAATTGATTCAGGTTCAATACCTTTGCGACTCATGAAATCACCTTGAGAATAAAACAATAATTCATCTGAATCTACATTTGAATGTGGATACGGTGCGGGAATAGCGTCTGGATGGAAGTCGAATAATCGTGAAACAAAAGAACATATTACAAAGCCATGACTTTGAAACATTTGATGAACTGGAGGTGGCTGATGAATACTTCCCACTAAAGGTTCAAAGTCATCGATATTTATTTTCCACGGAAAATAATAACCATCCCAACCAACAACATCTAGTGGATGATGAGCATACACCATATCTTGAATTCCACCTTGCACCCTAACCTTAACGAGGAACTCACCTTCTTCATCAATAGGACTATTTAATGTAGGTGTTGAAATATCTCGCTCACAAAAAGGTGAATGCTCTAATAATTGACCAAATTTATTCCGATATCTATTTGGAGTTTCAATGGGGCCTGACCCTTCGATAACTAAAATTTTACAGTTAGACTGAATATTTAACTGCCAAATAACACCTCGAGGAATAACAATATAATCTCCAAATCCAAATGTGATATTACCATAATTTGTGATTAATGTTCCCGTACCATCCTGAATATACCATAATTCATCATAATGACCATTTCTAAAATGGTAATCCATAGATTTATCAATATGCGATTTTGAAATTATGGCATCATTATTATAAAAAAGTGGAGTTCTGGAAGTAATAGCATCACCAGCTCTACTTATTTTTGATGTTCTAATATGTCGAGCTTGATGTTTACCATTAAGGTTAGAAATTTTAATTGGCGAAAAGTCACCCAATTCAGAAACTCGAGTAGGCATCCGTAAATGATAAAGATTGGAGTACATATGAGAAAATCCTTCACGACTCACCAATTCTTCATAATATAAGCTACCATCATCTTTTTTAAACACAGTATGGCGCTTTGGTGGAATTTTACCCTGTTGCTGATAGAAAGGCATATTTTCTCCTTATAGATTTCCCCGTTTAGCTTGTTCTAATTCGATAGATTCAAATAATGCCTGAAAATTCCCTTGCCCAAATCCACGTGAGCCTTTTCGCTGAATAATTTCAATGAATAGAGTTGGTCTATCTTCTAACGGTTTTGTAAATAGTTGTAGTAAATATCCTTCTTCATCGCGATCTACTAAAATTTTAAGTTTTTTCAAGGTTTCTAAATCTTCATCAATTTCACCAACTCGCTCTGTCAACACATCATAATACGTATCTGGAACTTCTAAAAATTCTACACCATTTGCCCGTAATGCCGAAATGGTTTGAATTATATCACCCGTTTGAATGGCAATATGTTGTGCTCCAGCACCTTCGTTAAAATCCAAATATTCTTCAATTTGAGATTTTTTAATGCCTTTTGCAGGTTCGTTGATGGGCATCATCACTTTCCAGTTTTTAGATCGAACCACAATACTTTTTAATGCAGAATATTGTGTAGATATGTCTGTATCATCAAACCGTACAAATGTTGGAAATCCAAAAATATTTTTATAGAATTCACCCCATTTGTCCATTTCATCCCAATCAACATTACCCACGATATGATCGACTCTAATTAACCCTGGGTCTTTTGAGGGTACTTCTGGTAGTTCTAAGGCTTCAAATCCCGGTGCCCATATTCCATTATAATTATCATTGAAAATAAAAGAATGAACCGTATCGCCATAGGTTTTAATTGTTGATTTTCCATAATTACCAAATTCATCTTCTGTGACTGTGGGCTTTAATACGCTTTCAGCACCCCTTGAAATACATGAGTCATGTGATTCTTGATCACAGTCTACAGTAAAGGCTATATCTCTTACACCGTCACCGTGTTTTGAAAGCCATGCTGACGCAGGATGATTAGAGGATAAAGGTGTAGTAAATACAAAATATATCTGATCTTGTTGCAGTACATAGGATACATATTCTTTAACACCCGTTTCAGGACCACAATATGCAATAGGCTTAAAACCAAATGCAGAGCGGTAAAAATGTACTGCTTGTTTTGCATTCCCTACATAAAACTCAACGTGATTAAAATCTCTAACTGTAAAATATTCAGTTCCTTCCCACTCTTTGGTCATAAAAGCCATTAAACTTTATTCTCCATAACTAAATTTAATTTATCTATAAAATAATCATTTTCGTATTCATTGCCAATAGTTACCCTCACGCATTCAGGTAAACCAAATCCAATTAAATGACGCAGAATCACACCATTCTCTAACATTAATTGGGTAAATCTTTTTGCAGCTTCATCATCTTCAAATACCACAGTAACGAAGTTGGTAACTGATGGTATTGTTTTTATTCCAATTTCTGTTAATTTTTTAATAATACGTTTCATGCCATCTGCATTTAGCTTTAATGTATTTGATAAGTATTCTGAATCATCTAATGCTGCGATGGCTGCGCGTTGTGCTGGAATTGCAGGTTCAAATGGCAGTTTAACTTTGAGTAGATTACCAATTAAATCTTCATGGCCAAAGCCATAACCTACACGGAACCCCGCTAATCCATATGCTTTTGAAAACGTTCGCAGTGTAATAACATTATCATAACGATAATGCATAGAGTCTGGAAAATCCTCCACGGATTCAGCATATTCAAAATAAGCCTCATCTAATATTACCAGCACCCGTTCAGGCACTCTATCCATGAAAGCATCAAATTCATCTACGGTAAAATAAGTCCCTGTGGGATTATCTGGGTTTGCCAAATAAATAATTTTTGTATATTCATTAATAGCATCAGCCATGGCAGAGAGATTATAGTGATAATCATTCATCGGGATCCAATTTGTGTGAATTCCACTGGCATTTGCCAAAACTCTAAATCCAATAAATGAATTTCGTGCAGCAATAATTTCATCCCCAGGCTTGAGGAATGTTCTCATTATAGTTGACATTACCCCTTCACTGCCACCACCTAACACCACATTGCCCATTTTAAGATTAAACTTTTCGGCTAACTTTTGCCTAAGTACAAATGCAGCTGCATCGGGATAACGGTGACATTCATCTAAAGATTGTTTTGCCGCATTTATTGCAGACTTAGGTGGCCCTAATGGATTTTCATTAGAGGCTAATTTTACAATTTCTGATAGTCCTAACTCACGTTGAACTTCTGATATTGGCTTTCCCGCTTTATACGGTGATAGCTCTTTTATATGTTTTGGTACTAATGCCATATGGTGTAGATTTCGCCTTGATAAAACTTCCAAATTTAGTTTGATTTATACCGAAAATTATATGATTTTGAAAGATTAATTTGTGGACAAAAACAAGGCTTCTGAACTGAGAGGGAGACTCTTTAGACACTTAGATGGCATAGCAATTACATCAACAGTGTCTTCACTCCATCAACGTGGCATCATCGAATTTATTTGTGAAAAAAATAACTTCTCAATTGAAGATATATTTCAAAACTTTCCATCTAATCATGGCTACATGAATGTTGCGCTACGATTATTGAGTGCACAAGGATGGCTACAGAGAGAGGTGGATGAACGCAATGAGCATATTCATTTTGAAATTACAACTACTGGAACAGAGGTGTTTAAATTTGCACATATATATTCTGAAGTTGAAAAACTCTTAAACGATATTCCACAATATCGTTATCGACTATTTTCTACCCATAATACATATTCAAAAAATTATGATGATGCAGTAAATTCAATTTCCAAATTGAGTCAAGATATTCCTGAACAAATTCAACTACAAATTGAAGGAATACTCATTGGTCCTGCCCTAGTATCTCTAGGGATGAATGACAAAATTGAACACTACTTATCCAATGGCAAAGTATGTGAATCTGATAGAACTGAGTTTCCACTCATAAATTCATTTTGTAATTATTTCGAAAGCATTGGTTACATCAACTCTAATAATGAATTGACAGAATTGGGTGAATTTTATTTTAAACGTGCATCTGCTTATGGCGTTACTGTTTCATACCTCCCCATGTTTTCACATCAACATGAAATACTATTTGGTGATCCACATTTAATCTGGAAACGTGATGAAACGGGTTCAGAAACCCATGTGGATAGAACCATGAATGTTTGGGGTAGTGGCGGCGCACATTCAACATATTTCAAAAAAATTGATGAGATAGTAATTAATATATTTAATCAACCATTAGAGGAACAACCTGTAGGTATTGCAGATATGGGATGTGGAGACGGTACACTTTTAAAGCATCTATATGAATTGGTAAAAAACAATACACTGAGGGGTGAAAATTTAGATAACTTTCCACTATTAATTGTTGGGGCCGACTTTAATCAAGCAGCAAGAATTGCATCTGCAAAAACTTTAACCGATGCGCGGATTCAACATCATATTCTCCACGCAGATATTAGTCACCCCAATAAATATGCTGCAGAATTAAAATCTCAGTTTGATATTGATTTGGGTGATTTATTAAATGTACGTTCTTTCCTTGACCATAATCGCATTTATTCATGCCCCAAAATGTCATATACCAATAGAATTAGTCATTCTACAGGTGCTTATGCCTATCGGGGACGATTAATCCCTAATTATGAGCTAAAGCAAAATTTGGTTGAGCATTTGCATGCATGGAGTCCGTATGTAAAACGTTTTGGATTATTAGTCTTAGAGCTTCACTGTTTGCCACCCCATTTAACGGCTACAAATGTTGGGGCAACCACATCAACAGCTTATGAGAGTACCCATGGCTATTCTGATCAATATATTGTGGAAATTAGTACGTTTTTGAATTCAGCTAAAGAGGCTGGGCTTATTCCTGAACCAGAAAATATGGCACGATTCCCTAATAGTGATTTGGCAACGATTAGTATTAATCTATTTAAAAGTATAGATTAACCATTCCCTAGCACAATATTCACAATTCTTACAATATCTAAGATGTCAAT
>CAYFMU010000026.1:0-32560 GCA_964344315.1 uncultured bacterium | reverse complement strand
GGAAGTAGGGTTGCCTTGTGATAAGTCATTAAAGGTGAGGGATAGGGGTGCATTACCGGTAACAGGGTAAGTAGCGAAGTTAGCGTGGAGCATAGTGTCTGATAGTTTATAAGTATAAATTGCACCTGTCAAATTATTTTTAAAAGGAGCGCTTACAACAAAATAACTATCATTGATACTAATTGTTGAACCAAATAGGTCTAAACTTTCTGCATCACTTGCATATACTTTTCGAGTTTCCGCCCATAAGCCATCACTACCTAATTCAAATATATAAACAGATCCAGAACCAGGACCAGCATCACTGTCATATTTAGAAGCTACAATCAAATAATTTTCATTCATATCAAAAGATGAACCAAAGTTATCATTCTGTTCAATATCATGAGAATTCAGTCTTTGTTTAAAAATAAATTCATCAAGAATATATTCAAATATATATAAAGCACCTTCACCATTATTTTCAAAGGGGGCTGAAACGAATAGATGGTTATTTTTAAATTTTAAACCAAGTCCAAATTTTGAATTAATAACAGGATTTGGACTAAACAAGGTTGAATTAAAAATCCACTCATTATTATTCCTTTTATAAATTTGAATTGCCCCAGTTTGATTAGAGTCTGAAATTGCAAAGTGATGATTACCCACTAATGAAATGTTTTCATTAATGTATAGTGAATTATCACTTGTAACTCCAAATTGAAAATCACTACTTACACTTTTTTCAAGTACCCATTCTCCAGAAATAATATTATAAAAATGATATTTTCTATCGATATTTTCACGATGTTCGGAAACGGTAATTAAAAAATTATCATTTCTAAAAAAATCATTACCAAAGAAATTATAATTTTCTGGGTCAGGGTTATGAATAGTATTTTCATAACTCAAATTATAATCTTGTACACTTCGAACATATATTTCACCAGGATAGTTATTAGGAGTTAAATAACCATGAGTACTTAAAAGATAAAAATCTTCTCCTAATTGTTGTTGCATTCTTGACAGCGTACCTGAGGATAGTGATTCATTAAATACCCATTCTTGATTCTCAAAATGAAAAAACTTACATCCCCCCCCTGATGAACTATTGAAAAATGTTACTAGAAAACCATTTTCTACTTGAGCTTGCCATCCATATGAATCACCCCAAGAAGAACTTTCAGGAGTAAGAATATTTTCATAATATTGCTGAGCGAAAATAGAATTAACAAAAAAAACTATTATTAATAAATTATGTTTCATAGGGTACCTCATTATTTTAATAATGTTATTTTTTCAACTATAGTATTATTATCTACCGTAATTTTCACCAAATATACTCCTGATGATTGATTTTTGCTATCCCATATAGTTGAATATATTCCAGGTTCTTTTCTTGAATTTATTAAAGATTCAATAAATTCACCTCTTAAATTATAAACAGCTATTTTAACATGAGCTCCTTCTGAAATTTCATAATCTATGTTTGTTGTTGGATTAAAGGGGTTAGGATAAGCAGGATGCATTATAAAATTCCGTGGAATTTCAAACCCATTATAGTTTGCAATTCTCCCCAGTTCTTCTGAACTAATAATATCATAGTTAAAAAAACTTTCACCATTATTGGTTAAACCAATCATTGAAAATTCACTATCATCAATTGTACGTCCTAAATCTTGAGAACTCTTTAAATCGATTGAAAAAAGTGAGTTTAACCCATTAGTGATTGTTTGTCCAGTTATTCCATAATAAAGTACAGTTGCAGACATTGAGTCACTAGAAATACTATAATCAAAATTCATATGTTCAATTTGCTGCGACCTTTTAACGCTTTTTATTTTCTTACCAGAGGGTGCTTTTGTAGTAATTTGTACACCACTAATGATATCTGAGCTATATAAATCTATATTTAATTGATATGTATTATTTCCAGTGCTCGTCAAATTCTTTGAAATATAAGCATGTCCGCTAGAGTTGTTGCTGACATAAAGGTTGAGTGTTTCGTTAATAATACCGACAATATCTAATATATTTACATTATTATCATTATTATAATCTGACGAACACCATGTACTCTGGATTGAGGTTGATGGATATAAAATTAAATCAACAATTAAAATGACATCAAGTTGATTTAATACATAATCATTATTTACATCACCGTATATATCTATATCTAACTCAACACAATCATAAAAACAAGTGCCATCATCCTCGTTGGCAAGGTAATTATAATTAATTGCTTCGCTATCAGTACAACCAGGGTTTGGGATATAGGAATATATCCAGTTAACATCATCGAATAAATTGGTAAATACACTTAGTAGTATAATATCTGGATTTATTACTGGATATGAAAATGCCCAACTTGCCACACCAAGTAACTTAAATGAACCATCTACACTTTGGTATGCTAGTGGTCCGCCACTATCTCCATTTCCAATACCAATTAAGTTTATAGAATTCTGATGACATGTGAAAATTTGTTCGTTTGTTCCAGTTAATACTTCTTCATAACCTGTCAATATATTAAGTTCATCCATTACAGGACATAATTCATTATTTATAAATATATCAGCCTCAAATAGTTGGTTATTTGTAGAACCAAAACCCCATCCCAATATTTTCCCAGTATAATCTTCTAATTCTCTATCAATAATTTTTATAGGCTCAATTTCAACTGCTTCTGATAAACGTAATAATGCAACATCATTTCCCCAATACTCCCAGTTACTATCATCAATTGGGCAGCTTATTGATGGATCATTTTGAACGTAATAATCTATAGGTATTCTATTTTCTTGGATAGAATTATTTAAATCAAGAACGCCTACTAAAACATCAATACCATCTGAAGCATTATTATGTTGTGATAGAGTTACACAATGTGCAGCAGTTATTACCCAAAACTCATCTACAATTACTCCACCACAAAATTGACCTTCGGATGGTGAAATATTATCATCTCCCTCGATCAATGCGACCATCCATGGATAGGTTTCGGGATCTTCTACGGGATCTCCGCCAATTATTCTAAAATCCTGTGCTACTACACTACTTAGTAGCAAAATGATGGTTGTTAAAATTTGGATTAATGTTTTCATGTATTCCTCTTTTATTATGAATACTGAACCTGCATGATTGAGACAATTTGTTTTAAATTACACCCATCGTAGCTGATTCAGTTATGTTATTGTAAAGTGGGGATGGGACTGCCAGGTCAATACATCCCCACTTTTTTTATTTCTATCCTTTCAAATTATTCTCGTCACTAATTAATTACGAATTAAATATCCCATATCTAACCCCTAAAACCCAACACCCAACACCTAATCTTAAATCTTAATTCTTCAATCTTCAATCTTCAATCTTTAGCCCTTATCTTCTTCAAACCATTGTTGTACTCTTTTTACCACAAAGGGATAGCTTACTTTTAATCCTGCGGCCAGTTGACGGCGATTGAAATTATACATCTTAAATGCATCTAAAAAGACTTGCTTTTCAAATGCTGCAAATGATGTATTATAATATTTCTCCTCGCAATGGCCAATGAAAGATTGTATCTTTGGATTTAATGGACTACTGGTGTCTCCCTTAACCAATCGTGTATCTGGGAATTTAAACCCCCGTTTACCCAATCGACCACGAAGGGTATAATAATTTAATCGGGTGATGCCTAAATTTTTAAACAGTTGTGGATTTACTCCTGTACGATTTACATGATACATCATAATATTATACATGAACTCATACTTTATTTCTTGCCATGTTTTATTAGATGTATAAAAGGATTTAGTTACTTCAGCCCTATCCAACTGCTTTAAGGCTTCACATAGCCAATTAAATACCTGTTGTATATTTTTACTGAAAAAATGAACCCGATTCACATGGTCATAAATGGCATCTTTTACCTTTATTATTGTATCCGTAAAAAGGGTTTCTTCATGTTGACATTTGTAAATCTTTGCCATATACTCATAAATATATACTATATGCTCAGAATGAGTTTCAGCTTTAGCGGTGTCTAATGCTTGTTGCAGGTGGGTGAGGCCTGTTTCGTACTCACCCATCTCATAATAGACTTCCCCTAAGTTTCGATGCACAATTACAACATTTCGATCATTTATCGTGAGGGTTTGGGCAATTTTTAACTGTGCCAAAGCTTCTGTATATCTACCCATGGCAGAGAGGGTATTGCTTATATTATTTCTAGCGGTAAATAGTGATTTATGTAGCCCAAATTCCTCATATTGATGTATAATGTCATTAAGGATGTTCAAAGAGGTTTTATAATTCCCCAATTCATAATGTACATTGGAGAGTTCAATATGAAGTGCTTTATAATTATTTTTAGAATCTTTTAACTGAATGAGCTTTGTGGATTCTGTGCATAATTCTAAAGCTCTGTCCAATTGGTTTAAGTACGTCATTAAAATACTATATCGACACAGTGTTGTTGCTTTAAATTGGGGTTCAATTCCCTTACATTCAAGGGCTTGCTTGTAATAGGATTCTGCTAATTGAACATTATTCAATCTATAATAATTCCACCCCAGGCCTGAAAGTACACGAGGATGTAAATCATCAAATTGGGCAGAAATAGGCTCTAACTGGTGCAAATGCTGCTTTGCAGCATGGTAGTCTTCAATTTGACTACAATAGGTTACCATACCCAAGTAGATAATGACTTGGTGCCGTACATCCTTTAGGAATTCATCAGAATTATCCAAGAATTCCTGTTTGTTTTTTGGTAAGTTTAAGTTTAACATTTCTGAATATGTCTGAATGGTGTCATATCCACTATGGTCTATATTGTTTAACTGTAAAATATTTTTTGTATTCATAATTAGTCCTCTATTTCATCGTTATTATTTCCACCACCCATACTGACTTTGGCGGAGGTACTTATCCAAAGGCTACCATTTGTGGTAGATATTTGGGTGGTTGTAATGGTTGTATCATTACTAATGCTATGGCTATTTCCATTGGCGTCTATATAATTTACATCACCGGACACATTAAATAATTGAACAATTGCGGGAGCCATAAAGGATGCAGTAGAGTTTGATTTGAGTTGAAGTGCGTAGGTATTGCCATGCTCATTATCACAACTTTTACCTGCATAGAGTTTTTCACCACCCACTGCCACATGCCAATGGCCACATACACATTGGTAAATAGTGCCATGAGGGAGAGAGGTTGATAATTCACCCTTCACTACACCCTTATGGAGGAGATCACCGTGAGTGTTTTCGGTAACCACCCTGGCGGATTCACTATATTGAGCAAAAGACGTACCCTGTTCACAGCCAAAGATAACCAATAGGCTCAGCGCAAGCAAAATACGCGTTATTGTTTGTAGATTCTTTTTCACGGTATTCCTTATTTTATGTTAAAAATGTACCCACTGAATATAGTACAGAATCATATTATTGACAAATATATAAATGATATAAAGTATTGCATTTATAATATGGGTTTCTTTATCTTTCACCTATGGAATTTTTAATTCAAAAATATAATAGTGAATGTTCAAATCGTCTTTTTATGACCAGATTGATCCCTATTTTTGATTCTGCTGAATCACCAAATTCTAATTTATTTCCATTACTATACGTAGATGTGGAAAGACAATCTTCATACCCACATGCTTTATTCCCTCAATCAAATAGGTGGGCTGGGAGTGGATTTTATAAAGGACAAAAAATAGGACAAGGTGAAGGTGATTTATTAGATATAAAGCTGAAACCAAAAGGACTTGGTCGTTCTTCTGGTGATAATACTGAAATTGTTTTTGTTGAAGCAGCTAACTCCAGTAGTGAATTATTAGATGTTGATATTCTTGATCAAGAAACCTTTGGGAGAATTTCTACAAACAATAATATTACAGATTCTAACCCCAATGATTTTTTGATTACACCTGCATATCCTAATCCCTTTAATCCTACAGTTACCATTCCCCTTGAGGTAAATATAGATAGTTTTATATCAGTAAATGTCTATGGCTTAAATGGTAATTTAATTAATGAAATTGTCAATAAAAAATTGTCGAAGGGAAACTATCAATTTTATTGGGATGGAATGAAATATCCTTCGGGAATATATATTTTAAAAATAAATTCAAATAAATATTCACATACACAAAAAATTATTTTACAAAAATAATGTTTATATACCTAAAATATTAAAGGTGTATAAACGGAAGGAGTAACCTAACTAATGAAGTTGATTTTAATTCCTATAATTTTAATTACGTTGTTGAATTCTAAAAATTATACAAGTGATTCAATTTTGCCAATCCATAATGAATACAATACTAACAGAACTGGTGAATCCTGGTATATAAGTATTGATGGATCTGATGAAACTGGTGATGGTTCTATTGAAAACCCCTTTGCCACCATCCAACATGGAATTAATGTTGTTGCGGATGGTGACACCATTCAAATTTGAGAAGGGACTTTTGTAGAGAATGTTCATATTGAGGATAATAATTTACAAAAATTGACAATCCAAGGTGCGGGCATGTTTCAAACTATAGTGGATGGTTCAAACAATGGGTCGTCTGTAATAGAATTTAGCAATCACCTGATTTCTCCACAGTATTATGTTAGTAACATGACAGTTACGGGTGGGAGTATGAGTGGTGTTGATTTTAATAACAATGGAGGAAGTTTAACAATTGAATCAGTAAATTTCTTCAATAACTATAGGGGTTATGCCGGTGGCATAAATTTTGATGGAAATGGGACATTTGGGTTTGAGCTTTGCGCTGAACCTGAAGATGAATATTTTTCAACATTAGATATAAAAAATTCTCTGTTTGATGGTAATCATGGAGGTATAGCATCTTCATTACATGTTTTTTTTGCCAATAGAGTAAATATTGAGAACTGTACATTTACTAATGAGGAATTATACAATGAGTATGCATACTATGCATTATTATGTATTGATAGTAGTTGTGAATTTAATTTAATCAATTCAATCATTTGGGATAATAATATTGATGATTCTCCATTTACATTCAATAGATTTTTAATATTAGACTTTGTAAATACATCCACAGTTAGTCATACTTTAATTGAAGGTGGAAATGATTTACTTACTTCAGATTGGGTAGAAATTGAAACATTCAATATACTAGATTCTAATCCTCTCTTCACTGACCCTGAAAATGGCGATTTCTCCCTTCAACCTAATTCACCCTGTATTGATGCTGGTGATCCCAACTCACCCTTAGACCCAGACGGCACCATTGCAGATATGGGTGCGTTTTATTTTGACCAAAATCAAAGTTGTTCATATTCAGGAGATATAAACGAAGATGAGTTAATCAATATCTTGGATATAGTGCTCATCGTCAATATAATTATTGAAAATGAGGAACCATTAGAAAGTGAACTATGTGTGGCAGATATAAATATAGATGGTGAGTTGAATATTTTAGATATTGTATTAGTGGTGAATGAGATAATTGGTTGAAAAATAAAAGTGGTAATGAGTACCGTATAATAATTTGGCTTAACAAAAAAGAGAGGTTCCAATGAATATATTTTCACAAATCACATCTTGGTTTTTGCCCCTCACCACATTGGTGGGTGAGGTGATAACTTCAGAAGAAGAAAAACTAAGGCTGAATAATTACTTGAAAAACAGTAGCAATGTACTTTAAATTAACGGTAGCAAACCCGCCAAGCCTCTCCTTAATTGGATGCTCAATTCTGGTGGGTTTTTCTTTATAATAATACTGGTCCTTTGATGAGATATACAAAACATCCCCTTACTTTTGAAAAACAGGCAGATAGGCTCATAAAGAGAGGTCTAATTACTGAAAAACAACATCTTATTTCAATATTACAAGGAGTGAATTATTATCGTTTAAGTGCGTATTTATATCCATTTAGAAATGATGACGATACTTATAAGCCCAATACAACATTTGAAGAAGTATGGAATCGTTATTTATTTGATCATCAACTTAGGCTAATTTTAATGGATGCCATTGAATGGATTGAAGTAGATATTAGAACAAAAATTACATATTACTTATCACACTCTAATGGTGCATTTAATTATCATTACAAACGATTTTTACCAAAGCTGAGTAATTCTCATCGAAGAAGGTTTATAAATTCATTAATATTAGAAAGAAAAATAAGTAAAGAAACCTTTGTTGCCCATTTTGGGAAAAAATATGATACTAGTTATAAATTTTTACCATTATGGATGGCAACAGAAATTATGTCGTTTGGAAATATATTAACTTTATTTCGGGGAGTTGAAACCAAGTTAAAACAGCAAATTGCCAGTGAATATGGAGTTTCAGATACAGTATTTATATCGTGGTTTAAATCTCTTCATGCAATTCGAAATATTGTAGCCCATCATAGTAGATTATGGAATAAAGAATTGGGACTAAAACCAGAAATCCCAAGAGTAAACAAACATCCTCAATGGCATGTCCCAATACAGATACAAAATAATAGAGTTTTTTGTATTATTATGATAATGAAATATCTACTTAATCAAATGGGTGCAGATGATATTATTTTAAAATGGAAAAAAGATTTGAATAAATTGATTAAAGATAATCCTCAAATTCCATTACTTCAGATGGGGTTCCCAGAAAATTGGGAATCGTGTCCCATTTGGAAAAATAATAAATAAAGGAATCCCCATGAATATATTTTCACAAATCACATCTTGATTTTCGCCCCTCACCATATTGGTGGATGAGGTGGTAAAGGTTTAGGTTGAGGTTTAGGTTGAGGCTAAGCTTGAGATATTACAAAAAGTATTTACCCATCAGTACATTCGTTTAAATGTTGAGTATGCATGTTGGATATAATATTGACTAAGACGCTGATGATAATTATACAATTCATGGTGTAATGGCAATTCTGTATAGGGTTGGGACCATAAAGATTCATAGGTATAGAGTTGTTGTTTTTCATTACCCATGAGTTGATAATAAATATAGTTCGGGGTAATCCATTGTAGATTTTTGTGTGAAACCCTACATGCAAAACCATCTCCACCCTGCAACGCAGAATATCCATATAATTGGGGTAATACATGGTCTTCATCCATTAAATCTATAAGGGTAGGAAGGATGTCGATTTGGCTCACAATTTTATGAGATTGATGGGGTATTTTAATAAGGGGTGAATGAATCATAAAAGGGATATGCCCATTTAAAGGATGATTGGGGATATTTCGATGAACATTAAGCCCATGATCGGCAGTAATTACAAATATGGTATTTTCATACCAGTCGGTTTGCTTTGCCTGTTCAAAGAACTCCTTTAAAACAATATCATTATATGCCATAGTCCGTTTGGCACGAATATGTTTTGCCTTCCCAAGTTGGAGTTGGGGGATTTTATTTTCATACGATTCAGGAACGTGAAAGGGATCATGGTTAGTGGTGGTAAAGAAATTTATCATAAAGGGTTCTTCCCCTTTAGAATTGGCAATATCAATGAGTTTGTCAAACATGATGTGGTCGTATTTCCCCCACATGGTGCCATCAGATTTATTGGCTAAAAATCCGTCATTCCAATCAATAACATGATGAAATCCATTGGCCATGGCAAAGCCTTTCATATTATCGAAGTTAGCGTCACCGCCATAAAGAAAGGTTAAATCATATCCCCATTGTGAGAATAATTCTAATGCTCGTGTGGCAGGATTATTATCAAAACTGGCTTCAACTTGCGTGATGATGGGTTTCCCAGGGAGTACTGGCCATGAGCATAAAATTGAACCTATACCGAATGCAGAACGATTTCCATTGGCAAAACATCGGTTAAAATTTATACTTTCTGTAGATAATTGAGATAAAAATGGTGTGATATTCTCTTCTAAATGTGGATTCAAAAAATTACAATTTTCAGATACAAACGATTCTAAAATAATAACAACAATATTGGGTTTTTTATCCATGTGTAATTGGTAGGTAGAGGAGGGGATGGAGTTCTCATGCTTTAGTTTATCCATCTGTTGTTGAATATGTGAAAATTCTACATCCATATTAAAATGAGTATTAAAGGCTTCTTCTTCCTGCATTTCAATATATGACCGCCCAAAAAAGAAAATGGGGTTTTGCGCAATTTGATTGGCCATGTTATCATTGGAGAAATGGGCATATCCCCAATCAACAGGCTTTTCTTGGGTACCGCCTCGCATACATAATACGGAAACAACTAATGTAATGAAAAAGGCTATACCTCCGTTGAGTACAGCATGAGATGACGTTGTAGGGAGTTGCTTTTTCCACAATGTAAATGAAGACCATGTAATCACCAACCAAATAAATATATATAGTGGCAGATTATATTCTTCCCAAACCAGTTCCCATCCTTCAGTTCCGCCGGCACCATACATGATTATCATGGTATTTACATGATGGCCAAATTCATTGAACCATTCCAAATTTACACTACAAAAAACAGACGCAAAGATGAATAGTAATAGGGTATAGACTTTTAATATAGATTGGTAATAGGCGTTAGACCACCCCACCATAGGCAAGTATATTGTAAATAAAACGGGGAGTAAAAGATAGGAGATTACCACCAAATCCAATCGCATTCCCACAAAGAATGATTGAAGATATAATAAAATATGTGATGATGAGAGATCATCTATAAAGAAAAATAGAAAGATTGCTCGCCATAACATAAACAGCAAAAGTAGGGCAAAATAAGTTTTAAGAAGTACTGTAGAAGGTGAAGGGATGCTACTAAAGATTTTATTTATCATTTAAAAATAACCTCTGTGATGCCCGCACCTCCATGGTCTTCATGGGCAAAGTTAAATGCTTTTACAAATGATTGATCTGTAAGATATTCTTCTACAGCGTCCATGAGTGCACCAGTACCTTTTCCATGCAATATGCTCACTTGTGTCATCCCTGAAACTAAGGCTCTATCTATAAAAACTTGGAGTTCTGCAATGGCTTCATCTACACGCTTTCCTCGTAAATCTATACGCATTCTTTCAGGTCGTTCTACCTTATTCATTGAAATTGGAGTATGTTTAATCCGAATAGCTTCCTTTTTCTCATAGGTTAATTCTTTTAAATTTAGGGTGAGTTTTAGTCCGTTTGATTCCACCGTGACTTTATTTTTGTTATTGGGGGGATGTATGATGACGCCAGCAAGTTCTAAATGGGGGATGTAAACCCTAAATCCTTCTTTGGCATCACGATTCTTTAATGTTTTAAATGGAGATTTTTCTACGGGCTTACGTTGTAATGGTTTGAGTTTCTTAATTGAAGATTCTACAGCATTTTTTGCAGAACGAATACTCTCTTTATCTGCGTTGGATGAGCGAATGTCTGAAATGAGTCTTTCCATTTCTCGTCTAGTTTCAATAACCAATGCCTCTGCTTCAGTGGCAGCATCTGACGTGGCATGCTTCTGTTTTTTCTTTAATTCATTTTCAATATATCTTACAGCAGTTTCTTTTTCTTGTAATCGTTCTTCCCGTATTGATAATTCTGTTTTTAAATCTGATACTTTTTTCTGTTCTTCTTCTAATACTCTTAGGATTTCTTCTAATTTCACTGAATTATCACCAATAAGGTTTGTGGCTCGATTGATAATAGTCTTATCTAATCCCATTCGGGTAGAAATTTCAATGGCATAACTTGCCCCAGGATATCCTAATTGTAATTCATAGGTAGGTTTTAGTCCATTGGGATCAAAGACCATGCCTCCATTTTTTACCCCATCAGTTTCATGAGCCCATGATTTTAATGCTCCCAAATGTGTAGTGGCAAAAACCATTGCATTGGATTCAAGTAAGGATTCTAAAATTGCACGGGATATTGCAGCACCGGCATCAGGGTCTGTACCCGTTCCTAACTCATCTAAAAGTATGAGTGTATTTTTATCTGATTTTTCTATAATAGCCGATAGATTTTGAATATGTGCAGAAAAAGTAGATAAATCATCTTCTATAGATTGTTGATCACCAATATCACTGAGAATTTGCTTAAAAATGGGGAGTGTACATTTTTCAGCAGGAATGAAAATTCCACATTGTGCCATAATAGAAAATAATCCCATTGTTTTTAATGTTACCGTTTTACCCCCTGCATTTGGCCCAGATAATAGAAGAATATTTTCATTATCATCTATAGTGAGGTTTAATGGCACCACGGATTTATCTGCTAATTCTAAAAGTGGATTTCTACCATTTTCGATGTAAATCTCACCCTTATTTACGAAAGTTGGTTGAACGCCATTGATAGTAATTGAAAATTTCGCAATGGTAATGTGATAATCAAATCTTTCTAAAATATGGATGGAATGTTCAATTTCTTCAGCATGTGGTCTGAAAAATGAAGTCAATTCAGCAAGGATACGTTGTATTTCTTCCGCTTTTTTAAACTGTAAATTCGTATGTTCATTATTCAGTTCAATGATTTCGATGGGCTCAATAAATACTGTCTGACCAGTAGCCGATTGGCTTTGCACAATCCCTTTAATTTTACGCTTTTGGCTGGCTTTCATGGGAAGAACATTTCGACCATTGCGCATGGCAATATGGTCATCCTGAAGCCAATCTTCTTTCTGTGCTTCTGCAAAAATTTCCTTCATCCGTGATTGTATCCTCGCCTGAGTTTTCTTTAATTGGCGATGGATAGATAATAATTCGTCACTGGCATCTTCACGCATAATAAATGCATCGTCAAAGACAGATTCTATTTTTTTAATACCTGCCTTTAAGTCAATTAATTGCTGTGAAACAGGATACCATTGAGGATAATTTTTGGAATCAATTATCGATTTAACATCAATGGATAAACTGAGAATGTATCGTATTGATTTAAAATATTCTTCTGATAACTGTGAGCCATGAATGTGTAATTCTTTTAGCCAAAAAGAGCAATCTGAAATGGATGGTGTGGGGAGTATATCTTTTCGTACAGTACCGTTGATAATTTCTTCAGTAAGCTCAAAAGATTGTTTTATGAACTCAGATTGAGTTTGGGGCGTTAGTTGGTGGAATTTTTCTATATTCCGTTGAGAAGATGTATGGTCTGCTAACCACTGCCGTATGGTGTTAAATCCCACATCGTTATAAACAGAGTGAGCAATATGCATGGAATTTATTCTTGCTCTAATAACTTTTGGATATTGGGTTCTTGGATGGTTTCGTATGAATCTTCCTGAATGGCATCAACTTTATCATTTAGCATGGTGCGTTTAATGATATAACTTTTCACCACATTACAAATTTTATACATTTCAGAGTCATTTTCTAATTTTTGACGAATTTCTGTAGGGGCAATTTCAAGAACAAAAATAATGAGGCTTACCACCAAAATACCCTTTATTAAGCCCAGTAATGTTCCCAATAATCGATTGAGCCACCCTAATAATATAAACTCAAATAATTTTTGAAGAGCCATTGCGATGGCATTGATTATGACCAAAGTCCCCGAAAATACAACTAAATATGATACCACCGTTAACACATTAGGATTAGAAAAATATAATTCTAAATGGGGCATGAGTTCATCATGAAATTTATAGGCAGATACAAAACCACCTACCATACCAATGATACGAGCTGCTTCTTTTATAAAACCATTTTTAAAGCCACCAAATGTAAAAAATGCTAAAATTAACAGGATAATTATATCGGGAGGGGTAAAAGCCATTAGCTTAACTCCTTACGTACCAATTGCTGAATAAGATTCCCATCGGCTTGACCCGCAACACGTTTCATAATTCCCCCCATAACTTTTCCCATATCTTTCATGGTTGTTGCACCAACCTCTGCAATAACTTCAGAAACTATTTGTTGAACGTCTTCTTCACTCATTTGTTGAGGGAGATAACGTTCAACAATGGAGAGCTCAAAGGATTCTTTCTCTACTAAATCAGAACGGCCCCCTTTTTCATATTGTTGAATTGAATCTTTTAACTGTTTTGCAGACGTAATGATGATTTTCAATGTTTCATCATCGGTGAGTTCTTCACCTTTATCAATTTTCTTAGCCTTAACTTTACCAATTAAATTACGTAAAGCTCCCAATTCATCTTTCTTACCAGACTTCATGGCATTTTTCATATCATCCATCAATGTTGATAGCATTATTTATCTCCCAAATAGTGGTAAAATTTAAGTGTCCTTTTATGTTCATGATAATATTTATTTCATGCCTAATTCTTGGGTGATATGAGAATAAATCCCTATATTATCAGCCCTTCTGTGCAATGGATTTAGAGATATTAAATATTAACCAAAGAAATTTACTTTGTCAGAAGACAAATCATCAGAGTTGTATTCAAATGCACCGAAAGGGTGCATTTTTTGTTTGAGAGGAATAAATGAAAGAAGTTTTAAATCAATTAATCAAATTACAAGAAATTGATAGTCGTCTATATGAAATTAATGAATTAAAAGGAGATTTACCTTCAAAAGTTGAATCTCAAGTTTCAGAGTTAGAATCCTATCAAACTGAAAACACCCAAAAAACGGAACGCATTGAAGAGATTGCTCAAGAGTGTAGAAAATTTAATACTGAAGTGGAAGATTTTAATCATAAACTAAAAAAATATCGTGATCAAATTTATCTAGTTACCTCTAACAAAGAGTATGATGCACTCAACGCAGAAATTGATCATATGAAGAAGTCAATTTCCAGTTCAGAAACTGTGTTATTAGAGTTAGAAGAAGAAAAAACTCAATTAGAAGAATTGATAAAATCCAATGAAAATAAAATTGAGCAAGTTTCTGAATCATTAGAATCAGATAAAGTTGAACTCTCAAGTGCATTATCTCAAACAGAAACTGAAGAAAAAGAATTATTGTCATCCCGTGAATCTATGACGTCAGAAATTGACAGACGATATTTATCATCTTATGAACGTATAAAAGGTGCAAGAGATGGTGTGGGCATGGTGAGCATTTTTAGAGGTTCATGCGGATCATGTTATACAAAGCTACCTCCTCAAACGGTGATTGAAATAAAAGAAAATGCTACCATTGTTACCTGTCCCTCTTGTAGTGTATTCTTGTTTTGGGATGGGGCTGAAGATTAATCTCAATTGAGGTTGGTGAGTTGGTCGCTCTTTTTAAGAGAGGAAAGTCCGAACTCCATAGAACAGAGTGCCTCCGAAATGGAGGATCCCGTAAGGGACTGGCAAGTGCAACAGAGAGTAGACATCCGTCTTATGGCGGAGAAAGGTGAAAGGGTGGTGTAAGAGACCACCGGTGTTCTTGGTAACAAGGGCAGCCAGGTAAACCCCACTCGGAGCAAGATCAAGCAGCCCTGTGTTGTTCGCACTTAAGGGCGGGTAGATTGCTAGAGTTTGCCTGTGAAGGCATTCCCAGATGAATGACCAACATCCTAACTTTGGTTAGGAGACAGAATTCGGCTTATGATCCAACCTCATTTTTATTCATGATTCAACCAACATGGACATATAAACCCATTGATGATGAGGTGGTTAATTCCATCGCATCAGAGTTTAGCCTTCCCAATACTATTGCAAAGGTCATGTATTTGCGTGGCATCCGAACGAGAGAAGATTCTCGACATTATTTTTTCCATGATACAAAAAATCTACATAATCCCCTTCTTATGGAGGATATGGAAAAGGCGGTTCATAGGCTACATCAGCAAATAGAGTCTAAAAAAAGCATTCTTATATTTGGTGATTATGATGTGGATGGAACCAGTGGCACGGCATTATTATATTTATTCTTAAAATCACTTGGCGTTGAAGTTCATTATTATATTCCTGATAGGGAAAATGAAGGATATGGACTATCAAAAAAGGGGATTGAATATGCCAAGTATATTGATGCTAATTTACTTATTACCTGTGATTGTGCCATCACAGCATTTAATGAAATAGATTTCGCCAATGAATTGGGCATTGATGTTATCATTACGGACCATCATAAACCTGAATCAACCTTACCAAATGCATTTGCTATTTTAAATCCCAATCGAGAGGATTGCAATTATCCTTTTAAGGGTTTATGCGGTGCAGGAGTTGCTTTTAAATTTGCCTTAGCTTATTGCGATATTTATAATCTTGACCCCCAATTAGTGTGGGATCATAGTGATTTGGCTGCAATAGCCACTGCTGCAGATTTAGTTCCAATTGTGGATGAGAATAGGATTATTGTCAATGATGGCTTGGAAAAAATTGCAAAAGGGACTAAGCCAGGGGTAAAGGCATTACTAAAAACTGGTGGTTTATGGGATAAAGATATTACCGTTGGACGCCTCGTATTTTGGTTTTCCCCAAAGATCAACGCTGCTGGTCGTTTGGGTGATGCTGGAAGAGCCGTAAAATTACTGACTACAAATAATGCCATATACGCTATGGAGGTTGCCAAAGAGTTAGAGAGAGAAAACGAACGTCGAAAAGAGATAACTCAGCAAATGGTAGATGAAGCCATTTTAATGGTAAATAACTCATCAACATCACCCGATGAAAATGCCATTGTACTGGCCAATAAGGGGTGGCACCATGGGGTGGTGGGGATAGTGGCATCACGCATAAAAGAATTATATTTTAAACCAACCATTATCATTGGCATTGACGGTGATGAAGGTAGAGGTTCATGTAGAAGTATCCCCCAATTTGATATGGTTGATGGGTTGGCCCATTGTAAAGAATTATTACTGGGGTTTGGTGGTCATCCAATTGCAGCAGGTTTATCTATAAAGGCTGAAAATGTAGATGAATTCAAAACATCATTTTTAAAGATGGCAGAAACACAAATTAGTAAAGATGCGTTGAAGCCGTTGTTGAAAATTGATACACAAATGAATCTATCAGAAATTAATGGAAGATTCCTTAAATTTTTACATGCGCTAGAGCCCTTTGGTCCAGGGAATATGCGACCGATTTTTTCTGCCCATAATGTGAGGGTAGAGGGTATGCCCAAACTCATCGGCAAAAATTTTGATACTATTAAATTTAATGTGAAGCATAATCAAACCATATTTGAGGCCATTGGATTTAATATGGCGGACCATTTTGAAAAACTGCTATTGAATGAACCCATTCATATTTCATTTTCCATCGGTGAAAATGTGTGGAGTGGCCGACGTACCATTCAATTAGAGTTGAAAGATATTAAGGTAGGAGGTGTTGATGCCTAAGGCAAAAATTAGTGGGACGGGGTTTTATGTACCCCCAAAGGTAATGACCAATGATGATTTATCCCAGTTTATGGACACCAGCGATGAATGGATACAGGAGCGTACAGGAATAAAAGAACGTCGATATGTAGAAAATGGTGTATCCACATCTGATATTGCAATCCCTGCAGTAGAAATGGCTATGGATCGAGCAGGGGTGAGTAAAGAAGATATTGGGCTCATTATTTTTGCCACATCAACCCCTGATTTTTATGCGCCGGGTTCAGGATGTTTATTACAGGAAAAAATGGGCTTTCCCACCATTGGTGCATTGGATATACGAGTGCAATGCTCCGGATTTGTATATGGGCTTTCTGTAGCCCAACAGTATATTGAAAATGGTGTATTTGAACATGTACTAGTTATCGGTGCTGAGGTTCAATCTACTGCCATGGATATTTCTACACGAGGTAGAGATACGGCTGTAATTTTTGGTGATGGTGCAGGGGTAGCTGTAGTCAGTACATCCGAAGATGATAGTGGTATTTTGTCAGCACATCTACATTCTGAGGGTAAACATTGTAGAGAATTGTGGGTGGAAGCACCTTCAAGTGGAGTGGTTCCTCGTTTAAATCAGGATATTTTGGATGAGGGAAAACATTTTCTACAAATGAATGGAAGAGAGGTCTTTCGTCATGCGGTAACAAGATTTCCTGAAGTTATTATGGAAGGGTTAAATGCAAATAATCTCTTTACTGAAGATATAGACTTATTGGTACCTCATCAGGCCAATATTCGCATTGCACAGATGATTCAGAAGCGGTTAAAATTGAATGATGATCAAGTGTATTCAAATATCCATAAATATGGAAATACTACTGCAGCATCCATACCAATTGCCTTATGCGAAGCAATGGATGCAGGAAGAATTAACAAAGGTGATTTAGTTGTATTTGCAGCATTTGGTTCAGGGTTTACCTGGGCATCTGCAATTGTAAAATGGTAAAATAGAAATAAGATGAAATTTACATTTCTAAAAATATTAATTAGTTTATTTCTCTTTTCAGAATTAGCATATTCACAATGTGATGGATGTAATCATTGGTATACTGGCCATGTCTGTGAAGCGGTCGTTTCTAATCCAGAGTTATGTAATGAGAGTGACATTTTATTTTTACAAACGTTGATAGACATAAATAACTTAAATGAAGAATCATCCCTTTTTGATGCCGATAATAGTAATGGAATTTTAGAACCCTTGGAGCTAGGCGAAACAAAATGGGAAAATGGAAGACTCGTTGATTTAAATTTATCAGTTGCTGGTCTTGATTTATTTAATTTTGATTCATTCGGTTATAATATACCTATAATCCCTGAAAATATAGATTTAGCTGTAATGCTGAACAATATTTCCATATCTAATATAAGATTGCAATTTTTACCAAATTCAATTGGAAACTTAAGTAATTTATCTTCTATATATATGACTTACAATGATTTAACATATATACCGAATTCCATTTGTCAATTAAATGTAGAATGGAATAATGGACTATATTTTAGCTCTTATGAAAATTTTTTATGTACAAATATTCCTTCTTGTATAGAGCCTTACGTAGGACAACAAGATTGCTCATGGTATATGTGGGGAGATACCAATTTAGATGAAGAAATTAATGTTTTAGATGTACTTAACCTTGTTAATTATGTTTTGAATTACACTTCCATTAATCAATTTCAAGAGATAAATTCAGATTTAAATAATGATAGTATTATCGATATTTTAGATATTGTTTTGATTGTGATTTTTATTTTGGACTATAGAGAATAAATAATGTTTTATAAATTTTTAATTATTTTTTGTTATACTTCCATTGTTCTATCTCAATTTGGTAGTTTGAATTTTGAAGAATCAGCCCCCAATGAAATTTCTATTGAAAGTAATAGAACCATGGAAGAAGTTTACGTAAGGGTTTCATTTAATGTGATTAGTGATGATAATGGAAATGGGGGAGTATCATCTGAGGGTATTTATAGCATGTTATCGACTCTAAATAACGACTTTCAAAATAGTAATATTCATTTTGTAATGAAAACAAATTTTCCCGCTAATGATTGTAGTGAATATGATTTTGAAGAGAATATCTGCTATATAAATAATAGTGAACTTTCAGATCCTCCAATGCAATGTATGTGTTTTTTAGATAATGGAAGTAATATGCCTTTACCTGAAAATTCTAATTGTGTAGATCTAGGTGGGATGACATCTTGTAATTTTGTTGGGAGTATGAGTTTCTTAAATCAACTATTTTCAATTAATAATTATGAAAATGCTATTAATATTTATGTTTTACCAGATGACATTCATAGTCATTATGCAGGTTCAGTTGAAGTAATAAGTAACAATATAATTATTGGGGGAAGATGGAGAGATGATGAATCAATATTATTCAGGGAGGGCTCAATTATTTCACATGAAATTGGGCACTGTCTTGGACTCTACCATACATTTGAGTCTTTTTATGAATCCTTAATAGGTATGAATTTGAATACAAATTCTAATGATGGTGCTTGTAGAGAACTTGTATGTAGGCCTGAATGGGGAAATTGTGAATTAAATTGTAATAATTGTGGAGATTTTGACTGTAGTACTCATTCAGAGCCAAATCATAGATTTTATATCAATAATCGGGATTTTGAAAATTTTAATTCTGAGACTGATTGTATATATACAGGAGAAATAACCCATGAGTATTCATGTGAAAATCCCAGCGAGCCATGTGAAAACGATTTAGTAGGTACACCATATACACCTGATGTTCATAATTATATGGGGTACACTCACCCTTTATGTATGAATAATTTTTCAGCAGGGCAGATAGAAAGAATCTTTATAACTTTAGAAAATAGTCCCATATTGCAACAAATATACTATTTTTGTGGCTCGGGTGATGTTAATGATAGTGGGGATGTTGATATATTGGATATTCTTTTAGCAATAAACCACATTCTTGAAAATATTGAGTTAAATGAAAGAGAATTTTGTCGTTCTGATACTGATAATAATGCGTTGTTAGATATTTTAGATATCGTTGGAATTGTGAATGTTATATTAGGTACTGAAGAAAATAATGGTATAAGTGGATTAATTGTCTTCTCAAAAGAACTACAATCAATCGAAAATTCTACTAATAAAAAATTAGCATTAAAAATGTTAAACGAGACTACAGTTAGAGCATTTCATATAGAGTTAACATTTGGTGAAGACTACATACCAATTAGTGTCACCAAAGGGTGGCGAAGTGAACAAATGGACTTTGCATACAGCATTTCTGATGATAGTACAAAAATAGGTGTTGTTTTGTATGGTGTTGAGGGTCAAAAAGTAAATTCGGGCATGGGGGATATTTTAAATATTGAACTTAAACCTAAAAATTTGAGTCGTTCAGAAGGTGATGATTCAGTATTGACCCTTGTTAAAGCTGCTAATTCTAGTGATACACTATTAACAGTAATAATTACTGACATAGAAACTATGGGGCGTTTTGCCAATGAGATTTTGAATGATGACTTGCTACCAAATAAATATTTATTTTCGCCTGCCTATCCAAATCCATTTAATCCAACAACCACAATACCATTTTTATTAGCAGAAGATAGTGATGTAAATATATCTGTTTATGATATTAAAGGACGATTAGTAGCTGAATTAGTAAATAGTTCAGTTATTGCTGGGAATCACTCGGTTAATTGGGATGGGTCTAAAAATACATCAGGTGTTTACATTGTTAATATGACCACCTCGACACATTCAATATCACAAACTATAAATTTGGTAAAATAGAGGAAGAATGGAAAGATTATATTTTACAGAAGAACATGTAATGCTTCGAGATATGGTGCGAGAGTTTGCGCAAAATGAAGTTAAACCTATTGCACGAGAGATTGATGCCAATGGAAGATTTCCCAGAGAAATTGTAAACAAAATGGCTGAGTTGGGTTTAATGGGAATCCCGTGGGAAGAAAAATATGGTGGAACGGGTATGGATACACTTGCATTAGTCATTGCCATTGAAGAATTGGGGAAAGTTTGCCCATCCACAGCAGCAACCATGATGGCGCACACCAGTTTGGGAAGTGGTCCTATTGCTACATTTGGTACAGAGGAACAGAAACAAAAATATTTAACAAAGTTAGCATCCGGTGAAATGATAGGTGCCTTTGGCTTAACCGAACCTAATGCAGGCAGTGATGCAGGGAATACCCAAACTCGTGCTGTGAGAGAAGGGGATGAATTTATAGTCAATGGACAAAAGGCATTTTGTACCAATGCAGGTGAAGCTGGAATTATTATCTTCACTGCAAAACTCATTGAAAATGGTGAAGAAAAGGGAATTGGTGCATTTATTGCTGAGGCAGGAACAGCTGGGCTTTCTCTTGGAGAGCCTGAAAAAAAGATGGGCTGGAAGGCATCGGATACACGGTCAGTATTTTTTGAAAATATGCGAATTCCAGCAACACAAACATTAGGGAATCCATCTCAAGGATTTAAACAGTTTTTACGTACGCTAACGGGTGGTAGAATTACCATTGGTGCATTATCATTAGGAACTGCTCAAGGTGGGTATGAAGCTGCATTGCGTTATTCTCAAGAACGAGAAGCCTTTGGTAAATCCATTCATAAATTTCAAGGTGTAAGCTTTAAACTATCCGATATGGCCACCCAAATTCAGGCAGCCAAGCATTTGGTTTACCATGCTGCATGGTTGAAAGATAATGGTCATGATGTTATTAAAGAAGCGGCTATGGCAAAGCTATTTGCCAGTGAAATGGCCATGAAAGTAACCACTGAGGCTATTCAAGTGCATGGTGGATATGGATATATAAAAGAATATGATGTGGAACGGTTTTTCAGAGATGCCAAAATACTAGAAATTGGTGAAGGAACCAGCGAAGTCCAACGCATAATTATTGGCCGGGAAATTCTTAAATCGGTTTCAGCTGCATGATAAAAGTGTTTGTTGAAAACGATGTAGATGACGACCTGAGAATCTCACCTAATATCGTTGAATCTATATGCACTTCTGTATTGACCCATGAAGGTCATTATTCGGGAAGTGTTACCTTTATATTCACAGATGATGAATCCTTACGTGCTTTAAAAAAACAGTTTTTCCAGATGGATGTATATACCGATGTAATTACCTTTAATTTAGAGGAAGAAGATGAACCTCTTGAGGGTGAAATTTATGTGAGTTGGCATCGAGTACAAGAAAATGCAAATACATTGGGTGTGGATGTGGATGAAGAATTACGACGAATGATTATTCATAGTAGTTTGCATTTAGTAGGATATGAGGATGAAAATGCTGACGATAAGGCTGAGATGACATCTTTAGAAGAAAAGTATTTAAAACTAAATACTGAGAATGTGATGGCATCATGGAATTAATATTCGTTTTTGTTTTACTTATCATTTTTTCTGGATTTTTCTCTGGTACAGAGACGGCATACTTCAATTTAAAAACCCACCGAAGTAGTGTATCTGATAGAGTGACCAATCTTATGAATGATTCTAAACAATTGTTGGTTTCCCTATTAACGGGAAACACTTTTGTGAATATTGGTATTGCATCGTTGGCAGCATATATCACTCACAAATTTGCAGTTGAGAACAATTGGTCTGAGACTATTTTAGTTATGGTAGAAGTGTTTGTAGTTTCAGCCGTAGTTTTAATTTTTGGAGAAATATTCCCCAAATTATTGGCAATTCGCCATTCTGAAAAATTTGCTGAACGGGTATACATCCCTTTAAAAGCCATTATAATTGTTCTTAAACCCATTACTATAATTTTTCATGCCATTGCCAATTTGTTTACATCCATGCTTCCCATGAAAAAGGAAAAAATATTTGACTCTGAAGAAGAGTTGAAAATCCTTACGGAATTGGGAGAAGAAGAGGGAACATTACAAGAAGAAGAGTCTGATATGATTCAGTCTATCTTTGAATTTAATGACAAAAATGTGCGTGAAATTATGACCCCTCGTGTGGATATGGTGGCATTGAATGCCAAGTCGAGTATTGATGAAATTATGGATGTAATTGCGGAAAAGCAGTATTCTAAAGTTCCCATATTTAAAGATAATGTGGACAATATTCGAGGCATTTTATATGCCAAGGATTTGTTACCCTATCTCACAGGGTCACGTCCAAATGTGCCCCTAACAGCAATTTCAAGGGAGCCATTTTTTGTTCCAGAAACAAAGCTCATTGATGATTTAATGAAAGACTTCAGAAATAAAAAAACCAATGTTGCCATAGTTGTTGATGAATGGGGAGGCACATCTGGACTCATCACTTTAGAAGATATCGTAGAAGAAGTGTTGGGTGAAATTCGTGATCCATATGATAAGGAAGAATCCCTCATAATTTCCATGAAAGATGATACCTTTATTATTGATGCTCGAATTTCCGTATATGATTACGAAGAAGAGTTCGAAATTGAATTTCCTGAAGATAGAGAATACGATACATTGGGAGGGTATATCTTTCATGCCATTGGAGATATCCCCAGTGTTGAACAAAAGGTTGAATATAAACATCATGTATTTACGGTAAAAAAATTAGATGGTAATCGTATTGGGAAAGTATTTTTAGAAATTGGCGAAGAAGATATTGAAGAAGTTGATGGTGAAGAATCCTAAAACCATTGAAAAATTTGATGCACTTATAGAGGTATTAAAAAAATTACGTGCACCCGATGGCTGCGATTGGGATCGTGCACAAACGTCTGAGTCGTTGGTTCCTTACCTATTAGAGGAAACCTATGAAGTTATTGAAGCCATAGAAGAAAAAAATGCTGAAATGTTAAAGGAAGAATTAGGGGACTTAACGCTCCATATTCTGTTTCAAGGGGAGTTAGCTGAGGAAAATGGCGATTTTACCATGGCTGAAGCATTGGATGGTGTTTCCCAAAAATTGATTCGTCGTCATCCCCATGTATTTGGAGACAAAACGGATACAACACTGGCTTATCAAAATCAATCTTGGGAACAAGCCAAACAAAAAGAGAAAAAACGTAATAATTATTTAGATGGGGTTCCCAAAAATTTACCTGCTCTCACTCGTGCTAGACGAATTCAGGAAAAAGCATCACATGTAGGATTTGATTGGAGAGAAATTAATCCCGTATGGGATAAAGTTCATGAAGAAATTGATGAACTTAAAGCAGCAGTAGATACTGGAAATTCTGAGTCTATTAAAGACGAGCTTGGAGATGTATTATTTTCTTTGGTAAATCTTGGGCGTTTTTTAGATATAAGTGGTGAGGATGCTTTACGAATGACCATCTCAAAATTTGAAAGGCGTTTTGCTCAAGTGGAAAAAGTTCTAAAGGAAAAGGGAAATTCTATTGAGGATGCTTCTCTTGATGAAATGAATCAAATTTGGAATGAAATAAAAAAAGGCGAGTAATACTCGCCTTTTTAGTTATGTTGAAAAAATCTTAGCGACCTAAAATAATATTCACTAAAATAATCACATCCAATACATTGGTATTTCCGTCATTATTTAAATCGGCAGAAAATGGGTCATCATCATTCAATATATAGTTGACCAATACGATCACATCTAACACATTTACTAATTCGTCACCGTTTAGGTCACCCAATATTGAGTTAGTATTGCCTAAGCATGGCGGGAAGATTATATTATCTATCCATACGGCATCATCACCACCCACTACGCCTTGGTCTTTAATGTAAACCCATTTAAATTGGTGTTCACCTGCTGAAACAGCAAAACTACTTTGAGACCAATCGATTTCTCCTGCCCATTTCTGTTGTTCTACCCCATCTATGTAAAATGCTAAATAATCATAATAATTGCCAGATGATGAACCAACATTCTCACAAGAAACACGTTTATCAAATTTTATATAACCTTCTTCAGCAATATCCATTACTAATGAAATTTCGCTAGACTGATTATGATCAATTGCACCTGATTTAATTCCAACTTGACCATTTGATGAGTTAAAAATATCAACTGTCCAATCTGCATCACCACCGAATTGCCATGCTTGAGTCTCAAATCCATCACTTTCAAAGGATTCCATATAAAATCCAACTCCTAATTCTACATTTGTGGTGTATGATTCACCATCGGTAGTTGCTTCTATTTGGAGAGCAAACTGATGTCCATAAGGAGTACTATTTTCAACTCTGAAGGATAGCTCTACTGTTGTAGAGGATTCACTTCCTAAAAAGTTCACATTCTCCATTCCATTGGTGATGGTGATATTTGGATTATTGATTAACTCTGTTAAGTTTACTTGAATAGATGTTGCATTTTCTGAACCTATATTTTCAAGTTGAACCATAATATCAACCTCTTCACCTGGGAGAATGGAATTATCAGCTCCAGAATCAACGACGACATTATTCATCAAAATATATGCACCATCGATATTTCCAACATTTGCAGTACCTAAATGGGGAACTGTATTCTGTCTAGTAATTACAATTGAAATTTCTTCAGGAGAAGAAATCGCATCAATATCAATATTTGCATTACCTGAGTTTCCTATAAATCCACTTCCCAATAAAATTCCATTTTGAGAGATACCTACATGGGAATGTGGTAATGCCGTAACATTAACTGATGTGCTCCCTAATGGAATAATGGGAAGATATGAGATTGAGTTCTCTTCAGGTGTACCATAATATGTGGAAAGTGAAGGATCACCCATAAGGTGATAAATTTCCCAATAGTAGTCATCCATACCATTGGCCTCAGCAACAGCTAAATTGCCCACACACATGAAGGCACTATTTACAACTGCCCATGTGTCCTCTCCATTTTCATGGAAAGCACCATCATATGCACCAGATCCTGTGGCTGAAAATGATGGATTTGCAACGATACTTCCAGAACCGACTCCCCACCAATAGTCTTCATTCCAATAGGTTACATCTGAACCACCAATATAACCAATTGCACCTTTATTTTGAGCCCTTAAAAGTGATTCACCAAAGCATTCACCACTATCAAAAGCATTGGTCAAACAACAGTTTCCAATCATGAATGGATATTCATGAGCATTGGAAAGATTTCCCACATCAGAGGTGGTAAATGATGGGTCAGCCCATCCTTGTTCGTAACCATGTGCTGTATAATTTGCAAATCCAACCCCAGATGAAACATGCCCCCGTATTGCTGCATCCACATTACCATTTGATTCAGGATATAAATATGTATAGTTGGTTGTATATCCATGAAAAGCGTTAAAGTAATATTGATTGCCATAGTTAATTTGCCCATTCCCATAGGTTGGGGCATAGGATGCATCAACTCCTGAAATCATCAACGTTTTAGATAAAAACGATGGGTCTGGAAACTCAAAGCGTTCATACTCAATTGTTTTTTCAATTTGTGAGAGTAGATGTGAAGGAGATTGTGCTGAAAAACGCCCGTGCAATATTTCGGGCATCATATCTCCAGTAAAATCACAATAATCTAAATCTGAAACATGTCCACCACTTGAATATGATGCTGGTAATTGACTTGTGTCTCCCACTAATAATACAAATGATGGTGGAGCTACTCCAGGTTCTGGATTTAAATATAATTCCTGAATAAATGCACGAATTCCAGATGCAGAAGAACCGATTTCATCTGTATATGCGGTAATCACATGGAATCCTTTTTCAGTCTTCCACTGAATGAATTCATCCATATAGTCACGAAATGCATGATTTGCCACAATTACATATGTAACATCATCGTGAATTAAATCATCATTACGGGTTTGAGTACGATTGTAGTTAATGAGTTGAGAATATATAGGCTCAAAATAGGGTGAATAATAATCAGTTTGCAATTGCTGTGTTGTATGTAAATCTGCATTATCAAAATGAATGATAAATTCAATATTTTTCACCACTTTTACAGTATTGGAAACGGGATTGTAGTCAACAGGTTTAACCAATAGATTTCCAATTCGTACTTGTCTTAAAAATCCTTCTTTTGTTATTGAAATAAAATCATGATGTTGATATGAGTCGGTTGAATACAAAATGTGATTTTTATTGAATGGCAGACTAGATACATCAGCACTTTTAGATACAGGTGCTTGGACAGGATAAAGTGTATTAATACCGAAGGAATCCAAATCAATTTCTGTGGTTTCTACATCTGTAATTTGAACTCTAGGAGTTGCACTATGAGGAATTTGAATTAACTGGTGAATTTGTGGTAATTCTGGAGCGCCAATAATTTTAGAAGAATGAAATTGTGGTAAAGAAATAACAGAATAAACATCACCATTTTTTGAAACCACTTCGGTAGAATAAAGCTCCCCGATTTCAATTTTAAACGATAGAGCGTTTTGGTTGGAATTAACTAATTCCAAATTAGTGTTTTGGTCAGAAATTGAAATGGAAGTCTCAGATAACAGAATACTTGAGAGTAAAACTACCATTATAATTTTATATGTTTTCATACGGATTCCCCTGCACTGATGTATGTCTCAATTTAGCATGTATATTAGGGTAAAAGCCCCTTTTTTATGTAATAATGTGTTACAGAGATGAATGTAAATTTCCGTATGAATAAATTATATTTAATACTCATTCTTTTATCATTTTGGTCGTGCTCAAATGATGGGGGTTCGCCACTAGATTCAAATAACAGTAATGTACCAAACACATTTGATTTTTCCTTAGAAGATGTAAACCCTCAGTCCGCAACATATGGTGAAACCATTGGTCATAGCTATTTTGATGATTATATCCGACTCTACTATTTTACGCTTTCAGATACCTGAGGATTATGCAAGAATCGGTTCGATTCATTAACGACACTATATCAATCTTATGCTGAAAATATAAATATAATAATTGTGGGGATTGGAAAGCAGACCAGTGTATCCAGTGAGATTTATGCAGATTCTAATTTGCCCTATGTGAATGAATCATCAGCATCAAATATTAGAAATGAATTGGGAGTGAATGATCGTGATGTATATATTTTTGACAACAATGGGAATTATATAGAAACCATCAATACCAATAATAGTTTTGAACAATCTGCATTTGAAGCGGTAATAAATGGATTAATGGAGTAATTTGGGAAGGCTTTTCGACATTAGTATGTAGAATTATAAGAATATTTTTTTATAAACTCCCATTAAATTTATCCTCCATAATTGAACCTCCCAAATTTGCTTTAATTATCAATTTGTGTGTAGGTTTAGGTATGATTTATCAGTCAATAACATTAATTATCGTGTACTATGAATATTTACAGACCATTCTCTTTATATAGCCTAAAGATTAACCTTTGTCTATTAATTATTATTAATGCTTTGTATAGCTAACGAATAGTACAGTGGCAAGGTTGATGATTACTTACCATGATAATTAATCAATTTTAGTTAAACAAAATCTAAAAGCCATCTTAGATCAATGGGTATTGACAGCAAGAAAAAATTAATGAATTAGCACATTTGGTTTTTACAGACACTCAAGCAATCCTTTAAAAACCAAGAGGGTATTTTTTGTCTTTGCTAATGTAAAATAGAATTATTGAAAAACGAACTGAGGAATTAGTAATTAAATGGAAAAGAAAAAAGAAAACGAAAAATCAAGATCCTTTGAAAAACAGCTGTGGAAATCTGCTGACAAGCTTAGAAAAAATATCGATGCAGCAGAATATAAACATGTTATTCTTGGATTAATCTTTCTCAAATACATCTCAGACGCTTTTGAAGAGCTCTTTGAGAAACTAAATACAGGCGAAGGTGAATTTGCTGGAGCTGATCCGGAGGACAAAGATGAATACAAAGCAGAAAATGTTTTCTTTGTCCCCCCTACCGCACGTTGGGGATTTTTACTAAGCCATGCGAAACAGCCCACCATTGGCAAAACGGTTGATGAATCGATGGATGCAATAGAGCGTGAAAATCCATCGTTAAAAGGTGTGCTGCCTAAAGTGTATGCAAAACCAAATCTTGATCCTACAAGCTTGGGTGAACTTATCGATTTAATTGGTAACATTGCCCTTGGTGATACTACATCCCGCAGTGCTGATATTCTCGGACATGTCTTTGAATATTTCTTAGGTGAATTTGCACTTGCTGAAGGAAAGAAAGGCGGTCAGTTCTATACGCCGAGAAGTGTTGTTGAGTTATTGGTTGAAATGTTAGAACCGTACAAAGGGCGTGTATTTGATCCTTGCTGCGGTTCCGGTGGAATGTTTGTTCAATCGGAAGTGTTTGTAAAAGAGCATCAAGGAAAATTAAATGATATTTCTATTTACGGACAGGAAAGCAACCAAACCACTTGGCGGCTGGCAAAAATGAATCTTGCCATTCGGGGAATTGACAGTTCACAAGTAAAATGGAACAATGAAGGCTCATTTTTAAACAACGCACATAAAGATTTAAAATGTGATTATATTATTGCCAATCCACCCTTTAATGTGAGCGATTGGAGCGGTGATTTACTGCGGACAGACGGACGTTGGAAATACGGAACACCACCTACAGGAAATGCAAATTATGCATGGATTCAACATTTTATGTATCATCTTGCACCTACGGGACAAGCAGGCTTTGTTTTAGCAAAAGGAGCTCTAACTTCCAAAACCAGCGGTGAAGGTGATATTAGAAAAGCACTCATTGAAGCGAACTTGGTTGACTGTATTGTAAACCTGCCCGCTAAACTGTTTTTGAATACGCAAATCCCTGCTTCCCTATGGTTTATGAGTCGGAACCGAACCAATGGCGAATACCGTGACCGCAGTCGTGAAATATTATTTATTGATGCAAGAAATATGGGGCATCTTATTAACCGAAGAACCCGCGTACTTGATAAAGAAGATATTAAAACAATCGCTGATACGTACCACAACTGGCGGAATCCTGATGGCAATTATGAAGATGTAAAAGGCTTTTGTAATGCTGCTTTAATTGATAAAGTACGTGAACTGGATTATGTTCTTACACCGGGACGATATGTTGGGCTCGCCGACGTTGAAGACGACTTTGATTTCAATGAACGATTTACATCTTTAAAAGCTGAGTTTGAAGAACAACTCAAAGAAGAAGCTCTGCTTAATGAGCGTATTGCGAATAACCTTGCTAAAATTGAGTTAAAGGATGAATAAGTCTAGGATAAATATTGTTTTTTCAGAATTTGAACTTGATAGAAAAGTAACTGATGCAAATTTTGTAACAGATCAGAATCAAGTGGCAGGTGTTTTTTTACACCAACCACTCAGCACGTTGATATTAAAAGGACAATAAGATGAAAAACGAAATTGCTATATATAGTGAAGAGCATTTAGCATCGCATGTCGAAGCTATTATTAGCGATGAAACTTTATGGTTGACACAAGCACAGTTAGTATTGCTCTTTGAAAGTAGTAAAGCCAATATTAGCGAACATATTAAACATGTTTTTCAATCTGGAGAATTAGATAAGAATTCAGTTGTTCGGAAATTCCGAATAACTGCGGCTGATGGTAAAAAGTACAATGTATATCACTATTCACTTGATGTAATTATTTCAGTTGGTTACAGAGTTAACTCCATTCGTGGCACTCAATTTCGTATCTGGGCAAACAAAGTGTTAAAAGACTACCTTTTAAAGGGCGTCTCTTTAAATACTAGGATGAATCGCATCGAAGACAATGTCCAGGTATTAACGGATAAAGTAAACGAAATTGATGTGCAAATACACACTTCATTACCACCCAAACAAGGTATCTTTTACGATGGGCAGGTGTTTGATGCCTATGTGTTTGTTGCTGACCTGATAAAATCTGCAAAGAAATCAATTATTTTGATTGATAACTTTGTGGATGAAACCGTTCTGCACCTGTTTACTAAACGGAATAAAAATGTATCTGTAAAAATTTATACCCAAAATATTTCAAATGTATTAAAACAGGACTTAAAAAAATACAACGCCCAATACCCTAAAATTGACATTGAAAAATTTGCAAAAGCCCATGATCGATTTTTAATACTTGACGAAACCACCGTTTACCACATTGGAGCCAGCCTGAAAGATTTAGGCAATAAATGGTTTGCCTTTTCTAAAATGGAGATGGATGCTTTGGAAATGATTGCTAATCTGGGAAAAGGAAACTGAGATGAGTAATACAAAAATATCCATACGCTTTTTTGACGACCGCGAAGTGCGTGCTGCGTGGGACGAACAAGATGCGAAATGGTGGTTTTCGGTGTTGGATATCGTCGCCGTGCTAACTGACCAAGACGATTATACCAAAACACGCAACTATTGGAAATACCTAAAAGCAAAATTAAAGCGAGAAAACAGTGAAGTGGTTAGTGCCACTACCCAGTTGAAACTTCTTGCACCCGATGGTAAAAAACGAATGACTGATACGCTTGATTATAGCGGTATTATTGCTTTAGGCAAAACATTTCCGGGAACAAAGGCCAACCGTTTTATCGAGTGGTTTACTTTTAGTGGTGAAAGCATTGACGGAAAAAGTAAAACAAAAGCGTATGCACTTTTCGAAAGTTCTTTTATTGATAGTATCGAAGTAGGTACCATCAAAGGATTACAGCAAATACATGCTTATTTGTTTGGTGGTTTACACGATTTTGCAGGACAAATCAGGCAAAAGAATATTTCAAAAGGAGGGTTCAAATTTGCGCTTTCTCGCTATCTGAGCGATACACTCAAAAAAATTGATGCAATGCCCGAAACGACTTTTGAAGAAATAGTTGAGAAATACATCGAAATGAATATTGCGCATCCGTTTATGGAAGGCAACGGTAGAAGCACACGAATATGGCTGGATTTGATATTGAAGAAACACCTGCAAAAATGTGTGGATTGGAGCAACATTAGCAAAACAGATTATTTAAACGCAATGGTAAAAAGCCCGATAAACAGCAGTTTATTAAAAAAACTAGTGAAAAATGCCTTAACCGGTGAAATTACCAGCAGAGAAATGTTTATGAGAGGGATTGACTATTCATATTACTACGAGGAAGAATGAATATGATTGCTAATCTTGAATATGGCGGAAGTGATGAGTGAGTGGAAAGAATATAAGTTAGAAGAAATTGCTGATGTAATTGGTGGAGGAACGCCAAAAACAACTGAACCTTCATTTTGGAACGGAAGTATTGCTTGGCTTACACCAAGAGATTTAACAGGCTATTCAAAAATATATATTAGCAAAGGAGAAAGAAATATAACTGAAATTGGGCTTGCAAAATCATCTGCAAGATTAATGCCCGCAGGTACGGTATTGTTAAGTTCACGTGCACCAATTGGATATATTGCAATTGCCGAAAATGAAATTTCTACTAATCAAGGGTTTAAAAGTCTAATAGTTAAAGATAAAGTTGCTAATAATTTATGGGTCATGACTAGTTAAGGGGTTTATTTTTCAGTAAATTTAACAAAGTT
>CAYFMU010000025.1:0-34604 GCA_964344315.1 uncultured bacterium | reverse complement strand
GTGCGACATGGGGTGACGGTGTCTCATTGAGTGGAGGAGATGATGCGATTAGCGGTTGCACTGATGAGAATGCACAAAACTATAATCCTATGGCAAATACTGATGATGGTAGTTGCCAATGTTTCCCTGGCGATGTAACTGGAGATGCTAATGTAGATGTATTAGACATTGTCATGATGGTAGACTATATCTTAGACTGGTTTGATGGTAGCATTGATGAGAGTCCACTGGAAGTGGGTTGTGGGGATATAAATGATGATGGTGAAGTAAATATAAGTGATATTGTATTTATCATTCATACCATCCTAAATCCAGAAATATTAGGAAGAGGTGAAGATGCAACCTTTGCAGAGTTAGTGGTTAATAATAATATTCTTAAACTTCAAACTGATGGATATATTGGTGGAATTCAATTAAGAATTACTCATGATGAAAAAATGGAATTCATTTTATCTAATAATACCATGCTTTCAGAATCTAGGACATTAACAGATGAGACCTTAATGATTATTCTAGAGCCTAAAGATGAAATATTATTTACTACAAATGGTGAACCATTTACTATTAAAGAGGTAAAAGTTCTGAACTCGCAAGAAGAAATAAATGTAAGTGTAGTTAATTCATTCATACTACATAATGCATATCCCAATCCTTTTAATCCTGTAACTACTCTATCTTTTGAATTGATACAGACAGAAAATGTGTCTTTGAAGATATACGATGTGCAAGGCAAAGAAGTTGCGAACTTGCTAAATGCAAATCTTTCTTCAGGCAACCACGAGGTACAGTGGAATGCAAAAGAATATTCAAGCGGGATATATATTGCAAGATTACAAGCAGGTAGTGATATATCAACTCAAAAGTTAATGTTATTAAAATAACATGGAGTTGTTTGGTGGTCTTCTTTAAGACTACTCTTGTATTAAAGGCGGGATTTATTCCCGCCTTTAGTTTTTATATTCACTCCAAATCACGGCAATTACTACCAAAATACCGCCGACCCATCCCCAAAAGCCTAAGAGGTCTCCAATTAACCACCATGAAAATAGGGCAGCAAATACAGGCTCAAGACTAAAAATAAGTGCGGTTTCACTTGGACTTAAAATTTGTTGTGCCCATACCATAATTAATATGGCAATGGTGGTGGCGATAATTCCAGTCATTAATAATGCATTAATGAGCTGTGGAGTCCATTGAGGTGGTGTGGATTCAAATAACCCGCTACATAAAAATGAGAATGTGGTTACAGATATTACTTGAATGAGGAAAAATCGCCGTACATGTATTCCTTGTTTGGCGTATTTATCTTGAAGGATGATGTGAATGGCAAAACAGGTAGCACATCCAAAAGTAAAAATATCACCCCAACTAACCCCAGATCCTCGTGGGTCTAAAAGAAGGTATAATCCAAAAGTAGCCAATGCCACAGCTGTCCAAATACGTGAGGATATTTTTTGAATATTTGCCATCACCAACATTAATGGCACCATGATAATGCTAATACTGGTGATAAATGCAGATTTACTGGGAGTGGTAGATGTATAAATTTCGTTTTCCCACAAACCAAAATTTTGAAAAGCATAGCCTGCAAATAAGAAAAACCCACAGAGTACACCGCCTTTAAGTTCATTTATTTCTAATTGAAGTATGTTTTGTCTTACCAACAAAAATGTACACAATGATGCAATAAGAAAACGATATGCTCCAAATGTAAATGGTTGTGCATCATTCAAACCTTCCTTCACCATGACAAAAGTTGCTCCCCATGCCAATGTGGTAAATACTAGGCCAAATTGTGCCATTCTGCGCGTATCTGAAATCCATTGCATAATTATTTATATCCTACAAAAATACTACACACCCCAAATGTAAGATCATACACCTCTGCTTTTTGAAATCCTGAATCTATCATTAAATGACATATCTCTTGTCGAGGAGGGAAATGTTCAACAGATTCAGGTAGATATCGATATGCATCTGCCCTTGAAATGAGTGCACCCAGGCGAGGTAAAACATGTTTAAAATAAAATTGGTATAAGCTATTGAAAATTTTAGATTTTGGTTCAGAGAATTCTAGAATTAGTAATTGCCCATCTTTTTTTAATACACGATTAAATTCTGAAAGTGCTCTATCATAATGTCCAATGTTTCTAAACCCAAATGAAATGGTAAGGCGGTCAAAAGATTCATCTTTAAATGGTAGATGTTCGCCATCACCTTGTAAAAATGTTGATTTTTCTGAATATCCAAATTTGAGTGATTTTTCATTGGCTATTTTTACCATATTATAGGCATAATCGAGGCCAATAGTATTTACATTATGTTTTTTCAAGATTTCAAAAATAACATCACCCGTTCCCGTAGCAACATCTAAAATATGTTGATTATTTGAAATTTCTGCATATTGGACGAGTTTTTTACGCCAATAATAATCTAAACCAAAACTTAAAAGATGATTTAAAAGATCATATCGATGAGATACCTCTTCAAACATCCCTTGAACATATTTTTTCTTTTCTTTTCCTGAATGAATAAATTCTGACATCACAAAAAATACTGATTTTTAGAAGGGGAAAATTTACGGTAGAAATGTGGAAAGAAAAGTCAATTGGTTGGTAAGAGTTTGTAAGTGGTGTAAATTATCGCCCTAATTTTTTAATACATGGCAACAAAAATACAAAAAATTAAAGACCTACAATCAGGATTAGAATTGGCAATTGAAATGGCAACTAACAAGCGCTGTCCAATTTTGTTTTCCTATTCATTTCAATTTGAAGCTAGAGATTTACTTCCCCTCTTATCTCATCCCGCAGATAAAAATAAGCATCGCATATATTGGGAGCAACCGGGAAAGAATTTTGCATTAGCCGGTTTGGGAAATGTAATTACTTTGGAGTCGTCGGATAAAAATTCATTGGCAGATATTCAAAATTCGGTAAAAGCATATTTTGAAAATGCTGTTCATTTATCTGCACATACATCTGTAAATCCCGTGTTTTTGGGTGGTCATGCTTTTAATCCAAATACAAAATCAGGTGATACTTGGGAATCCTTTCCTCGAGCGAGTTTTATTCTTCCTGAATGTTTAGCAACATTAAATGATGATGGTTGTTGGCTGACAGTCTCAAAGTTGGTGAATTCTTCTGATGAGATTACCCCACTTAAACGGAATTTTGAGCGAAATTGTATGCACTATGCAAAGCGATTACCCGTAACATTGCCTCCGCTGACACATATTCCAGTAGATATGTATAAGGATATACCGTCAAAATCAGAATATGAAAATATAATTTATTCCGTACTTGAGCGAATTAAACCTGAAAAGTTAGAAAAAGTTGTGATTTCACGTTCACATCAAGTAAAAGTAGGGAAAGAATTTTCAGCCATTTCAGCCATTCAAGTATTGCGAAATATGTACCCTAAGTGTACAAATTTTTTCTTTAATTTTCCTGGTTCGGGTGTATTTTTTGGAGCAACACCTGAAAGATTAATCAGCAAAGTTAATCAGCAAATTCAAACAGAAGCTCTTGCAGGCACCATTGCACGTGGAAGAAATATGGAAGAAGATCGACTCCTTGCTGAAACATTGTTTGATAGTCATAAGGAGAGAGAAGAACATCGTTTTGTTATCGAGCAAATAAAGCGCAGACTTCAAACATTGATTTCAGATATTGATATTTCTAATAAACCTGAAATTTTTAAGTTAAAAAATGTACAACATCTTAAAACACCTATTTCGGCTCAATTAGAAAATGGGGAAAATATATTAGATTTAGTAAACTTATTACATCCTACCCCTGCCGTTGCAGGAACGCCGATGGAAGAGGCAAAAGATGTAATTCGTGAACTTGAACCTCATGATAGAGGGTGGTATTCGGGCCCCGTTGGGTGGATAAATCCCGCAGGGGATGGTGACTTTTTTGTTGCACTTCGTTCTGCATTGGTGAAAAATGAGGAGGCTCATATTTTTGTAGGAGGCGGTATAGTTTCAGAATCATTGCCCGATCAAGAGTGGATTGAAACCGAACTCAAACTTCAGCCTATCATTTCAGCATTGTCTGGTGGTCAAATGTAAATGGGTGTACCTACAGAACAGTTAAACTATGACTGGTCCTATCAAATTGCTCACCGATTGTATGAATTAGGCGTTAGAACTGTTTGTATTTCACCTGGATCAAGAAATACACCACTTACATTAGCATTTTTAGATTATAAACAATTTAATTGTATAAGCCATATAGACGAGCGGTCTGCAGGTTTTTTTGCATTGGGTTGTTCGCTCTACAATCAATCTCCAGCAGTATTAATCAGCACATCAGGAACGGCAACGGCCAATTATTTACCTTCAATTGTAGAGGCTAACCAAAGCAAAATTCCGCTGATTATACTCACTGCAGATAGACCGCCTCAGCTAGTAGGGACCGGAGCAAATCAGACAATCAATCAAAAGAATATTTATGGCTATCATATACGCCAATTTGTTGATATTGGATTGCCTCAAGAAATTACCACAAAATTAGATAGTGACATTAACTCAATATACCAACTTTCAATGGGTAAAAATTGGAGCGGTAAAAGTGTAAGCCCTTCAGGTCCTGTACATGTAAATATTCCTTTTGATGAGCCATTATATTTGCAGAATAGAAAAGCAAGCGAAGTGGGGAAAGAGGTACTCCATCCATTTCCTATGTCAGTGGATATTGAGCCAAAATTCAAAATTCAAGATGTAAAATTTCTGCTCTTAGTTTGTGGTCGTTTAAGCAAACCCATAGAGGGAATATTAGAATTTGCAGAACAAATAAATGCTCCTGTTTTCGTTGATCCATTATCACAAATGCGGTTTGGATATGAGCATCCCAATTTGATTTCCAGTTATGACATGTTTTTGGATTCGGTGCATATAAATCCAGATTTAATTATAAGATTTGGTGCCAAACCCGTTTCAAAAAAACTCAACTCATTGTTAGATGAATGGAATCAAAAGTCAATTTTAATAGACGAAAGTGGTCGTTTTAACGATGATTGCTCCCAAGTTATCTCTGAAAATTTTGAAGATGCTATGAATTCTATTTCAAATCAAATAAAGTTAAGTAACAATAAGTGGGTGACTTCAATTAAGGAAATAGATAATAAAACAAAGAAATTTATACAAAATTATATTTCAGATAAATGGTTTGAAGGTAGTATTGCCCAGTTATGTCTCTCTTCTATGAAAGAAGATTGTAATTTTGTAGTGGGGAATTCAATGCCAATTCGCGATGTAGATATGTTTGGCAATGGACATGATGCAAAAATCAATGTTTTCTCCAATAGAGGGGCAAGCGGAATAGATGGTATAAATTCAACTGCACTGGGGATTGCTCATCAATCAGACAAAAAGACACTTTTACTCATTGGTGATTTGAGTTTTATTCATGATATGAATGGTTTACTCACTGCCCATCGATATAACATAAATTTAACCATTGTTGTTGTAAATAATAATGGAGGGGGTATCTTCAGTTTCCTCCCCATTTCTCAAGAAAATAATAAAACATTTAATGAATTTTGGACCACCCCACATGGCGTTGAAATATCAAAAATTGCCTCTATGTATAATTTTGAATATTCTAAAGTAGACTCTTGTAAGTCACTTAGTTTGGCATTGGAAAAACAACAAAATGGCGTTCATATTATTGAAGCAGAATCCTCAATTAACGAAAATGTAGATTTCCACCAGCGAGTCAAAAAAGAACTCAAACAATTCCTAAGCACATCATAGATTTGTCATCAATTCAAATAAACTTTAATAAATCTAATTTTGACACAAAAGATACTCCAACAGTATTTCTCCATGGGTTTCTAGGTTCTCAATATAATTGGGACGAAATTGTAGAAAAACTAGATATCCCATGCTTATGCATTGATTTACCTGGACATGGGGGAAGCCATTTTGAACAATTTAATTCATATTCATTTTCACAATGGAATTCAGACTTTAAAGACCTTTTGGATGAGTTGAATATATCACAAATTAGTTTATGCGGATACTCAATGGGTGGTCGACTTGCATTATCCTTTGCTTTAGAATTTCCACATATAATTGATAAATTAATTTTAGAAAGTACGGCATTTGGATATAAGTCTAGTGAAGAGAAAAAAAATAGACTACAAAAGGACTACATTCTTACAGAAAAAATGACAATGAATTATGAGTTATTTCTCCATGAGTGGAATCAATATCCACTATTTAAATGTCAACGTCAACGGAATGAAGTTGCATGGAAGAATCAAAATTTAGTTCGCCAACAACAAAACCATGAACAAGTAAGTCATGCTCTTATTCAATTGGGTCAAGGACAAATGCCCGATTTTTTACCAATGTTAGAATCTTTGAAGAACTCTATCCTACTTATCACAGGGGGAGAAGATGAGAAATATTGTAGAATAGCGCAAACCGCAGTGAGCAATTATCCCCATATAAAATGGGAAATAATCAAGAATGCTGGTCATAATACCCATTTAGAACAACTTCAGCAGTTTGTTAAAATTCTTACTCAATTTATAAATTAGGGTAGAGTGATTCTCCCTCTGAATGTGCGATAACCGCCGCACCAACGCTATCACTTGAAATGTTCACCATGGTTCTGAACATATCTAAAGGTCTATCCACTGCAAGCATCGTTCCTATAATAAGTGCAACATCAGCATCACTAAATCCGACGGCTTGAGTAACAATGAATATCATCACTAAACCAGCGCTGGGAATACCTGCAGCACCAATAGAGGCTAACAATGCTGTTAATACAATGGTGAATTGTTGAGTCATCGTAAGATCAACGCCTAAAACCTGGCTGATAAAAATAACACCAGCACATTCATAAAGGGCAGTTCCATCCATGTTTACCGTTGCTCCCATTGGTAATACAAAACTGGAAGTTTCATTCGATACCCCAACATTTTCTCTTACACATCTCATGGTCACAGGAAGCGTAGCACTGGATGATGATGTTGAAAATGCAGTGGCCATTGCTGAAGTCATGGCCTTAAAATGAACAATTGGATTTAATCCTGTAAGAACAGTAAAAATTATGGGAAGTGAAATAAAAAGATGTATTGATAATCCCATAGCAATTGTCATCATATACATTCCCACAGCGGCAAACATTTCTAACCCAGAATTTGCTACGGTTTTAGTAATAAGTCCCAATACACCAATAGGTGCAAATTTTATAATAATTTCCGTTACTTTCATGATTGCATGAAAAAATGCATCAAAAAAAGTGGTGAGGGTGGTACGAAATTGTGTATCAATTTGTGTGATAGCCATTCCTAAAAATATGGCAAAGAAAATTAACCCCAACATATCACCCGATGCCGCTGCAGATATGGGATTAAGTGGAATCATTCTAATTAAAATTTCAGCAGGTGAACCTGGTGTTTTTAATGTAGATGCATCAAAGGACTTGGTTTGGGTTAGTTCTACACCTACTCCAGGTTGAATTATATTGGTGAGGGTTAAGCCCACTAAGATTGCGAATAGACTGGTCGTTAAATAATATAGTAGTGTTTTTACCCCTAATCTGCCCAATCGACCACTATCAGTAATGCTTGATACTCCAGTAATGATAGATGTGAATATTAGCGGTACTATAATCATTTTTAACAGGCGCACAAATATGGTTCCCATAGAAGTAATGATACTATATGCCATACTTTGGGTATTATTTTGAAACATATACCCAACAGCTACACCAATAATCATGGCAATTAAAATTTGCCAATGTAATTTAAGTTTTGTCATGAATTATCCCACTTTGAAGATTGCGAATTTATAACGGCTGTGTAAATTCTTAAATATAAAAAACAACCCCGGAAAACCGGGGTTGTTTGAATCACTTGAAATATTGGATTTATTTAATGCTTACCAAGCGTAGCTAATAGTCCAGCCAGCACCTAGTGGATTATCATTTCTACCAGTCATATATTTAACTGGATCATTAAACATCATTCCATCAGCTAAAGCCATATCTAATGTAAATGAACCATAGTTAAATCCAAGACCAATAGTAAAACCACCATCATCGGTACCACCATTAGCAAAATCATACCCGTGTGAATAACCAACTCTTAATGTAGCCCAATCAGTCATTGCTGATTCAACTGCAAAATTCCAATCAATTGCCATAGTAGCATCAGGATCTTCACAGCTATCGCCTACACAACCGGCATCATTATAATTAAACCCAACAGCAAATAAACCATTTGTTCCAGTGGTATATGCTTTATTTGTATATAGGCTAGTTCCAAAAGCCATTTTAGATGGTACACCTGCATCAGCATCTTCTGAAACCATGCCAAAGTTTACTAGCATATTTTCCCATAACCAGATACTTTGAGCTCTTCTTAGGTTTACTCCAATAACTCCACCGCCACAATCTTCACCACATCCCATAGCATAGTTAAAACCGAAGTCCATACCCGCTAATGGCATTCCGAAACCAACGTCGAGAGCAGTATTTGCCTCTTCAACATCATCAGTATCATCATCTTCAGGGGTCATTCCTAAGCCAAAGGTTACACCCATTGTACCATTACCCCACATCATGTTCACCACATCATCACCAGTTCCGCCAGCAAAACCCCATGTTGTGCCGTTTGCGTTGAAAATTGATGTGAAGTCAGTACCATCTGTCCATGCAACATTATGGTTATTTACATCTGCGGGGAATGATGCAACATTTGCATAATCCTCAGCCCAGAAGCCAGCATCACCCAATGCATCTGTACGTGTTGTACTTGCAAAAAGTGACGCACCCATAAGTGCAACTACGATTAGTGTTTTAACATTCTTCATGTTATTTAACTCCTTCTTGTTGTTATGTTACATTACGATATGCATTCGCAAATCATAAATTTTTAACTCTGATGTTTAACTCGCAAAATATTATAGCCCAAGAATCGCTTTACGAGCCAAATTTATTAGCTAACTTAGGGACTTTAGCAAAAAAATTGCAAGCATTTAATGTAATACTTTAAGTGGTTGATTTATAAAATGCATTTAAATACAATAAAAACAATAGTTTAAATATGTAAAATATTTTTTTATACTTTCCTTTAACACCAAAATATTCGCCAATATGTGATATAGCTCTCATTTTTAAGATCCATTTGCATTATGTGATGCGTATTGCAAAATGTTCTCCTCGATACCTTGTACTTTATGGTAGTTGAAAAACGAAAACGAAAAATAAGATTATTGGGAGATTTTGAAAAATGAGCGAGACATTGATATTACTAACCGCGGCGATTAGCATTGGATTATTTCATGACGCACGTAAACCCAAACAATATGCTTTAGAATTAGAAAATGGAAAATCGGAGCATATATTAATAGAAGATAATGGCAAATATGCTTGCCCTACTTATTGTGCGACGGATCATCTCCATACGGCAATGATGTGTACCGACGACTGTGAAGCAGATGAAGGCGCATATCAAATTCATACATCAACCCAACCCCATTTGGGTATTTCTTTCAACGGTCAAACTGTTCTGGCCATGGAAAGAGTTCAAACCTCAAAAGGGAAGGTTAAGACGACGATGGCATCGAAATAATTGTTGATTTTATTTTTCGTAGAAATGTAATTCCGATTTTATGGCGACCGGAATAAGGAAGGAGCTCAACTTGGGCTCCTTTTCTTTTTAAGTGATCATAAGCCAATTTGGAAGATTCAAACTCCACAACATCATCTTCTTTCCCATGTCCAATGATGATAGGCGTGCTTTTTTGATTGGGGTGAAATCGATGAATTTCCCTATCCTTAGGGTTAGTCATAAATCCAGCAATTGGGAAAACTGCACCCCATGGAGTAGAACAATGTAAGACATATTCATAACACATTAGTGCTCCTTGCGAAAATCCAACAAAGCATACATCTGTTGAAGCATAATTTTTGAGGACTTGATTTTCTATAAATTTATCCATGAGCATTTTAGGCTCATTTCGCTCCCAAACGCCAGGTGAAGTTTCATAGGACCACGAATTTTCCTCATTATTTCCCTCAATTGGGTATGGTGCTTGAGGAAAAATCCATTCAACATTTGGCAAGTTTAAAGAAACAGCAATAGGCTTAAAACTAAACCGATTACCTTTCCATCCATGAATCCCAACCATAAGTTTTTGTGGATTATTATTTGGTGTGTATCGCTCGAACAAGAGATTTTCCATAAGAGAAAATTTACGCATCTTATATTGTGATTTGAGATTTTATTCCCCACCTAAAATGTTGTAATTTCAGAGCTGTTTATCAAAGTGAATTTGTAGAAAAGGAGCAAGGAATGGTAATTGGAATTCCTGCAGAAATTACTCAAGATGAAACTCGTGTTGCTGCCACACCGCAAACGGTAAAAGAATTTGTAAAATTAGGGTTTACCGTAAATATTCAATCGGGTGCAGGTTCGGGTTCTTTTATTTCTGATGAAGCATATTCAGATGTTGGCGCAAAAATTGTGTCCTCTGCTGAAGATGTATTTTCAAGTGATATTGTGATAAAGGTTAATCCACCTGAAATGAATAATGGTGCAAATACCCATGAAATCAATATGATGAACTCGGGTACTATTTTTATTTCATTTTTTCAAACCACAAAAGATACAGAATTAGTAAAACAATTGGTTGAGAAGAATATAACGGCTTTTTCAATGCATTTAGTTCCTCGTACTACGTTGGCACAAAAAATGGATGCCCTCAGCTCTCAAAGTAATATTGCAGGATATAAAGCTGTATTGGTGGGTGCATCACATATTGCAAAATATATGCCATTGCTAATGACAGCTGCAGGTACAATTCAACCATCAAAAACGCTAGTTATTGGTGCAGGTGTTGCAGGGCTACAGGCTATTGCTACGGCAAAACGTTTGGGCTCCCAAGTACATGCCTTTGATGTTCGCCCTGTGGTAAAAGAACAAGTTGAGAGTTTGGGAGCAAAATTTGTAGAAGTTGAATCAGACGATAGTGATGGTGTGGGTGAAGGTGGTTATGCAAAAGAAACATCTGAAGAATATAAAGCTAAGCAAGCATCGTTATTAAAAGAGTATATTGCAAAATCAGATTTAGTTATTACTACGGCACTAATTCCTGGACGACCTGCCCCTAAAATTATTACCAAAGAAATGGTAGATGGTATGAAAGGTGGTACGGCAATTATGGATTTAGCGTCAGAAAATGGTGGCAACTGTGAGTATACTGAACCTGGGAAAGTCATAAATCATAATGGCATAACTATCGATGGTTCATTTAATATTCCTGGAACTATGCCCATCCATGCTAGCCAAGTTTATGCAAAAAATATTAGTGCATTGGTGACTTATCTTTGTCCAGATGGAGAGTTGAAATTAGATTTAGATGATGAGATTATCTTTGGTGCAATGTTTACACACAATGGAGAAATTGTAGATGAGCGTACTAAAGATGCCATTGAAGGAGAAAAATAATGATTGATATTTTAACCGTTTTTATTTTGGCCATTTTTGTTGGAAATGAAATTATTAATAAAGTTCCTCCAACATTACACACACCGTTAATGTCTGGTTCAAATGCAATTTCTGGGATTGCGATTGTTGGTGCAATTTTAGCCACAAAAATTGGGGGAGAAGTTGGAACATGGCTTGGATTAGTTGCAGTGGTTTTTGCCACCATCAATGTTGTAGGTGGATTTATGGTTACAGACCGAATGTTGAAAATGTTCAAGAAGAAGTAGGAGAATCATGGAATTTATAAATATTGCATATGTAATAAGCGCGGTTTGTTTCATTATGGGCATAAAGATGCTCAGCCATCCACGAACTGCCCGAAAAGGTAATGCCATTGCATCTATTGGAATGCTTATTGCAATTGTGGCCACCTTATATATGGGTGGAACTTTAGATTTTAAACTTATTGCTGTGGGAATGATTATTGGTGCAATCATTGGAGGATTTGCAGCACAAAAAGTTGAAATGACACAAATGCCTCAATTGGTTGCTATTTTTAATGGTTTTGGTGGAGGGGCTTCGGCACTTATTGCCAGTGCAGAATTTTATTCTCAATATACACATTCACCATCAACATTTACATTGATTACCATAATACTTTCTGTAGTAATTGGAACACTGACCCTAACTGGAAGTTTTATAGCATTTGGTAAACTTCAGGGATTTGTTTCTGGTCAGCCTATTGTATATACTGGTCAACAAGCAATAAATGCATTAATGGTTATGGCGTTGTGCATTGTAGGATTTTACCTAGTTTCAGCACCTGTGGAAATAAATTATTTTTATGTAATTTTAGTCATTGCGGCAATTTTGGGTATTACTCTAACCATCCCCATTGGTGGTGCAGATATGCCCGTTGTCATTTCATTACTTAACTCATATTCTGGTGTTGCTGCTGCTGCCACTGGATTTGTACTCATGAACAATGCGCTTATTATAAGTGGTGCATTAGTTGGGGCATCAGGATTAATACTCACACAGATTATGTGCAAAGGAATGAATCGATCATTAGGCAATGTAATTTTTGGTGCAGTTGGTGGAGATGCAGGTGGTGCCAGTGGGAAGGCTCAAGAGTTAAATATCAAAAGCTATTCTACTGAAGAAGCAGCCATGATTTTTGATGCTGCAGAAAAAGTAATTGTGGTACCTGGTTATGGATTAGCCGTAGCCCAAGCCCAACATGCTGTTCGTGAAGTGGCAGAATTATTAGAGGAAAAGGGAAAAACAGTATTATATGCCATTCACCCCGTGGCAGGACGAATGCCTGGACATATGAATGTACTTCTAGCAGAGGCAAATATTCCGTATGAACAATTGAAAGATTTAGATGAAATTAACTCTGAGTTTGAAGATTGTGATGTGGCATTAATTTTGGGTGCAAACGATGTGGTGAATCCTGCTGCACGACATGACGCTTCAAGTCCTATCTATGGTATGCCCATCTTAAATGTAGATAAGGCTCGTACAGTAATTGTAAATAAACGGTCCATGAATCCAGGATTTGCAGGGATTCAAAACGAACTATTTGGATTTGATAATACTATTATGGTATTTGGTGATGCCAAAGATATGCTCAATGATTTAATTGGAGATATTAAAGAGCTATAGTCTAAATATAATATTGAGATTGTTAAGGGGGAGCGAAATCGCTCCCCTTTTGTTTTTGGAATTCTATATAGAACCCTGTAAATTCAAGTTCTATTCCAAAGGATACCATGAATAAAATACTGGAGAAAAAATCACCAGTAAGTGTTTATCAAAATACCTCTGAGGTAGTATTACTTGTAAGCACCAGTAAAGGTGGATTCATCTATTATTCTGATGAGAAACGCCGTTTCTGGGAGGTGAATGGTCCATTCCTTTTGGGCTCTATTGTTCATCATTTAATTTTAGATTACCGAGACAACAAGACTCTCTTAATGGCAGCGCAGACCAAAGCCCATGGTGCTACCATTTTTAAATCTACAGATTTTGGAATGAATTGGATTCCGGTAAAAACACCACCTGCATTTTCTTCAGATAAAAAAGTTGCCCATATTTATCGCCTCACACCAGGGCACCCCTCAGAGCCCAATGTATGGTATGCAGGAACATCACCTCAAGGGCTGTTTCGCTCAGAAGACGGAGGAGAAACGTGGGAGGAAGTATCTGGATTTAATAATCATCCTGAGTTTATCCAATGGTGTGAAAACCCTGAAGAAGAAACATTAAAATACGAAAAAATTCACTCCATTATGGTACATCCTCAGAATGCCCATTCACTCATTATAGGTATGGCATCTGGCGGAACCTTTGAGAGTATGGATTGGGGAAAATCTTGGATTAAAATGAATGAAGGGTTATCCATTAAAGAAATGCCAAATTCGTTGGGGAGAAATCCACATTTAGTACTTCAACATCCTGCAGACCCAGATATTTTGTATCAACAGAACCAAGGAGGAATATTTAAACTAAATTTAAAAAATAGAGTTTGGGAACGTATTGGTGCAAATATAGATGTGGGTGATATTGGATTTTCACTCTGTGTTCATCCACGTGACCCCAATACTTTATGGGCATTCCCTATGGAGGGTACAGACATTTGGTCACGAGTTTGTACTGGCGGTCAACCTGCAGTATATTGCTCCCAAGATAATGGGCAAACATGGTTTCGACAAGATATTGGATTTCCCATGTGGCATGCATGGTTTACGGTGATGAGTAAGGCTATGATTACAGACCATTTTGATTCTGTGGGTTTGTATATTGGTACGACTAACGGATCTATATGGCATAGTGATAATGAGGGAAATAGTTGGCGTCAAATTGTAACTCATTTACCCAAAATCTATGCATTAGAAATTGGCTATATCAACAAATAACATGAAGTACACTAGGGTAAATAATCTGTAAATTTCGTCCTAATAAATCCAATAAAATAAGGCATTATGGCAGAATTACAATTAGGAAATAGAACAGTAGGCAAAGGGCACCCCACATTTGTGATTGCAGAAATTGGTATCAATCATCAAGGGGATGTGGATATTGCGAAAGAATTAATCACCAAAGCAAAAGAAGCAGGGGCAGACGCTGTAAAGTTTCAAAAACGAACGATTACACGTATTCTTACCAAAGAGGGGCTGGAAATGCCCTATGACAATCGCAATAGCTTTGGTAAAACCTATGGTGAGCACAAGTATGCCCTAGAGCTTTCTGAAGAGGATTATAAAGAATTATTGGCATTCTCTAATAATCTTGATGTAGAGTTTTCAGCGTCAGGTTGGGATGAAGAAAGCATCGATTTTTTGGATGAATTAGGGGTTTCATTTTTCAAAATGGCATCAGCAGATTTGACTAACTTCCCTTTATTAGAGCATACCGCTAAAAAAGGGAAACCTATGATTCTATCCACAGGCATGGCAGATATGAATATTGTAAAGGCTGCTGTAGACTTGGTGGGTAAATTCAATAATCAGATTGGCGTATTGCAGTGTACCTCCACTTATCCTGCACAATTTTCAGAAATAAACCTTAATGTAATTCACACTTATCAAGGTGAATTCCCCAATACTGTTGTTGGATATTCGGGGCACGAGCATGGTATTGCCATTCCTATTGCGGCGGTAGCATTAGGGGCAAGAATCGTAGAACGTCATTTTACCTTAGATCGCACCATGAAAGGTGGAGATCATGCCGCATCATTGGAACCACAAGGATTTACTAAAATGGTGCGCGATATACGACATATAGAAGATGCCATGGGAATTTTTCAAAAAGAAGTCCAAGAATCTGAACTTCCAGTATTTAAGAAATTAGCCAAAAGCATTGTATCAAATATGGATATTCCAGAAAACACTCCAATTACTCGTGAAATGCTGACCACTAAAGGACCTGGCAATGGAATAAATCCAATGAAAATGAATGATGTCATTGGCAAAACAGTGAAGACTAATATTGCTGAGGATATGGTGATAAAAGAGGAAGACATCAACTGGTAAAAGATTTATCCGCAAAGATTGCCAAAATTAAATTAGTGGCAACAGATATTGATGGGGTATGGACAGATGCAAAAATGTACTACACCAAAGATGGCGATTACATGAAAGCTTTTTCTACCTATGATGGTATGGGTGCAAATGAGTTAATGAAGGCCAACTACATCGTTATGATTATGACCAGTGAAAATACAGAAATTGTAAAAAAGCGAGCTGAAAAATTAGGTATTGAATTAGTATTTCAAGGTGGCGGTGAAAAATTAGATAAACTCCAAAAGGTTTGTGTTGAAATGGACATAACCCTTGACCACGTTGCCTATATTGGTGATGACCTCAATGATTTAAACGTATTAAAAAACGTTGGCTTATCTGCAATGCCTCCCAATAGTCCAATATTAGATAAATTTACCCCTGATTTTATAACCACACGTTCTGGTGGGAATGGTGCTTTCAGAGATTTAGCAGATTTAATTCTCTCACAAAAATAGTGGGATTTTCCCCATGTTTCTCTACTTATTATATTTAATTCTTTCCCCCATTTTATGGATAATTACCTTTTTTCTATCATTTTTTAATGAAAAAATTGGCAAACATTTTTGGGGTGGATTTAGTAGTATTAATCATGCCATTACAAAAATCCGTAGTTCAAATCCATCAAAAAAAGTGGTGGTGTTTCATGCCGCATCTGCAGGTGAATATGAACAACTAAAACCCATTTTAAAAAAAATAGATCGAGACAAAACTTTTATTCTGCTAACTTTTTTTTCTCCCACTATATTTGAAAAGGAAAAGTCTACACAATTAGCAGATGCTGTATGTTATCATCCCTTTGATTTTCCCTGGTCTGCACTATACTTTTTTATTAAAACTACTTCTGCTAAATATGTAATAACTCGTCATGACATTTGGCCCACACATATTTTCATTGCCAACTTATTGGGAATAAATACTGTATTTATAAATGCAAATCTGTATCCCAATTCTATGCGGCTTTCTACAGGAATGAAATCAGTGAATCGGTGGATGTTTCATCAATTTGATCTCATTCTAACGGGATCAGAAAGTTTAAAAAACACCATCTTATCCCTATCTCCTCATGCAAATGTGAAAGTTACTGGCGATTCACGATTTGACCAAATTATTGAACGTGCAGAAAAAAATGTTGAAAGCATACTTCCATCACAATTTACCTCTTCAAAAAATATAATTTTAGGGAGTATTGTAGATTCAGACTTACCCATAATTAATGATGCCCTAAAATCATTAGGGGATGATTTTTGGAATGAAGAATATAAACTTATCATCGTTCCCCATGAGGTGTCAGATATTGATATCACCCCCATTGAAAAAATATTAACATCTCAAAACTTAAGCTACAACCGATTGTCCACAATAGAAAAGAACATAAATCCACAGGTGCTTATTATTGATGCTGTAGGATATTTAGCGGATTTATACAAATTTGCCCAAATTGCCTATGTGGGAGCAGGGTTTTCTACAGGAGTTCATTCGGTAACAGAGCCCGCAGTTCATGCATGTCTTGTTTCATATGGTCCACGTACTGATATTTTAGATGAAGCCATAGAAATGGCAGATCGAGATATGAGTATTATTGTACATGATGGGGACTCATTGGCAATGGTTTTCAAAAAAATCACAAGAGAAGATGAAGTTAAAAAATGGGGGAACAAAGCCCATCAGTTTGTCATGGAAAAGAAGAATGTATCAGAAAAAATTATCCATGAAATTTTCTCTTAATTTAATTATACCTATTCTATTCAGTGTGATTTCTGCAGAGGAATTCCACTATACCGCAGGGTTTAGATTATTTGATGCAGGTGAGGCAACATTCACATCTAATGAAGGTTCACTTAACGGTGAGATAGTAATGGAATTTACCTCTAGAATTAAAACCAATTCATTTCTCTCAAAATTTTATAGCGTAAATGACTTTGTTAAAGTATGGGCGAATAAAAAAGATTTTACCCTCATCCAAATTGACAAAAAAATTCGTGAAGGGAATTATAAGCTCGATTATTCTGCATATGTATCAGAAGATTTGAGATTAGTTTCGGGCAAGAAATCCATACAATTAGACTCAAAAGTTTACGATCCAGTATCGGCAATTTTTATGTTGCGTGAACAGCCATTAGAAAAGAATGACTCCTACAAGTTTACCACTGTAGAAAATGGGATTATCCAAAAAGTGAATGTATTGGTGAGCGAAATTGAAAAAATATCTGTGCCATTCGGACGTATAAATGCACGAAAAGTAATTCCAGTTTCGGATGATGGCAAACCGCTGTTTAAACAAGGAGGCAAGATGAAGGTTTGGTATTCAGATGATGACCGCCGACTTCCCCTTAAAATTGAGCAAAAAACCAATGTGGGAACCCTCATTTTAAACTTAAAAAAGTATATTCCATAAAACTATTTCCAATGTGAAGTATAGTCCTGTAACTTTTCCCCACCAAGACAGGCTTATGAAACGAAAATTTTATCTTACATTAAATCCTCATGGCGGACAGCAAAAAGGTCCACGGTTGTTGAAACATATACTGCCCGTTTTAGAGGCATCTGATATTGAGCTTAACATCATTGAAACCACCTTTGCAGGACATGGTCGAGAATTAGCTAATCAACTTGATTTTGAGGGCTATGAAGGCATGATTGTCATTGGGGGTGATGGCACCATGCATGAGGTTCTTAATGGTATGCTCACCCGCATGGATGGCAAACAACTTCCTATTGGTTTAATTCCAGGGGGTACCGGAAATTCATTCATGCATGATTTAGAGCTGACTAATCCAATTGATGCTGCAAAAGTTATAGTGGGCGGGAATACTCGTCAGATTGATATTGCTGAGGTGAAAATTAACCATGTTACCAAATATGCATTTAACATTATTGGCTGGGGATTAGTTACAGATATTGGTAATAATGCGGAAAAATGGCGGTGGTTAGGTGAGTCCAGATATACATTACTTAGCGTTTTAGAGGTGATGAAGTATCAACCTCGTACTGCATCGCTCATATTGAATAATGAAAAAATTGTAGATGATTTTACCTTTGTTATTGGTTGTAATACTCGTTATACAGGTAAAGGTATGAAAATGGCTCCCAAAGCAAAATTGGATGATGGCCTCATGGATATTGTGGTGGTGCGTCATGGTCCCAGTAGACTTAAACTTCTTTCAATGCTACCCCAAGTATATGATGGTTCACATATAAAAAGTCCACTATTAGAATATCATCAAATATCAGAATTTTCACTTATTCCTGAAAGGGATGAAATCCTCAATATTGATGGGGAAGTCTTAGGCTCCACTCCCATCCATGTGAAAATGCTTCCCAAGGCATTTAGCGTATTTTCTTAAAATAATATTTTTAATTGTTTTACCGTATGGGAAAAGTGCTATAAATTTATTTAGTGAGAATGAGAATGAATCTCAATAAATATGCACGAATTATTAAACAGTATCGTTCCACATTGTAATCCTCACATATTGGCTTGTCTGCTTTATCGGAGAATAGTCATATAATACTGCCATTAAATGAATATTTTAAGTGGGCAAGCACAATATGAAAGTAGTTATTTAACCTCTTTTACTTTCTGTAAAAGTAATTTAGGTGCTTCATGGTCAGGATTAATATCTTGTGCTCGTTGTGCATGGAATAATGCAGATTCATTATTCCCTTGGGCCACATACATTTCTGCTAACATGAGATGAAAGCGACCAATAGGCTTGGGATACCATGAAACCACTCGTTTTAAATGAGAAATTCCCAGTTCGTACTTCCCCTGTTCAAAATATTCTACGCCTTGCCACATGGAGAATTTTATCACCCCATGAAATAAAAACACTGCTATCATACAACCAGTGACTATGCGCTTTAAACGAATATCTATTTTTGACGGTGAAACTATAATATATGCAGCAATAATAGCAATGCCATAGGAAAGGAAATGTCCCATGCCATAAAGTCCATCAATCATAGCCCCAAACAATATAGAGAGTAAAAGAAAAGCAATATCTCTAGAGCGGATTGAGCTGAATAAATATGAAATATGATGATGAACATATTGCTTTTGTTTTTGATATTGAGTGAGTCTCACATCTTCTTTCATTGGCGATAAAAATTGGTATGAAATTGCGTTTTCTGGGCATCCAGATGTACACATTAAGCAGGAAGTACAATTGGTGTTGGTGACTTTATTGTATGCATTAATTTCATAACTTACATCAACACCAACGGGGCAATGGGTGGTGCATTCATGGCAATGTGTACACTCTCCAGTTTTTCTTACTTTGAACATGGCCAATGAATTGGGCAATTTTAAAAATGCGCCCCATGGGCATAAAAATCGACAAAATCCTTTTTTACCCAAAAAATATACGATTAAAAAACCATCTACTAAAAAGGTAAGACTGCCAATAATCCAGCCAGGAAGGAATGCCCAAATTTCGGGTTCATTAAGTTTAATACTTAATTCCCACGGATATATTGATGCATACCAAATATTGGGAATTACATAAAAATTTAAGAGAATAATAAGAGGGAGGAGAGTAACCAGTTTAGAGTCCACAGTTTTGGGTTTAATGTTAAGTTTTTCAAGTACCCACCAACTTAACTCTTGAATGGCACCAAAATGACAAGCCCATCCACAGAAGAATCGCCCAAAAATAAGGGTTGTACCAAATGCCAGAAGCACCAAAATTACGCCAGCATTGATAATACCATGCTTTAAAAATGCATGAAAAAATTCTTGAAAATCCACACTGCCCACAGTGCTACTTCCCCAAATAAATATATGGGCAAGGATGAGGATATGTACTAAAAAAAGTACAGAAATTCTGAGGTGAGTTATACTCAATGTGTTAAGGCAAATGATACCATTTTAATAACATCCAGAACATTCAATTGTTCGTTAAAATCTGTGTCGGCAGCCCAAAAGTCAGCACCCTCAAAATTAAATTGTGAATGCAATATTTCGTTTACAAGGCTAACAATATCTAAAACATCAACGTCATCATCATGGTTCACATCACCTTTTTGTCCTACAAAGCCAATATTTTCAATAATTCTATACCATTCATTCACCTGAATAGGTCCCTCAATGGTTGTTAATTTTGTAGAATTTGTAAGCGTATCAACACTGGGCCAATGAATGTCAATTTGATCGATGGTTATGGCATCACCCAAACCAAAGTGTAATTGTAGAGGATCCATACTACCATGACCTTTGCCCGCAATAACCTCTCTCATGATGGTTTGCCCTTGTGCATGAATAATTACTCGTGCCCCAATAGCAGATTTATTTGCTTTTGTAGTCCACCCAATATCGTCAATAGACATTTTAGCACCTTCTAAGGTGATAAACACCCAGCTATTGGTGGATGTGGTAGAATCAGTGGTAATATTTTTATATAATAAACTGGTGTATTTAAAGGCGGCCTCGGTAGGACCATGTCCATGGGCCATTTGAAGGCCTGGCGTAAACATATCTAACCACCCATCTTTATCATAGTCAACAGGTACGACGTCCTGTGTGGCAGATGCAAATATTGGTCGATAACTATTATCCCATGGTTCATCATTACCTGAATTTAAAAATACATCATCTTCCCGTTTAAAATTGGCTGCCCAAATATCAAAATAACCGTCGTTGTTAAAGTCACCCCATCCAGCACCATTTGAAAGGGAGTCAGATTGAAGCTCTAGTTCTACCGCCGTATTGGTAAACGTACCATCATCATTTCGGTATAATCGGTTACGGCCCCAATTTGAAAGATATAGATCCATGTCCGCATCGTTATCATAATCACCCCAAGCAGCCCCATATCCTGTGCTCCCTTCTGGGATAATTTCTGAATCATCCACTCCATACATTACGGCAGCCTCTACAAAGAGAGGATCTGGGGTTGCATTATATACAATTTCATCACCATTTCGTGTAAGGGTTTGATTTTCAAATAACCAATTTGAACCCTCTTTTCGGGGGATGTATACATCTTGATCACCATCATTATCAAAATCAGCAATGGCTAATGTTCGAGAAGAACTATTTTCATCAAACCGACTATAGCTATATGATAACTGATAATTTGGCCCCTCTAAATCATTTAATCCCGAATGGAGCTTATAACAATAAAATTGGGTATCACCTTGTTTTTCCACCGCCACAATGTCTAAATCCCCATCAAGGTCAACATCTATAAATCCTTGGCTGTGCATATATCGCATATGTTCGGAATCTAAATACTCCACCGTATTATAGTAATGATTCCCTTGATTCATTAGAGCATAATGTTCAGCGTTGGTACTAAATAAATACCGCCATTTAAGGATGTCGGGGTATCCATTGTTATCAATATCACCCACGACCACACCTCGACTTCCTGAATTATCAATCTCATAGTCTAATGTTTTCTCGGTAAAATAGCCATCCTCATTCTCAAAATAATGCCCAATCACATAGCCAAAATATAGGTCTTGGTCACCATCCAAATCAAAATCTGCAAGGGTACCGCCCTTGGCTTTCATGTGTACATATTGATTGTTTTCTGGATGAATAAAGGCACTGTATAAACCACTGGACATATCTTGATGAATGGGATTAAAATCAAATTCATCTGAAATTGTAGATTGTGGTAGTGAAATATTGTCTATAAATGCACAATCACAAAAACCTTCTTCAAAGGTGTCACCTTCTCCCACATCTTTTATATATTGCCAGGTAATTACGGTTGGACCTACTTCTAATTGATGTGAAAAATATTCCCATTCAGAATCACCATCGGTTTCAGGCTGGAAACGGTCAATAAGCTCACCGTTTATATATAGTTCTAATCCATCATAAAATTCATCACCAGATGTGCTGTATTCAGACTCCACTTTATAATTAAACATTAAAAGCCCACGATCTAATACATCTAAGGAGAGATTAAATGCAGTTACTTCTTCATTTTGAATTTGAGGTGACTGAATACTAAATCCACCAAGATAAGAATTGGTATCGGTGATTGCCCATTCACCTACACCCGTAAAATTATAATCTAAATGTGAAAGGTCATTCGCTTCAAATCCAATTATAGTCTGCTCCTCAGGGAAAATATCTAACAAGCTACTATTGGTTACTAAAAAGTAGATTTGAGAAGTTAAAAACGCAAAACTTCCTACAATGACAGTAATTAGGACAAGCCTAAAATATTTTATTGATAAGTGTAACATCCCATAAAGTTAGCCTTGTTGAAGAGAAATTCAAAGCCTCAGAGCACACATAATTATTACAGTTTGTAATTGATAAATATGGGGAATATTTTATTTTGTTACAATGCTCTTCACTTGTAATTTTATGGCGATGCAGACTTTAATATATTATAAATTTCATCGCAATAGCTCCGGAGACGGGGCTATTTTTTTACCCAAAATTTCTCACCAGCAATTAAATATCACTTCAATTCATGAATAAAACTGCAAAATTAGTACTTGAAAATGGAACCATCCTTCAGGGTAAATCCTTTGGTGCCACGGGTGAAACCATTGGTGAAATCTGTTTTAACACAGGTATGACTGGCTATCAAGAAATTCTCACAGACCCTTCCTATTGTGGACAGCTAATCACCATGACATATCCACACATTGGAAACTATGGCGTGAATAAAGAGGATATAGAATCGCACAAAATTCAAGCATCAGGGTTTATAGTACGAGAAGAAAATGTAGTACCCTCAAATTTTAGATCAACCCAATCATTGGGTGAATATTTGCAAAGCCAAAATATTGTTGGGATTCAAGATGTTGATACACGCATGCTCACAAGGATTATTCGAAATGAAGGAGCCATGAATGCCATCATTAGTACAGATGATGTGGACAATGACTCTCTGCTGAAAAAGGTAAAAGAATCCCCCTCTATGAATGGAATGAATTTGGCTAAAGTGGTGACCTGTGAAAAAAAATATCAATGGAAAGCAGAAGGTAAATTTAATGTGGCCGTGTTAGACTTTGGGATTAAGCACAATATTTTGAGATTGTTAGAATCCCATGGGTGTAAATTGACAGTTTTCCCTGCACACACTCCTTCAAGTGAAATACTTAAAATTAACCCTGATGGTATATTTTTGTCCAATGGACCCGGAGATCCTGCTGCAGTTACCTATGCCATTGAAACGGTAAAATCATTATTGGGCAGAAAGCCGATTTTTGGTATTTGTTTGGGGCATCAAATATTATCCTTAGCACTTGGAGCCTCCACTTATAAACTTAAATTTGGGCATCGAGGTTGTAATCATCCTGTGAAAAATTTGCAAATGAGTACAGTGGAAATCACCAGTCAAAATCATGGTTTTGCTGTGGACCCATACACTATCCCTGATGATGTAGATATTACTCACATTAGCCTCAATGATAATACGGTTGAAGGCATAGAGTGTAAAAATGTGCCGGCATTTTCGGTTCAATATCATCCAGAGTCTAGCCCCGGCCCTCATGATAGCCGATATTTATTTGAAAAATTTATAAAATTAATGAGAGAACCACAGAGGCATGGAAAAAAAGAAAATGAGATTTACCACGGGGGCACGGAGGCACAAAGAAAATAAAAAGTTTTAAAAAATTCCATTACTTCGTGGTTAAAAAAAGGAAAATATATGTTAATTGAAAAAGAATTAACTAAGTCCATAATAGATGCTTCTATTGAAGCACATGAGGCTCAGTTGCTCACTTATTTAAAGTTAACAAATTTAAGAATTGGATTAATTTTAAACTTTAACACCGCATTACTAAAAAATGGAATTAAAAGGATGGTCTTATGAAAATATATATACTTAATAATACTCCGTGCCTCGGTGTCTTAGTGGTGAACTTACATGCCTAAACGTACAGACATAGAATCCATACTCATTATTGGTGCAGGGCCCATCATTATTGGTCAAGCCTGTGAATTTGACTACTCAGGGACCCAAGCTTGTCGGGCATTAAAGGAAGAGGGTTACCGTATTATCTTGGTAAACTCTAATCCTGCAACTATTATGACCGACCGCCATTTAGCCGATGCAACTTATTTAGAACCCATTACTCCAGAAGCAGTTGCATCCATCATTGAAAAAGAAAATCCTGATGCATTATTGCCTACAGTGGGCGGACAAACTGCCCTAGACACAGCCATGGCATTGTATGAAAATGGTGTATTGGATAAATTTAATGTTGAGCTCATTGGTGCAAATGTGGATGCCATCCGAAAAGCAGAAGATAGAGAACTATTCAAAAAAGCCATGGATGAGGTGGGTATAGAAACAGCTCGTGGGGGATTTGTAAACTCTGTTGAAGATGCAGAAAAAATCATTCAAGACATTCCATTCCCTGTGATTATTCGACCATCATTTACCATGGGGGGTACGGGTGGCTCTGTTGCCTATAATATTGAGGAATTTCATTCCCTTGTGGATGCAGGTCTATCTGCCAGTCCCATTTCAGAGGTACTCATTGAAGAATCTCTTTTAGGTTGGAAAGAGTTTGAAATGGAAGTGGTGAGAGATAAGGCAGATAATGCCATCATCATTTGCTCTATAGAAAATGTAGATCCTATGGGAGTTCATACGGGAGATTCCATTACGGTGGCTCCCTCACAAACATTAACGGATAAAGAATATCAGCAAATGCGGAACTGGTCTTTGCTATGTTTACGCACCATTGGTGTAGATACGGGTGGTTCAAATGTGCAGTTTACAGTAAATCCCAAAACTGGACGTACCATCATTATCGAGATGAATCCTCGGGTGAGTCGTTCATCAGCATTGGCATCAAAAGCAACGGGATTTCCCATTGCCAAAGTAGCTGCAAAACTAGCGGTGGGCTATACTTTAGATGAACTCCCCAATGATATAACCGGCCAAACTATGGCAGCATTTGAACCCAGTATAGATTATGTCGTCACCAAAATACCACGATTTGATTTTGAAAAATTCCCCTCTGCATCGGGTGTATTAGGGGTACAAATGCAATCTGTGGGTGAGGTAATGGCCATCGGTCGAACATTTAGAGAATCGGTACAAAAGGCATTTCGTTCATTAGAAGTGGGATTAGATGGATTGCAACCCAAAGAGACTGAATACCGTGATTTAGATATGTCTAAAATTAGATTTGCGTCTGCCTTTCGATTGCTAAAAGTAAAGCAAGCATTAGAGGTTGGACATTCCATTGATGAAATTTATGAGCAAACGGGAATTGATCCGTGGTTTTTGTATCAGATTCGTAAAATTATAGAGGTAAACTCATCAAGCACACCCTTACGAGAGTTGAAACGAAATGGATTTTCAGACAAGCAAATCGCAGGACTTTTGAACAAAACAGAAGATGAAATCCGCCAACTACGGAAAGATAAAGGCATTCTTCCCACATACAAGGTGGTGGATACTTGTGCTGCCGAGTTTGAAGCCCAAACTCCTTACTGTTATTCTACCTATGAAACAGAGAACGAAGTGGCACCGTTGGATGGCAAGAAGGTTATGATTTTAGGTGGTGGCCCCAATAGAATTGGTCAAGGAATCGAATTTGATTATTGCTGTGTTCAAGCGGTATTTGGATTAAAAGATGCAGGCTATAAAACCATCATGGTGAATTGTAATCCTGAGACGGTATCCACTGATTTCGATATTGCGGACCGCCTTTATTTTGAACCCCTCACCTTTGAAGATGTGATGAATATTGTTGACTTGGAAAATCCAGATGGAGTGGTGGTACAGTTTGGAGGTCAAACACCATTGAATATTGCCAATCGACTAAAAGAGGCTGGCGTAAACATTATTGGTACTAGCCCTGATGCAATCGACTTAGCGGAAAATCGGGATAAGTTTGGAAAGATTTTAGATAAACTGGAAATACCTGTGCCTAATTGGGGCACCGCCACATCGGTGGATGATGCCATTGTGGTGGCCCATGAAGTTGGATATCCAGTGCTGGTGCGTCCATCTTATGTGTTGGGTGGTCGTGGAATGGAAATTGTCTATGATGATGAGGGACTGAAAACTTATGTGGGTAAGGCAGCGTTAGTGTCAGGAGACCACCCCATATTGATCGATGCCTTTTTGGAAGATGCCTATGAATTTGATGTTGATGCTCTCTGTGATGGTACGGATGTATTTGTGGCAGGCATCATGCAACATATTGAAGAGGCAGGCATACATTCAGGAGATTCGGCCTGTGTATTGCCAGCATATGAACTAACTTCCTCAGCACGAAAAATTATTGAAGAATACACTAAAAAACTGGCCCTCAGTTTGAATACTGTTGGGCTTATCAACATCCAGTTTGCCATGAAAAATAATGTGGTGTATGTCATTGAGGTGAATCCCCGTGCAAGCCGTACTGTACCTTTTATTAGTAAAGTCATAGATTTCCCATTGGCACGTATTGCCGTAAAATTGGCAGTGGGTAAAAAATTATCTGAGTTTGACTTACCCTCAATATCCCAAAATGGACTCATTGCGGTGAAAAAACCGGTGTTTCCATTTAATAAGTTTCCTCAACAAAATGTATTTTTATCTCCAGAGATGAAATCCACTGGCGAAGTGATTGGTTTTGATAAACATCTGGGTAGTGCCTATGCCAAAGCAGAGGCCGGGGCAGGAAACAAATTACCCACAACGGGATCGGTGTTTATATCGGTGAATGATTCTGATAAAATAAAAGCTATTCCCATTGCTCGGGATTTTCAAGAGTTGGGTTTTGAAATTATTGCCACCGGTGGAACGGCAGAATTGTTGGGTGAGAATGGCATATTCACCCGATCAATATTTAAAGTGGGAGAGGGACGCCCCAATGTGGTAGATGCCATAAAAAACGGTGGAGTACAATTGGTGGTAAATACCCCCATGGGTGCCAAAGCCAGAGAAGATGAATATGAAATTGGTCGTTCAGCTATCCGCTATAAAGTGCCAGCCATTACCACCATTTCTGGTGCTCAAGCAGCTGTGCGAGGAATCCGAAATAAGGTTTCAAAACAAATAAATTATCAAAGCCTACAAGAGGTATTTGGGTAGGGGTATTTTATTGAGTATATTTTTAGTTGGGTTTGGTCTAGGCGCAGAAGAACAACTCATTTCAAAGTTAAAAAATAATATTGAAGGGAGAGAGTGATTGGGTAAGCAATACAAATTCATTCTACCCACATTATATACAATAGTTCTTATTATAGATATTGGATTTGATTTTAGTGATTATCAAATTCTTTCCATGCTAATTAGTCCACCAGCATGGTTCAATTATTTTCAACATGGACATCGAATGGGATTTGCAATAATAATGAGTATCATTATTTGGTTTTTAGTTGGATTTGGTATTGATAGATGGAGGAATGAAAGTTAATGTATACTAATTTAATTGGTCAAATTCATTTATGGGTATCTATACTGGCGCTACTCATGGGAACATGGGTTATTACCACAAAAAAGGGGACACCACGCCATAAGAAAGTTGGTTATATTTATGTTGTGTCCATGATTATGGTCAATTCAACGGCGTTCATGCTTTACAATTTATATGGTAAATGGGGAATATTTCACTGGACGGCATTAATAAGTAGTGTCACATTACTATTAGGGATGATACCTATGGTAATAAAAAGACCTTCCGATTATATTTCATACCATTTTGGATTTATGTATTGGTCAGTTGTGGGATTATATGGTGCATTTGTGGCTGAAGTACTTGTTAGAATCCCCAATGTGATATTTGATAATGGTATTCCCAATACGATGTTCTATAATATGCTGGGGGTTTCCTTAGCTATTACTATGGGCATAGGTACCTACTTCTTCATCTACCACACAAGGAAGTGGGAGAAGATTTATGGGAAGAAAATCCCTTAAAATGTTAATATTGTGCATAGAAAAATTAGGCCATGAACTTTTCATATGAATAGGTCTTCATGACATCAATTGAATAATTACTTTCGTCCTCTTTAATTATTATTACGCTATCAAACCCAAGTTCGTCCAACTTATTGATAGTTGCCAATTCACCTTCATCCAATTTTAATGCGGTCCGTAACAGCCAATCGGATAATGCTTTATTAGGATTAGTCATTAATGCCTTAGAGTTTTCCTGACAAAGCTTTGCAGACAACACTTCTTTTGTAGGCGTAGTTAAAAAGAAGGATTTATCTCTATTAGGAAAAAAATTAGGATATTTATTATGTATTTCAATTGGAATTGGGATATAAATTTCATTTATATCTCTTTTTCGTCCACTTGCATTCCATTGATTTAATCCACTCTTTTTATAAATTGTTCGATTCCGACCATATAAAGGAAGGACAACATAATTTATTCCTTTAATTAGTCTATTGGTTGATGCTACAAAATTATTGTCTTCAAAAAGATTAAGCAGTAAAGAATAAGGATCTTGAATAATATCTACAGGGAAACTTGATGCATTGTTTGGAGTTGAAAAGTTTCTAAATAATGTGCTTTTTGAAAAGTTATATAGATAATCATTGTTAGAATCTTCAAACTTCAGACTAGTACTTGATTGTTTAACACTATTAATAGAATTAATGTCAATTTTTTCATAATCTGATTCAAATAATACTAGTTCATTTTCCCTTCGGGCAATGATATGATACAAAGAGGAGTCTATATTGTACAATCTCTTAGCTAAATCAATTCTGTTATTTCGAAATTCTGCTAATTTTAATGCCAATTTTATCCCTTTAAATTGTTTTAAATCATTCGAAAGTGAATTAAACTCAGCTATTTTTTCTCTACTTTTATTATGTGGAGATGTAAAAGTTTTTACCCCAATACCTATATTATTATAGTTAGCATCAAATGCAGTATCTGAGCGAGATAAATTAATCGCATTAAAGCTTCTACAAAATATATTTTCTGCAACTCTGTAGTTAATAAACGGAATAGAACTTTCACTAAATAAGGCAGATAGCTTTGCAACAGCAGAAAGAAGTTTTATATAGTTGCCCCCATTATCGATATCTATTTGTGCAAAGCTTTTTTTCATAATACCTTTACAATATTTTCCGAAATTAGTTCTATTAATGGAACTGTTACTGAATTGCCAGCTTGCATATAAAGTTTACTCTTAGCAATATCGGGTAATATAAATTTTTCTGGAAACCCTTGAAACAAAAAGCACTCTCTTGGGGTTAATTTTCTTATTCCATATTTATCTTTAATCAGGGGAACATTATGCCCACCTGTTCCCATATTAGCGGTTAATGTTGGACAAACTTTACTTTTATTTTCCCTTACATATACTCTTCGCCATTGATAAATTGTATCAGTAGATGTAATTTCATTTTTGAGTTTTGAAAAATACTTATGATCATTATAATAAAAGTAATCCTCATGTTTATTTTTTTCTAATATATCATGTATAGAATTTGTTAATTTTTTTTCTTTTGGGAACTCAAAATGACAATAATTTTCTACTTGTAATGGATCAAAAGCAACAATAAAAATACGTTCTCTGTTTTGTGGTACATTCGAATGAGTCATAGAATTTAGTATTTTATAAAATACTTTGTAACCAAGTTTCTCCTCTAAAATTTCCCTAATTACCACAAATGTTCTGCCATTATCGTGAGATGCAAAATTTTTAACATTTTCTAAAAAAACGGCTTTGGGTCTATGCTTATTAATTATCTGTTCAATGTCAAAGAACAATGTTCCTCTTGTATCAGAAAATCCCTTTCTATTCCCTGCAACGGAAAACGGTTGACAAGGAAATCCCGCACAAAGAATATCAAATTTATGCGGAATATACTTTTTCACATTTTCTTTAGTTATATCTCCAAATGGAGTTTCACCAAAGTTTACTTTATAAGTCTTTTTAGCATTTTCATCCCATTCACTTGAATATACGCATTTACCTCCATGTTTCTGCATTGCAATTCTAAATCCACCTACGCCTGCAAATAAATCAATAAACTTGAAAGAATAGTCTTTTGGGGTTGGGAAAGGAATATTCTCAACTTCGAATAACATGTATTGTATTGCTTCTTCAGCAACAATAGAAATGTTGCTTTTAGTTTTTAAATTATCTACATAATTGTTTAAAATGTTAATTGCATTTTTTTCATATTGATTTTTAACTCCATTGTGGAAATTTTGCAAATAATGGGTTAAAATTGCTTGATCAGAGTTTTCATATAATGGAACTTTATAATTCTTACCACCGAATTTATTAATACTTATATATTTCTTTAAATTATTCAATGTCATAGCTATGGAAAAATTAAAAAATTTCAATCATTTTCTATAGAAAGTAATTATTTTTTTTAATGGACTCATTCCCTGATGAATATATTTTTAAATCTAGTGAACAATTCACCTTAAATTTCCGCAGTTCAATCCATGGAGGTTCGTATGAAAACTATAATATGTAGCGTGTTATTGGGATTTATGGTAGGTAACACCACACCCACAACACCTGAAATTACAATCACAAAGAAAAGCAAGGTTGAGATTTATTCGGCCCTATTCTGAGCACCCTGTAAAGAAGCAAAAAAGCTTCTTCAATCCCGGGGGATTGAATACACAGAACATATGATTACCCTATCTCGAAAAAATATGAAGGATTTGTCCGCACGCACTGGAGGGGCCACATCTGTGCCTCAAATTTTTGTAGATGATAAATATTTTGGAGATTTGGTAACGCTGAAAAATTACTTTAACCCCACAGCAATAAAAGGACACACACCGTGAAAAAATTACTCTCTGCATGCATGGTAATGGTATTTTTGTTATCTGCAGGATGCCAATCAAGAGCCATATCTAGATACACTGGATCTGCATTGAAACTCCAACTGCCTGAAGACTTTGAAAGGCCCATATCCTTTGCCTCTGGCCGAAAAGGAGAGAAGGATTTATTTTACTGGTCTAAAAATGGCGAGATGAAAGTTAAAACGTATACGGATTGGGGCGTGTTAGAATCTGAGATAGTATTTGTGAAGTGAAACAGATTGCAATAAAGTTAATTATTCTCCTCATGTTTTGGGGGGGGGATGTACAACATTAGAGGAGGAAAAGGTGAGCGAATACACCGACGAGCAAAAAATGCACCATTATATGGGCATTGAAATGAATATCCAAACTTGGAATTTATTGGGCACAGATGACCGTAATGAACAAGACGATGCACGTATGATACATTTTGCAAAGGCATCATTATATCATTGGCAGAAATCACCTAAGTATGAACCCATAAATGAGCAACGGGGGCAGTGGATGATTGCAAACGCATACACCAATTTAGGAATGGGTGAAAAAGCAATTGGATATGCTGAAGAAACTTTACGATTAACTGAAAAATATGATTTTAAAGGATTTGATTTGGCCTATGCTTACGAAGGAATGGCTCGTGCCCATGCAGCATTGGGCAATAAGGATGAATGTGAAACATGGCATAATAAAGCAAAAGAAGTGGGTGAATTAATTGAAGGTCCCGAAGATAAAAAATACTTTATGAGTGATTTAGAAAAGGGTCCATGGTTTGATTGTAGGTGAATATGAACACTAAAATTGAATGGCTAGAAATCCCTGCTCCAGATTTGGAAAAGGCAAAATCTTTTTATTCAGCTGTATTTGGATGGGAGATGGAAAATTATACAGACAGCTTTTGTGTGTTTAAGCTTGATGGTTTTAGCGGTGGATTTAATAAGAATAGAAAGCCCATAATTAAACCAGAAGGTATCATATTTTCAATATCTGTTGAAGACATAAATGCTACATTGATCCAGGTAAAAGAACAGGGTGGTCAAGTGGTTGAAGAGAAATATATGATTGCTGAGGAAATTGGTTATGCAGCCATGTTCTCTGACCCCAATGGAAATCATATTGAATTGTGGTCAAAGAAATAAATATACAATTACCCTACTTGTTGGTGTAATCTGGCATATGTAGCCACTTGATTCCCAACTTGGACTACCCGTTTTTCAAGTGCAGAATCTTTTAGTTTTCCAGTTTCATCAAAAGCATTCCCTGCAAAGGCAATAGATGCTTGATGGGGGGTAACCCATGCATGAATTGAGCGGCAGATTGTTCGCAATTGATCTAATGAATGAACGGCGCCTTGAGCACCACCTGCTACGCCGACTAGTCCAACGGTTTTATGTGCAAACTCTTTATTACTCATGAGATCAAGGGCATTCTTTACAATCTCACGCATTCTGAATACATCATTGGGGTAATTAGATTCATCCACATGGCCGTCACAAAAGGGGATATCCAAATTTTTCAAGTTAATTAATTGAATAGATACACCATTTTCCTTTGCTCCTTGTAGGGCAATATTTACAACTTTTTCTGTATGGCTACCAGGCCTTAAACTGCCGTTGATACCAACGACAGTTATGGGTTGTTCTTTATTCATTATTTAAAAAGTGGTGTGAAGCTATCTTTTCTGTTCCATGCTACCCACCCTAGTGAGGCAATTAGAACCACACCGATAGCTAATCCTGCGGGATCTAACACAAAATGAACAAAGAAGATATTATAAACAATGGGTGCCAAAATTATAAGTGCAAATGGGATAGCTTTATCAGCTATAAGCAATGCACCACCTATAATTTCAACAATTGCGACGGTAGGCATAATATATTTTGCGCCTACTAAGGCCATCATAAAAGCCATTGCAGCTTCAGTCATTTCAGGCATTGGCATGTAGTTAAAAAATTTATTGAACCCCGAGTTGGCGAGGAGTAACCCCATGAGAATTCTAATTCCCATTTCTATTTTATTTTTCATTTTATTTTCCTTTCTTTTGATTTCCTAATTGCTTGCATAAATCACCCAATAGTTCTTGTTCTTCAATACTTAATACAGAAAACTGTTTTGTTAGATTTTCAAGAACTAGGGGAAATACTTTCTTTATTTTTTTCGTTCCTTTAGATGTAAGTTTTATTTTAAAGTAACGACGGTCATTCTCATCACGAACTCTATTAACAAAACCATCACGTTCTAAATTATCGATTACCTTGGTTATGTTACCACCACTTCTCAAGAGCTTGTCAGCCAATTCTTTTTGGCAAAGCGGTCCCTTGTGGTATAGAGATTCAAGTACTCCAAACTGTGAGGCTGTTAGTCCATTATTATTCATTATAACCATGTCATTCCGACCAACAATTTCAGTAGCTCGATTGAGTTTAACCCATGCAGAAAGTATTCTGCGTTGCTTCTTAGAATAAGATTTCAATACGCTTTCCATGTAAATAGTTTAACATTAAACTATTAAACGTTGCAACAATTATTTTTTATATAAATTTAGAAATTATTTCCGCTTTCTTGAATCTTTAATATTTGATTCGTAGATGGAGATGCAGTCTTGTGGGGTCATTTTGGTGGCCAGTTCTCCTACTAAGTCATAGGGAATATTTTCCACTTTTTTAAACCGAATACAGGATTTACCCATGTCCAATTTGGTAGGGCAATGTTTAGGGTACTCGTTCACAAACCAATCCATTAGTTTTGGATTTGCATAAATACCCATATGGTACAGTGCTACAAAATTTTTCTGGGAAGCAATACTTAAAAAGGGGAGTGGTAAGGATGGATCGCAGTGGTACCCTGGCGGATATAAAGAATGAGGAACCACCCAACTGGGCATACTATAATTAATTAATTCGGAAAATCCTGTGGGTAAATTTTTATTTATAACCGCTCTTAATTGAGTAATTGCACCCTGTCGTTCTTCAGGAAGTTGATCAATATATTCTTTAACGGTATTAGCGGTGTATTGCATGGCAGCTCTCTATTTTTCTTCAAAATAATTCTATAAAATATACTCACTAATATAAATCAGGTATGGTCAATTTTCTTTGTTACTCATTAAAAATATTGTAAATAAGAAATTAATAAAGAAACTACTCTAAAAACGTGAAAATAACCAAATTATGGAATATTATTAATGATAATAATTCCAATAACGTTAAATTAAAGTATAATATAGTATATATTAACTATAATATTGTTAATATCGTTAATTTATATTCATGGCTAATACATTACATATTTATAAAAAAATTGAAAAGCTCAGGGATAAATATTTATGGGTCATGACTAGTTAAGGGGTTTATTTTTCAGTAAATTTAACAAAGTT
>CAYFMU010000024.1:0-37204 GCA_964344315.1 uncultured bacterium | reverse complement strand
TGTCATTACTATAACTTACGACCTTTCTCATAAGCTTAAATAGTCATGACCCTTAATTAATAACTATTCACTATTCATTGCTGTTTTTTCATCCCCATGCAATGGATTGTGAGGACGGAAACCCTAATTAATTAGGAATTGAGAATTAAAAATTAGGAATACCATTTAAATACCCGTCACACTGAGTGTTAACGAAGTGTCTCAATGGGTTGGAATATAAACTAATAATTTAGATTTGAGATTTTTCACTTCATTCAGAATGACAGATGCCTCCAATCTTCAATCTTAATTCTTAAATCTTCAATTTCCAAATCCCTAATCCCTAAAACCTAACCCCCAACACCTAATTTCAAATTAGGAATATGGAAGCTTTGTAGATAATTATCCCAACTGTTTAAAAAAATTCAGATCATTATATTTACTGCCATTTATTGTATACCCTTAAATTTTGTCTGATTACTACAAAAATGGACTTACAATACACAATGTTGAGATTACATTAAGCTTTGTAGAAGTTACATTAAGGAATGTTGGAGTTACAATTTACTTTGCGGAAGTTACAAATTAAAAAAACGGAGTTACAATGAACATGGTAAGAGTTGCAATAAGCAATGTTGGAAGTGTTTTTTACTTTGACGAAGATGATTATTGCAAAAATGGATATGATTTAAGCCATGTTGGATATGTTTTTTCAAATGCTTAGTCTGTTATTTACAATAATGAAGATGATTATTATAAAATTGGTTATGATTTAAATTATGATAAATCTACAAATGTCCTTGATGTCGTACTTTTAGTCCATAAGGTGTTAGAGCAAATATAATATAATAAACTGACCCCACCTAATCGATTGAAGCCGAGTATAGGTTCCCCTCATCCTTAACCTCAACCTTAGCCTTAATTCACCTTTGACTTTATCCTGAATCTAAACTAAATTAATTCAACTTTCCTCCTTATAAAATAATACCACAACTCTATAGATTTTAGTGTTTTGTGATACAGGTCACAAAAACAGAATTGGTGATGTAGTGCATAATGCCAGTTGGCATAAGGTATTTACATTAAGACGATGATCATGATGAAAAATTTGATTTATATTATATTAATAACATTTTTCACGCCAATATGGGGTGTAGATTTTTCTATTATTGAAGATAATTCCAATGCCTTTGTTGCAGACATTGAATATGGTGATTTATCATTTTCAACAGTGAGTATTAATGGAGAAGAATACAAAATCCCCAATGTAAATGGACTATTCCACAATGAAACATTGGGTCATCCCAATTTACCGCAATATTCATTTTCTATACATGTTCCCCTTGAAAAACAAGCGCAGATTCATATTGATATACTTGAATCGCAAGTAGTAAATCATATTGATATTGCACCTTCAAAAGGGGTAATCACTCGAGATAAATCACCCCAATCTATACCTTATGAATTTGCCACAGTATATGATGGGAATAGACCTTATCCATCAGAAACATTACAAGACTTACAATCATTTATTTTAAGGGGATTAACAGGAGAACGCATAACCATTACGCCATTTTCCTATATCCCTCAATCTAAGCACCTTACATTTTTTAAAAAGCTAAGAATTACTATTGATTTTGTAGATGATAATACCCGTTCACTTCCCATATCCAGTGCGGTAAATCCTGCATTTTCCCATTTGTTTAATGATGTATTTAGCAATAATTACCAACTACGTTATGATCGTATGGATGATGATGGCAAAATGCTCATTATTACCACTGATGAGTATATAGAAGCAGTGCAACCGTTACAAATATGGAAAAACCAAAAGGGAATAGAAACATCAGTGGTTAGCGTGAATGATGTTGGTCAAACACCCGAAGCGATAAAATCTTATATTTTAAATGAATATATAGCAAACGATTTAACATTTGTCCTCTTTGTAGGAAATACAGATGATGTACCCACTTTTTGGTCAGATGATGAATATAATCCATCGGATCCAACCTATGGCTATTTAGATGGTGATGATGCCTACCCTGAAGTATTTGTGGGGCGGTTTTCAGCAAATTCACAAGCGGATATTAATACGCAAGTGCAACGTGTATTACGCTATGAACGGTATGTGAATGAAAATGCCACATGGTATCAAGAGGGTATAGGAATTGCATCTAGCCAAGGTGAAGGACAAGGTGATGATGGTGAAGCCGATTTTGAACATATAGAAAATATTCGACAAGCACTAATTTCATATAATTATACCAATATTGATCAAGCATATGATATCTATGGTACATCAGAATCTGATGTTTATGATGCGGTAAATTCTGGCCGTGGAATTATAAATTATGCGGGGCATGGTTCGGTGAATTCATGGATATCCTCTGGCTTTAGTGTAGAAGATATAAATGCCCTCGAAAACATTGATAAATATCCATTTATTGTCTCTGTTTCCTGTCGTACAGGGGCATCACAATTTGGTGAGAGTATGGCAGAGGCATGGCTTAATGCCAGTGATGATGGTGTACCTACAGGTGCCATTAATGTGGCGGCATCTTCAACATTAATGCAATGGGCACCACCCATGGAATGCCAAGACGAATTTAATGAAATACTTACAGAATCCTACGAAATGAATCAACTTCGATCATTTAGTGGAATTTTTTATAATAGTACTTTAAAAATGATAGAGTCCTATGGTGCAAATGGCGTAGAAGAAGCCAAGTATTGGCATGTATATGGTGACCCGTCTATCATGGTACGTACAGATTCTCCAGAGTTTATTAACACTTCTCATGATGAATATATTATCAACGGACAATCAAATTTTATTGTATATGTAGATGAAGATGAGCTTTCAGCAGCACTCTCCGTAAATGGTGAATTACTTGCTACTGAGAAATCTTTTGGTGGCATTGTTAATTTTGATTTATCAACCATGAATTTAAATGATGACCATATTATATTGATTCTATCTGGATATAATAAAATTCCATATGAATCTACCATCCAAATTATAGAATCAGATACAGGTTTTATTACTGTCAATGATGTAATGGTGAACGGACAGTATGAAAATTATCAAGCCCATAATGGTGAAATTCTTTCCATACATGTAGATGCTCAAAATCAATCTATACATAATTTTGAAAATATTACTGTATCGTTAGAATCTACGGATGAGTTTGTTACCCTACTAACACCATCAGAAATATTAAATGATATTTCAATCAATGACTTTTTTCAATCGGAGTTATCTATAAAAATTCATAATGATATTGAGGATGGACATGTGATTCAACTCCATGTAAAATTTGAATCTTCAGAAGAAATGTGGGTGTACCCCATAGTGGTAGAAGTATATGCACCAGAGTTGGCCATTTCAACATCTATATTACAAGATGAAAATGAAGATGGCGTATGGGACTCTGGAGAAATTGCAACCCTTTCATTTGTAGTTTCAAACCTGGGTATGGGAGATTTAAACTATCCACTTCACGTGGAAATTATTTCTGATGAACCACTTATGAGTATTCTCAATGAAAGTTTAATTTTTGATGCAATACAAGGGGGAGATAATCTTCCCATTTTCATTGACATGGAATCTTTTGAAAATATACCACTGGGTACTGAATTGAATATGGGCATCCACCTTTCAGAATCTGGCTGTATTGAGCATTGCATAGATTTGCCTAGTTTTAATCTTCAATTAAACATAGGTAATGCTCCCGTTCTAATTTGGAATCCATCTGGAAATTCTATATCTGCAACAAAGCTAACTAATTATTTTATGAGCAATGGATTTGGATCATATGATTATGTAGATGTGGAGGAATTACCCAACACAGCATATTATCACACTGCATTTGTATTATTAGGAATTTATCCAGAAAATTATCAGCTGTCAAATGCACAGTCGGATGAACTTTTGCCCATTTTACAAAGAGGGGGAAATGTATATCTTGAGGGGGGTGATACATGGTATTTCGATGAAGATACACAGCTCCATGAATTTTTTAACATAAATGCCATTGCAGATGGTGCGTCAGATTTATCTACCATTATTGGTGTTGATGGCACATTTGCAGAAGGTCTTTCATTTGAATATAATGGTTCAACCAATTGGATTGATCGATTGGCACCCCTTGATGGTGCATATTCTTTACTGAAGAATGAGAACCCCAATTATACTACTGCAGTGTACTATCAATCAGATAATGGATATAAAACCATTGGTGCCAGTCATGAATTGGGTGGTCTTTCAGGTGAAGATTTTTCAATATACGTAGATGAGATTGTCAATTTTTTCCAATTTGAAAATCAACATGAATGTATGATTGGTGATGTAAATAATGATTCAGATATAAATGTTTTAGATGTAGTGAGAATGGTTAATATTATCCTCAATAATGGAGAGCAAGAATCTGTTTACGAACTATGTGCTGCCGATGTTAATGGAGATGGTAATGTAAACGTTATTGATGTGGTTACCCTCATGCACAGTATTATCAACGCTTAATCTACAAACAAATCACTGGCGATTTCATCAGCCAATAATATTCCCTCGTCATTTAGTTTTAAATTCTCCTCACAAATCATAAGCCCATTCCATTTTTCTAATTTAGAATCAATATAACTTTCAAAGTCATACGGATATGCATTTTGTAGTATGTGCAGTTTAATGCCTTGAGAAAGGCGTAATCCATTAAAAATTAATTCATTATAATGATCTGAGGGTGAAAGATTCTCACTACTTAATATTGGGAGCTTATTTAACTTAATTTCTTTAAAATACTGTTCTAAGGATTTCACATTCCACCATCTAATATTACCATCATAACCATGTGCTGATGGCCCAAAGGCTAAATATTTATCCACATTCCAATAATGTAGATTATGCATACATTCCATATTAGTTTTAGAAAAGTTAGAGATTTCGTAAGGTGTATAACCATTTTCTGCCAAGAATTGGCGAGTGAAAGTAAACATTTCCATATCTAATACTTCTGATGGCATTTGAACTTTTCCTGAATTAACCAATCCAAAGAGTGTAGTGTTTTCCTCTACGGTTAAAGAATATGCAGAAATATGCTCAGGGTCTAAGTTTACAAGGGATTTTAAATCATCTTCCCATTGTTTCATTGTTTGTTTAGGAATATCAAAAATTAAATCAGCGTTAATATTATTAAATCCGGCTGTTCGTGCATTCTCAAATGTTGTAAAACAATCACTTGTAGTATGTAATCGACCTAAAAATTCCAATAGCTTGTCATCAAAAGATTGGAATCCCATTGATAAACGGTTAATTCCCATTTGACGAAATTCTTTCAGCTTTTCTAGTGGTGCTTCCCCGGGATTTGCCTCTAAAGTAAACTCTTTTATATGACTTAAGTTAAAATGTTTATTGAGAGTTTCAATTATTCGCTCAAGACCATTAGAATCAATTAAAGATGGGGTTCCTCCACCCAAAAAAATAGTATCAAATGTCCAATCAATTTCATGGGTGTTTGCAAATAATTCAATTTCATGAATAAGCGCATCAGTAAATTGTGGGATTTGATGCTCACGTTTCGTTATGGAGTAAAAATCACAGTACATACACTTGGTTTTACAAAAAGGGAAATGTATATAAATTCCTGCAGTGGACATTAGAATTTTGCTCTAATTTTTAAAAAGAGTTTACATCCTTCAAATAGCATCCAGCCAATAAGTGATAGTAAAAATATAGAAATAGTGAGTAAAAGCATATTCCCTTGGAGATAAAAACTCTCTACCTTTAAAAGTAGTGAATAGATGGTAATTATAGTCACAAAAATCATAGGAATCATAAGGGGCAGTATTGGTTTTTGTTTATTTAAAAAGTAAAGGGTGAGTACCATTAATGATAATGCAGCCAACATTTGATTACTTGCACCAAATATTGGCCATAGTACCCAAGCGGTTTCTTTTAACTGCCCAGTAGTTGGGTCAGGTACACTGAGTAATGTAAGCATAATTGCAGGAATTATGGCAACAACCGTTGCACCGTATCGATTTTTTAATATATTTATTTTTGTAGCATGGCCAATTTCTGAAATAATTAATCGCTGAATTCTTGTGGCTGTATCTAATGTGGTGGCAGCGAATGATATGACCAATACTGCAATGATTGTGGTGGCAAATTTTGCTTGAATTCCTAACTCTTGTAAGAATGCACTTCCACCCAATACAAATGCTTTTGCCTTATTAGATGATGCATGTGCCCATGTGTCATAGTAAGTATGCCAATCCAAATTTTCAACAAATCCAATTGATGGTAAATGACAACTGGCAACCATTGATATTCCAGCAACTGCAGCAATGGTAGATGCCAATGCAAGGGTTCCTTCACCTAACATAGCACCATATCCAATAAAACGGCTATCTTCTAGTTTGTTCACTTGTTTTGATGTAGTTCCTGAAGCAACCAATCCATGGAATCCACTTATAGCTCCACATGCGATGGTAACAAATAACATAGGAAAAATTGGAGGGGCTGAATTGTCCGTAACTTGTCGTATTGCCGGAGCATCAATTTGTGGGTGAGAAATAAATAGACCTAAAAATAATAGCCCTAACCCTACAATTAATTGGTGGCTGTTGATGTAATCCCTTGGCTGTAATAACAGCCATACTGGCAATAGACTGGCGATTGAAGAGTATATGAAAAGTAGAATAATCCATGTGGTTTTTGAGTTTTCAACTGACAGCCCGAATGACTCAAATGAAAGGGGATAGTAAGATCCAATCCATACAAATAAATACAACAATGCAAGGGCAATAATGGATGGAATGAATGAATCTACCTTTTTCTGATAAACCAAATACCCCATAATTAAAGCCACTATTATCTCAATATTTACAGGCAATACAGAAGTGGGTACTGATACAAATAAGTCTGCAATTGCCATTGCAAATACGGCTAACACTAGCCATGTTAATAATAAAACAAAAATTAAGAACATGAGTCTGATGCGCTTGTTTAAAATGCCTCCAGCAATATCAGCAATTGATCGTCCTTTTTCTTTTAGGCTTACCACTAAAGTTCCAAAATCATGGACTGCACCCATAAATATGGTTCCAATTACAATCCACAATAATGCAGGTAGCCATCCCCAATATGCTGCGATACATGGACCTATAATGGGAGCTGCCCCTGCAATAGATGTAAAATGGTGACCAAACAATATTCGTTTGGTTGTGGGAACATAATCAATATTATCGCGATGAGTGTGTGCAGGAGTTGTAAATGATTCATAGATGTTAAAAATTTTGGTCGCAATATATTTGCTGTAAAATTTGTAACCCAAACCAAAACAGATAAATACAATAATGGCTAAAAGTGCAGAGTTCATTATCCCCCTAAAATGAAAATTGTAAATTAAACGTACTCAAAATTTAGGGATGTTCAATGTTAAGAAATTCCTCAAATATTGAAGAAAAAACAACCTAAATTGAGGGGCATCAAATTTCCAAAAAAATCCAAGAAATCTTAAAGGGGGAATCCACAACATGGATAGAGAACAATTTGCAATTAATGTAGGTAAAGCATTAGTAATGGATATGGTTCGTAAGGCCAATTCAGGACATACTGGTGGACCTTTATCCTCTTATGATTTTGCATATGTACTTTATAAAGATTTTTTAAAGTTTGATCCCCGTGACCCTAATTGGAAAGATCGAGATAGATTTGTACTCTCAGTAGGTCATGAATCTGCACTATTATATTCACTTTTAGCATTTATTGGTTGGTTGGATGTTGAAGATTTAAAGTCCTTTAGACAAATGGGTTCACGTACGGCTGGACATCCAGAACGTGGTCTTACTCCAGGTGTGGAATCTACAACGGGCCCATTAGGTCAAGGGGTGGGAAATGCAGTAGGGATGGCCGTAGCAGAGACTATTTTAAGAGCACAATTTGGGCAAGATGTGGTAAATCACTATACCTATGTTCTTCATGGTGATGGAGATATACAAGAGCCTGTTGCACAAGGTGCAATTTCACTTGCAGGGCATTGGGGTTTAGGTAAGCTCATTGCCTATTATGATGCAAATGATGCACAAATCTCTGGTAAAGTATCACGATCAGAGTCTACAGATTATGCAAAATTTTATGAAGCAAATAATTGGCAAGTTATTGAAATAGACGGCCATGATAGAAGTGCAATTCGAAGTGCAATTCGGCAAGGTCAAATGGAAATTGAGAAGCCTACGATTATCATTGGCCACACCAAAATGGCACAAGGTTGTGCCAATGTAGAAGGTGACCACGAAACCCATGGGGCACCCTTATCTCCAGAAGAAATTGCAGCAACAAAATCAAAAATGGGATTAAGCCCAGATGAGTTTTTTGCACTCCCACAATCGGTGTTAGATGAATTTAGAGAATCATTTGAATATGCCCAAACGGAAGTGGATAGTTGGGATAATGTACTCGAAAAGAGATGTGAAGATGTAAAATTTAAAAAATCTTGGGATATGGCATGGAATGGAGATGTACCCAATATTGAATGGCCAACATATGAAACTGGAACAAGTGTTGCAACTCGAAAAGTATGGGGCTCTGTTATTGAGCCTTTAAGTAAAGAAATGCAATCACTTACCGGTGGTTCGGCAGATTTAGAACCTTCAAATGTTACCGCAGGATTTGCAAAAATTGTAGAAGATTTTGGGAAAAATAATCCAGCTGGAAGAAATTTTGCCTATGGTGTAAGAGAATTTCCTATGGGTGCCATCAATAACGGCATTGCACAGCATGGTGGTCTAAAAGTATTTGGTGCAACATTTTTTGTATTCTCAGATTATGAGCGACCAGCACTTCGACTGCGTGCATTGCAAGATTTACCGGTAATTTCAGAATATACCCATGATTCTATTTATGTGGGAGAAGATGGACCAACGCATCAACCCATTGAACATATAATGTCTTGTAGAGCTATTCCAAATTTATTGGTATTAAGACCTGCTGATGCTAATGAAGCGGTGGTAGCATCACGTATTGCATTTGAACAAAAAGATAAACCTTCAATTATATTATTAACACGACAAGGCGTTCCTGTTTTAGATAGAAATGAATATGCTGATGCAGACGAGTTTAGAAAGGGTGGATATATAATTTCAGATTGTAATGGTGAGCCAGATATTACCATTTTTGCTTCTGGATCAGAGGTGTGGGTTTCACTTGAAGCTAAAAATATCCTGTCAGATTACAATATTCGTGTTGTGAATATGGGCTGTTGGGAGTTGTTTGAAGAGCAATCCGATGAATATAAATCTACCATTATTAGAAATGATAACTCATTATTAGTATCAGTTGAAGCGGGTGTAACCACTGGTTGGGAGAAATTTACAGGTAGAAATGGATTAAATATTGGCATAAATACCTTTGGTGAGTCCGCACCAGGAGCTGAAGTAGCAGATCATTTTGGATTAACCCCAGAAAAGGTGGCTAATAAAATATTAAAACGAGTAAAGTCAGCTGAATTTGTTCTCTAAAAAGTTCTATTTAGAGTCCTTAATATAGAAGTAAATTACCCGCTCGGGAAAAATACGATTTTGTAATAAAAGGAATTTTTGCATTTATGGCGAAATGGGATAAAAATACATTTATTCAAACAACGAAAACAAATTGTGAGCCTCATATATCAAATATTGTTTTAGATTTAGTGAAATTTGCTGAAACTGGTGCTGATATCGTTCAGTGGGGAAAAGGTGAAGGCCACGGAACCATGCGATATAAATGTAAATCAGACGATTATGGAGTTCTTCCATTATTTGAAATTACCACCAATGGTCAAATTAATTTTTTACTGAATGCCCTCAGAGCAAAAGTAAGAAAAAAAGAGATTCTTCGTGATTATCAATTAAAACTAGAATCTAACTTCATGATGGATTTTGATACTGAAGAGTATACCGCTGATATCTACTATGATCTGGATGAAGTATTTACCATTAAACAAGAAGTCGACAAGTTTGTAAATACCATTCAAGGTATTGCAGATAGATTACATCAGTAAATTTCGATTTATACTTTAATAAAAAAGCCCTGTTCAGGGCTTTTTTTATATCTAAAATGTGAGTTTAAGCACAGTTATTCCTAGGTTACATTATGTTACTTTCATTCTATGCAATTAGATTCTTTATTTATTGACGGAAAAATGTTAATATTTACACATTTATGTGTACAGATTTCGGGGAATAAAGGATAACTTGAGGTTATTAGATAAAAAGATTAGCACATTGTTGCACATATTTCTCCTCATATTTACAGTGCAAATGGTATGGGCAGAAGAGTGGAATGAAAACGACAGTTTTGAATCTGGCGACTTTAGTGAATTCTCATGGTCTCAAAGTGGAAACAGTAATTGGACCATTGATTCGGATGCAAGTGATGGTTCGTACGCTGCAAAATCAGGTACTATAGTTCACAGCCAATCTTCATCAATATCCGTTTCTACAGATATGGGCTATCTTCCTGGTAGCGTAACTTTTTCATTTAAAACTGCCACGGCAGATGTATATGATTATCTTGTATTTTCTATTGATGGGAATACAATGGGGAGGTGGTCAGGAATAAATGAATGGTCCGACACCACTTTTGCCATTAATACTGGAAATCATACACTCTCTTGGGAATATATAAAATTTAATGAAAGTTCAGGTTCATGTGGAAGTGGACAAGTAGCTGATTGCTCTGGTGATGGTGATTGTTGCTCAGAATCTTGGATTGGTGATGGGACGGCAGATTGTGTAGCTCAAACTTATGGTTGTGATTTAACCTGTTATGAAAATGATGGTGGAGATTGCTCAGAACCCACATCTACAGAAGATGCAGTTTGGGTAGATAATATCACATTAACAGGGCACAATATTGTAGTCAATGCTGGTGTAGATATAAATCAAAACTTTGACCATGATGGTGTTGCAGGTGGTGATGTACAGATGGATGGAACCAATACCTATCCAAATTCAAGTTCTAATTTATCAATTCCTGGAATTGTTAATTGGTTCCAAACTCAAATGAAGTGGTATAAAATTGATGATTTATCAAATCATATTGCCATTGGTCCCAATCCAACTATCAATTTAACATGTACTATGCCAGATGATGGGGGTGTATCAGAAGTATGTGAATCTACTGAAAATATTGTTTTGAAAGTAGCCTTTGGTGCATTTTCACAATCTGATACAGTCCAGGTAACCATAACTGAACCAAATCAATATCCCATATTAACTGCAACGTCATCGATAGATACAGTTTATATTGCCAACAATAATGGTATCCCTGGAAATTCAACATTGGTCAATTTAATGAGTCAGTTTTCTGATCAAATATCATTTTCAGATCCTGATGTCTTGAGTGATGGGACTACCGATCAGCTATCAATGAGTTGGAGTAATTCAGAAAATGAATCACTTACTCCACTGCAAAATTTAGTTGAGGGGAATTATCAGTTTACTTTAACAGTAACAGACCCCTATGATGCTACTGCTCAGATTGATTTGCAATTAGAAATGATTGAAGTGAATGAATACCCAACAGTGACTATTGCTGCAATGGATAATACACAGATAGGTGAAAATCAAAATATTATAGAAGGAAATACAGTAGACTTATATGGGTTTGTAGTTGATGACGATAATGATTTAGATGGTTCAACTTCTACCACTGCAGACGATGTAACCTATTCATGGAATTGTATCCATAACGGGAGTGCTATTAGTGTAACCGATAACACATTAATAAATGCAAGTTTTATTGCACCAGACGTTGCAACAAATGATGGTTCAGAATTAGTTGAATGTGTACTTGTTGCTACAGATCCATTTCAAGCAATTTATGGAACATCAATGGTTTCTGATACAGTTTCCATAACTGCATATAATGATAATCAACCTCCAGTAATAAATGTAAGTAGTAATATAAAACCATCAGTAAATGAAGATTTAATAATTGAGCTTTCTCTTTCAGATTTAACAACAGATAACTTCATCTCTATAACAGATCCAGATAGTGATACTGAATTTACATTTGTAATTGAGGAGGGTGATAACTATACGCTAACCAATAATGTGGTAATTCCCGATGAAAATTATTATGGTGAAATTGAAGTACCTATAACGGTAGATGATGGATTTATGTTTAATGGAGAACTGTATCAAAGTACCAGTGAAACGGTAAATTTGGTTATTGATGTTGTGGGAGTAAATGATGCCCCTGTTCTTTCAGGAGCAAATTCAACATCTACAGAAGAAGATACAGATGTTTCCATTACTGGCATGTCTGTTTCAGATAATGATATTGATGGCATTCTGCATGACTATAATTTAAAATTTGATATATCTTCAACCAATGGTACTATTACATTAAATCAAACTGTTGGATTGAATTTTACTGTAGGGGATGGTTCGGAAGATATTGCCATGACATTTACGTCTTCAGTTTCAAATTTTAATAATGCAATTTCAAATATCACATTCCATCCTGATGAAAATTATTTTGGACCAGATGCATCCATTACGGTAGCAGTAAATGACCAAGGCAACTTCGGAATTCAAAATGGAAGTGACCCTGAAGAACTCACAGACACACATGAAATTTCTATATCGGTAACGGCAGTAAATGATGCACCATTTATTACGGTCCCTTCATCAACATCAGTGGATGAGGATGGTGAGGTGGTGGTTACAGGATTTTCGATCACTGATATAGATGTAGATACCTATTCTATGGAGATGGAAGTATCAGTAGAAAATGGTGTTATAACACTAGGTGAGACTACGGGCATTGAGTTTGATTATGGAGATGGCATTGAGGATGAGCAAGTATCATTTTCAGGGGGAATTACTGCAATAAATAATGTGCTAAATTCAATTACATTTACACCAAACCAGCATTTTAATGGTGATGTAGTTATGTCTGCAGAGGTAAATGATTTAGGTGCATATGGTAGCGGTGGTATTTTATCAGGAGAAAATACTTTTGTAATTAGTGTTAATCCAATTAATGATGCCCCTGAAGGTGTAAACGACTCTTTTACATTGTTCGAAGGTGATGAATTAACTGGAAATGTATTGGATAATGAAATAGATTTAGATGAGACAAATGGGAGCTCTCCTGCAAGTCATTATGCACTTTCAATTAATACGACACCAGTAGTAAACGTTGCAAATGGTAGTCTATCTCTTACATCTGATGGAACGTTCATATATCAACCTTTCGCATATTACAATGGTGAAGATAGTTTTACCTATGAGGTTATTGACGGTGAAGGTGCCACTTCACAAGCTACGGTTACTATTACCGTAGCAGCTGTAAATAATGCCCCAGAGTTGGATTTCCCCACGGCACGTACAACCAATGAAGATACTGAAATTGTAATCATGGGTATTTCTGTTTCTGATCAAGATATTGATGACAGTGATATGGAAATAAATTTATCTGTAGAAAATGGCTATTTAACATTAGGTGCCACCGATGGTTTAAGTTTTAGCTTAGGTGATGGAGATTCAGATGCAACCTTAATATTTTCAGGAACACGTACGAATATTGCGAATGCTATAAGCCCAATTACTTTTATCCCTGCAGAACATTATAATGGAGATGTATTCCTCCAAGTTGAGATTAATGACTTAGGTGGGAATGGTGTGGGTGGTCCACTTACAGCTTCAGGACAGTTACAGATTACAGTTGTTGCCATTAATGATACACCTACTGCAGTAGAAGATGAAGGTGAAACGGATGAAGATACAATATTGACGGGGAATGTCCTAACTAATGATGTTGATTTAGATAGCAGTAATGGAACATCGCCATCCTCTCATTATACATTATCAGTCAATGCTTTGCCTATCTCTAATGTATCTAATGGGGTGCTAACATTATCATCTGATGGTTCATTTACGTATGAGCCTTATGATGATTATTTTGGTGAGGATTCATTCACCTATGAACTGAATGATGAAGATGGTGAGTCTACACAGGGGGTGGTTACAATCACAGTAAATGCGGTGAATGATGCACCTACGTTGCAAATTCCTACAGATAAATATACCGATGAAGATACTCCTATTGATATTTCAGATATATTAGTAAATGATATTGATATTGCTGATAGTGAAATGAAAATGGATATTTTCGTAGAAAATGCTGGAATAACTTTATCAACAGTTGATGGTTTATCATTTATTGCAGGTGATGGCGAAAACGATAGTCAATTAACGTTTACTGGATCTATGGACAATATTAATGTCGCAGCAAATATCATTACATTTACTCCAGAAGAACATTTTAATGGTGTAGTTACGGTACAGGTTACCATCAATGATATTGGAGGTAACGGAAGCGGTGGCGATCTAGAAGCCACAGGTGAATTTACTGTAACTATAGATGCAGTAAATGATGCCCCTGAAATCAACTCTCCTGGCACACAAGGAAATGATGAAGATAATGAGTTTGCTATATATGGTTTAAATGTAGATGATTTAGATGCAGGTGAATCAACCAATGAAGTTCAATTATCAATGTCAGCAGAAAATGGCCGAATTTCACTGTATACATTGGATGGTTTAACCTTTACTACAGGTGATGGTGAGTTAGATTCTGAGATGATATTCACTGGAGATATCACAAATATCAATGCATCCTTAAATGGATTAACTTTCTTAGGAAATGAACACTATAATGGTGAAGATACTATATCCATAACCATTGATGATTTAGGCAATACGGGTACAGGTGGGGCCTTAACAGCATTTATATTAATGCCAATATATTTAGACCCTATAAATGATCCTCCTGTAAACCAGCTGAATAATGGGGAAGACTCACCTCCTCAAATTACTGTTTCTGGAATTCAAATTACTGCAACTTCAGGAAACTGGAATGATAAAATTGATACAGATATTAGTTTAACCGTTCCCAATATTACATATACATATCAATGGCAACGAGCATCATTAGAAGATGGGTCAGATGCAGCTGATATTGTAGGTGAGACTTCTGATGGATATACCATTACGAATCTTGATGCACAAAAGTATCTTCGGGTAAAAGTAACAGCAACAGATGACGGAGTTGGGCTTCCATCATCTCAGTCTACAATTGCATTTTCAGAATTTCACTATGTAGATAATTCCCCACCAATTCCTCAAAATATTGGATACAATATTTACGAAGATAATGTATTAACTGTAGATGCGCCAGGCGTTATAACAAATGATGATGACCCCGATGATGATCCGCTTACTGCTGAGGTGGTTTTATATCCAGAGAATGGAGAAGTAAACCTAAGTTTAAATGGCTCATTTGTGTATACTCCAGATGAAAATTTTAATGGTGAAGACCAGTTTGAATATCGCGTACATGATGGTGCATTATATGGAAATACAAACGCCATCGTTACCATCGATGTAAATCCCGTGAATGATGTTCCAATTTTCACATCTGGAGGAAATATTGAAACTTCAGAAAACTTGGGTGAGGTAAACTTTTTTGGATGGGCTACAAATATTAGCGATGGTGATCCAGAGTTAACCCAAGCCATTGAATTTATTCTTACGGCTGAAAATCCTGATTTATTTGAAGTTCAGCCATCAATAGATCCCGTGTCTGGAACTCTCACATTTGCCGCATACGATAATTTAAATGGTGATTCAGATGTAACCGTTACCCTTAAAGATAATGGGGGATTAGATAACGAGGGTGTAGATGAAACTGATCCCATTTTATTTAACATTAATATAATCCCCATTAATGATAGTCCTACATTTGTACAAGGTGATGATATTACGGTACTTGAGGATTCTGGAGAATTTTCACAAGATTTATGGGCAACTGAATTAGATGATGGCGATGCAGAATTATCTCAATCTATGTCCTTTACTATTGTGAGTAATGACAATTCACTTTTATTTAGTTCTCAACCCACTATTGATGAAAATGGTAGATTGTCATTTGAATTAGATAATGACAAAAATGGGGTGGCAACGGTAATAGTAACATTAGTCGATGATGGTTCCTCTGTGGCACCAAATTCAAATACCAGTGAAGAAAAAACATTTACCATAACCGTTACTCCTGTAAATGATGTTCCTCAATGGACAGTGAGTAATAATATTGAAATTTTAGAAGATGCGGGAGAACAAAATGTTTTGAACTTCATCACTGAAATTGATGATGGAGATCCTGAGGTAACTCAAACACTTACATTCAATTTAATTGATGTTTCAAACTTTGCTTTATTTGCAGAAACCCCCAGTATTGATGCCACGGGTAAACTCACATATTTGATTGAAGAGGATATGAATGGTTCATCATTAGTTTATTTCACCTTATCAGATGACGGTGGAATTGAAAATGGGGGCGTAAATCAAACAGGACAACAATTTTTTGAAATTACAGTGATAGCGGTAAATGATGCTCCCACATTTGAAATTACTGAAGTAGGAGTACAAAATGAAGATTTATATTCCGTTGAAGAAATTATTGTAACGCCACATTTACCTCCTAATGATGAAGGGAACCAAAGCGTTCAATACTCTCTTTCTAGTTTAGAAGCGGTAAACGATAAAGGTGTTTCATTTGCAACTTTAACCATAAATAATTCAACTGGAAATGTTTCAATTTACCCAATTACTGATGGTAATGGAATTGATACATTGACAATAGTTGCAAATGATGGTAGTGGTACTGAAAATGATGGAGAAGAATCTTTTGAGCAATCATTTGTATTTAAAGTAAATCCAGTGAATGATCCTCCCGTCAATGTTGATTTGCCTCAAATTAGTGGAAATCCCTATGTTGATTCTTTACTTACCGTATCTGATGGTGTTTGGAATGATGAGTTGGATACACTTTTCAGTGGTAGCTCTGAGATTACTTATGAATATGCTTGGCAACGAGCAGCAGATTCTGAAGGTACTGATTTACAATTTATAAGTGATGCCCTTTTTAATGAATATACAGTTGTCCAAGATGACTATCATCAATTTTTAAGAGTGCGAGTAATTGCTGCGGATACTGGGTATAGTTTAACGGGTGATGAGGCAACTACCGTGATTTATTCTGATTTTATAGAAATATTGAATACTCCACCGGTTGCAGTAAATGATAGTTATGAAGTAAATGAAGATTTAACTTTATCTATATCATTTGAAGATGGACTTATTTCAGGATGGACCCCAGGCAGTGAATGTGTACGTTTTGATAATGTTTATGTTGCAGACTGTGATCGTGATGGTGATTCTTTAGTTGTAGAGTTAGCTTCAGATGTGTCTTTTGGAAGTTTAACATTAGAACATGATGGTTCATTTATTTACTATCCTGACACCAATAGAAATGAAATTAACATGAATCTCATCGATAATGTACAAGTTGATGAATTTACATATACCGTTACAGATGGTGAGGGCTCATCATTGCCTGCAACGGTATCTATTCAATTGCATCCTGTAAATGATGCCCCCATATTTGAATTAACCAATGTAGCAAATGAGGTTATTTCTTCAGTAGATGTTTACGAAGATTTTGCTACTCAAACGGTGAAAGTATTAACAGGATTAATTCCAGATGATGAAACCGGTCAAAATGTTGAATATTCAATTGATCCTACTTCAGTGAGTTTTGCGAATATAAGTATTGATTCAAACACTGGAGAAGTAACTATTGAAAAAGTTGATGATGATTATGGTAATCAAGACTTTACCGTTATTGCAATTGATGATGGTGGTACTGATCTGAATGGTGAAAATACATATACTCAAAATTTTACATTAAATATTACCTCTGTCAATGATGTCCCAAGTTTTGTAAAAGGCGATGATCAACCTATATTAGAAGACGCTGGATTACAAACTATTGAAAGTTGGGCAACCAACATTAGTCGTGGTCCTGCAGATGAAATTACTCAATTACTTGGATTCAATATAACTTCTACCAATGACGAATTTTTTAGTCAATATCCTTCAGTTGACCCTACTACAGGTACACTTACATATCAAATTGCTGATGATTTGAACGGAGATGTTTCGGTTACGTTGACTATTAGTGATGATGGCGGTACTGATTTTGGTGGAGTAGATACTTCAGAACCACAATCTTTTGAAATAAATGTAACTGCAGTGAATGATGCCCCATCGTTTATTTTAGGTGCAAATTTACAATTGGAAATTGATGAAGATGGAATTGGTAAGTCAGTAGATAGTTGGATAACAAGTATTAGTAAAGGTCCAATTAATGAACTAGGGCAATCACTTCAATTTACCTTGACAACAGACAGGAATGACTCTACTATATTCAGTGAATTTCCCACAATTAATGAAGATTCTGGTACTGTTGACTATGGTATTAATGATAATTTTAATGGTACCGCAGAAGTTACAGTATATTTGAGTGACGATGGAGGTACTGAAAATGGAGGCGTTGATCGTTCACCCGACCAAGAATTTAAAATTAGGGTACATCAAATTAATGATGAACCTAGGGATTATATTGTACATCCACGTGTATATGAATATGCAGATGATACCACTACATTCTTTTTTGATATAGAAAATGAAGATACTTCCCAAGTGTATTATAGATTACCATATCAAATATTTGCTCCGGCATCACAACCTGATTCATTATTAAAATTTGCATGGGAAAGCAATGATTCTCTTGATATTGACACCTATTCAACTTTGAATTTTGATTCGACTTATACATTGTATTATCGACTTGAAGGTATCCCATCAGATAATAGCAAAGTATATGTGTTAAAAGATGACATCAATTATATGAATTATTTAGGTGACGATTCTGTTATAGTATTTGTAGATATGACATCTCAATTTCCCGTGTATGACAGTACATTTGACCCAGATTCAGTATATGCAACAGAAACAATTGATACTACAGGCGTCACTTCATATAGCTGGAGAGTAATTGCACAAAATTATTCTAAAGATCGCTACAATGATGATCCAACAAAAGTAATTGACAGTAATATTGATATGAAAGTGGATTTAGAACTTCCAGAAGCTGAGTTTTCATTTTTCCAAAATGATTTATTCCCAGATTATTACGATTTATATTTTATGACCAATGAAGAGACCATTGATTCAGTGGCAAGAGTATGGATTGATTTTGAAGGCTATACTCAAAATCTTTTCCCCTATAAATTAGATGATAGCTTATATCATGTTTCTTCATCATTTATTAAAACGGGTTTAGTGAAATATAATTTCCAAGTTCGAGATAAACGATTGAATTTAGGTCGTTCTTTAGATACGGTATATTATGAAGTAGTATTACCAGAAACATCCACATTAGCTCGTACTCCGGACGACTTTTTAAATATATACTACGATAAAGGTTCAATTGAATATTCACAACCGATCATTATAACAAATCAAATTTTACCTGATGCAATGGGTAGGTTTGATAGTGAAATAATTTCAGATGAATATCACTTTATGCCCTATAATTTATCTTTTAATAAACCTTATTCTATATCAGTTAATCATATTGATACTGAGGAACCATTATGGAGATACAAATTTGTAGAACATGTTTCAAATAGATGGGAAGTCATTGAAACAAATTATGAAAATAATCAAATTTCTGCATGGGTAAATAAACATGGTGTGTTTGCGTTAGCATATTTTGAAGATGCATCAGAACCACTTCCTGACAAATTTGAATTGGTGGGCGTATATCCAAATCCATTTAACCCCATAACAACAATTGATTTTGCCATCCCTCAAAATGATAATGTTAAAGTAGATGTATACAATATTCGAGGTCAGTTAGTAACTACACTATTAAATGAAATGATGGATGCTGGATATCATCAACTACAATGGAATATAAATAATGGAAATAGTAAGTATTTAGCTTCAGGAATTTATTTTATTTCTATTAGCTACGCAGACAATGTGATTAAGCAGAAAGTTACCTTGTTAAAATGAAAAAGCTATCTCTCATATTAATACTTTTATTCTGTGCTTGTGAAAATCTTGTGGACCTAGAGGAACAAGTAAGTCCATTATCCGGAATATTCTATGTGTTTGAAGGATGGGATAAATTTATGGATGCAGATTATGATAGAGCCGTAGAATTATTTTCCGCCACGCTATTAGCAGATGAAGATAAGCCCACAAATTATTACGATTACGCCTATGTTGGATTAGGGTGGACGGCTATCTACAAAGCTAAAATAAATCAAGGCATAGAAAATAAATCATTGAGGGAAGAGTTAAGATCAGAAGCAATATCCCATTTTAATGCTGCAGATGAATTGATGGACATTAGAATAGAAAATGTTGAAACGACGGCATTGACAACAGCCGATTCATTAGTATATGCAAATATTATGGCAGGGAAGTCATATACTTTCAGTTATTTGGCGTTAGATAAAGCAATGGAATATTATACCGATGGGCTAGATTCTCTCGTTTGGGTAGATGCACTAGAATTGTCGAAGAGCGTTATTCATGAATCGGATACCTTATTTTTACATTTTGCAGATTATGATTTTGCTTATGATGAGAATTTCAATAAAGAAAACATACATTTAATAAGAGCACAAAATTTTATTCGGTTAAGTGATTTAAATTCGGAAACTGTGAACTATCTTGATAGTGCTGCTGTTGAGGTTGAGCAAATTGAATCTCTTGAATGCGATTTAACCCAACTTTCCGTAATTCAATGCCTTAATACTTTAGATTTACTCCCATAATTTATACATTCTGTTACAGAAAACGCTTCCCAAAAGTATTGATTGATGATGTATTATTCTATCAATAAACTGGGAAATTTTTGGGGTTATTATGATTTTTAAGAAAATTAGTTTATGCATCTTACTGGGAATTGTTTGTGCAGAGTTACCCATTGGCTTTACTGAAGAAGAATGGAATAATCGTCATTTAATTCGGGAGATGGGGCATCGTACAGATCCACCTCCATCACCTGTCAGAGCAATTGCTGAATATGAACCAATGCAAGGTGTACTCATTCGTTATCCCCTTGGGATATCCACTTCACTTGTCCGTGAAATGTCAGAAGAATCTATTATTTATTGCTTGGTTTCTTCAGGATATCAAAATTCAGCAAATAATTCATTTAACAATGCAGGCGTAAATATGGATAATGTCCAATTTATTACAGGTGCAACCGATTCACATTGGACACGTGATTACGGCCCGTGGTGGATTATTGATGGAAATGGCGACTATGCCATAGTTGATTTTACCTATAATCGCCCTCGACCCAATGATAATCAAGTTCCCCAGAGAGTGGCGAATTATTTAGATGTACCCTATTATTCAGCAGATTTTGTCCATACGGGTGGAAATTATATGACCGATGGATACGGTGCTGGGGCATCGACTCAAATTGCATACACAGAGAACGATGAATGTAATACCAATGACCAATGGAGTATTCCCCTTGCCCCATGTAATTATGTAGATAATATTATGGAAGAATACTATGGTATCGATGAGTATCACGTAGTAGCTGACCCTAATAATGAGTACATTGATCATATCGATTGTTGGGGAAAATATTTATCTCCCACTAAAATTTTAATTCGCTCAGTACCGACATCACATGCTCAATATGATATGATTGAAGAAGTGGCTGAATATTTTGAAGGAACTACCACACATTTAGGGACACCCTGGGAAGTTTATAGAGTGTATACCCCTTATGATCAACCATACTCAAACTCCCTAATTTTAAATGATAGAGTGTTTGTACCCATTATGAATAGCTCTTGGGATGATGATGCCATTGAAGTATATCAAGAGGCCATGCCAGATCATGAAATATTATCATTTACTGGTTCATGGTATTCTACCGATGCATTGCATTGTCGTACTCGAGGAATTCCAGACCTTACATATACTGCCTATCAATCTGGTGATGTGAACATGGATGATGTTATTAATGTACTAGACATTGTTGTTACTGTAAACTCAATTTTAGGTACAGCAGAGCTTTCGCCTACACAAACTCAATTGGCTGATTTAAATAATGATGGAAATATAAACATCCTTGATATTGTTTTAATTGTTAACTTAGTTTTAGCTGAGGACTAATGAAAAAAATACTATTTATTCTGTTAATTTCGCAGGTTTTTGCAACCTATACGTATCAACAAATTCGAATTGATAAACCTACTAAAGAGATAACTCATCGTTTACAAGATTTAGGGGTAGCACTGGATCATCTATATATGAAAAAGGGTGAGTTTATTGAATTTGCTATTCCCAATTCACTACATGATATTTTAATTGAAGATGGAATTACATTTGAAGTTATTCATGCAGATTTAGAGGATTTTTATCAATCTAGATTGTATAATATTTCATCTCGAGATTTTGATTATGGGTCAATGGGTGGATATTATACTCATGATGAAATTGTGGAACATTTGGAGGATTTGAGCTCAGAATATCCCCATATTGTATCAGAATTACAAGTATTGGGGGAAACTTTAGAGGGTCGATTGGTTTATGCTGTAAAATTGAGTGATAATCCCAATATTGATGAAAATGAGCCAGAGGTATTATATACAGGATTACACCATTCTCGTGAACCCATGAGTTATATGAATTTATTTTATTATATGTATTGGCTTGTTGAAAATTATAACTCCGACGCAGAAGCCACAGCCTTATTAGATAATCGTGAGCTTTGGTTTATCCCCATGGTAAACCCTGATGGATTAGTCTATAATCAACAAATTGCTCCAAACGGTGGGGGAATGCAGCGGAAAAACCATCGGGAGACATGTTCATATAATGATGACCAATATGATTGGGATGGCATTGATTTAAATCGTAATTATGGTTTTCAATGGGGATATGATGATGAGGGCTCTAGCCCAGATCCATGTTCACAGACGTATAGAGGTACTGCACCTTTCTCTGAACCCGAGACTCAAATGGTGAGAGATTTTGTAGAAGCACATGATTTCCCCATTGCATTGAATTATCATAGCTATGGGAACTTGCTTATACATCCTCTTGGCTATATAGCCGGATTATTACCGCCTGAACCAGACTTAACCATATTTAGAGAGTTTGGTGAAGAGATGACTGAATTTAATAATTATGTGATGGGCACAGGTATTGAAACCGTAGGCTATACGGTAAATGGCGAAGCCTGTGATTGGATGTATGGTGAACATGATATTTTTGCTTATACCCCTGAAATAGGTACATGGAATGATGGATTCTGGCCTGCATCTGATAGAATTTTACCCTTAGCAGAAGAAAATTTACATCCAAATAAATTTGTAGCATGGGTTGCAGGTGCCATGTATAAACTGAGCATGGAAACTTCAGAAGACTATTTTGTTCAAGGAGAGACATATACCTTAAATTATAGCATCAAAAATCAGGGCTTACTAAATTCAGAAGGAAGTGTATATGTTGCCATTGAATCTTCAATATATTCTGAAAATTTTGTAATTGATGCTTTAGATAGTCGAGAAGTTGAATATGGCTCATTCCAAGTTACCATTCCAACAAATGTTGGGGGAGGAACCACTATCCCAATTTCAATTTCAGCCTATGATAACCTAGGCTATGAATTTTCAAAATCCTTTCAATTGTTAGTTGGGCAACCTGAGTTAATATTTTCTGATGATGCTGAAGAGGGAATGGATAACTGGGATACTCATAATGGCTGGGGACTTTCATATTATGAATATGAAGGAAATTTCTCCTTCGCTGATAGCCCACAGGGCGATTATGTTGGCGATTGGGGAGTTAGTCTTATGCAGCTTGAAAACCCACTAGATTTTACGGATATTGTAGATGGTTATTTACAAATAGTCGCCGCATGGGAAATAGAAGAAAATTGGGATTGGGCACAAGTGTTGGCCTCTACCAATAGTAATAATTGGATACCCCTACAGGGCAATTATATGTCAGGCGGTGCTGGACAAGGAATTCAAGATTCGGATGAATTTGGATATGATGGTGAATCTGGATGGGTTACTGATAATTTATCATTATCCCAATTTGCTGGAGAGCCACAGGTGTATCTACAATTTAGAATTGAGTCTGATGGCCATGTTACAGGCGATGGTATTTATATTGATAATATCAAAGTTTTTGCTTACCATGCTGCCGATGTAGTATTGGGTGATGTGAATCACGATGGGGTAATCAATGTGATTGATATTGTCAATATTGTAAATATTATTTTAGGTGAAAATATTACAGATGAAGACCTGCTTGTTGCAGATATGAATGGTGACGAAGATGTTAATATTTTGGATATTGTCATCTTAGTCGGAATTATTTTAGAAGACTAAAGAATAGGGTCGGTTACACCAGCCTGTTCAAATCCCCTTGCACGCAAGGCACAAGAATCACAATCTCCACAGGGAATATCTTCCCGTTCATAACAACTCCACGATAAGTGGATGGGTGCATCTATTTTTTGACCTTCAAGGATTATCTCTTTTTTACTTAGACGAATAAGTGGAGTTATAATTTTTATTTCTGTCTCTGGTTTTGTGCCTTCTTGGATAGTTTTTTCAAAAGCATCATAGAATGAACGTCTACAATCTGGATACCCTGATGAATCCTCTTCAACTGCACCAATAAACAGTGCTTTTGCATCTAATACTTCTGCCCAACTGGTTGCAGCAGCCAAAATATTTGCATTTCGAAATGGCACATAAGAAATAGGGATGTCATTATTTTCTAAATCTGCAGTAGGGACATCAATTGAATGATCAGTTAAACAAGAACCTCCGATTTGTGCTAAATGAGACATATCCACAATAAGTCGATGATTCACATCATAATTATCGGCAATATGGTGAAATGCCTTCAATTCCCGTGTTTCTGTTCGCTGGCCATAATTTAAGTGAAGAAAGCAAAGCTCATAACCAAGTTGATGTGCCATTGCTGCAGTTACACAGCTATCCATCCCACCTGAAACTAGAATGACCGCTTTAGGCATTGAAGATTGTAGATTTAAGATTGTAGATTAGCATTAGATTTTCCATAAAAAATACTCACAATTTTACAATGATTTACGTGTTGAATAAAATATTGCTTTTAATTCATCAGCTTCATTTATAATATTTATTAATAAACTCATATCAATCAATTTTTCATCACGTATAAATTCTAGCCAAAATAATGATTCATCTACCTCTTCAAGCACAATACTAATTTTTGACCGAAAGCTTGCTCGTGATTGTCCCAAACATGCGGCTCGATAATTAGCTGCTACAGATGTAGAACTGCGGATTAGCTGTTTAGATATGTGTTGTGATAAAGAGCAATGTTTAAGTGTGCTTGAAACTTTTACACAATCATGTGCAAATGTTTTACAGCGGTTTTGAAGCTGTTTAGAATTCATTTGGGACTCCAATTTGTTAATGATTATTGCTTTGATTAATTTAAAATTATTAATCGAAAATCTTCAATCTTAAATCTAACATGCTCAAACGCTTTTTTCTTCTGGATGCCAAATATATTTATGGGACTGAATTTGAAATCGTACAGGTATATTTTCATCTACAATCCAATCCACAATAGTCTTTGGTTCAATTTCGCCAAATACAGGAGAAAACAATACAGTACATTTTTTATTCAAATTTAATTCGTTAATTTTTTCATATGCCCAGTCAAAGTCTTGGCGATTACCAATAACAAATTTAATCTCGTCATGGGGTTGAATGTCATCCACGATGGACCATAAATTTTTCTTCATCATTCCACTACTTGGGCATTTAAAATCAACAATTTTTATGACTGAAGAAGGTACATTAGCAATGGGTAATGAACCACCCGTTTCTAGCATTACTTCATAATTTTCATCTATTAATCTATTAAGTAGCTCAATACATTTATCTTGAAAAAGGGGTTCACCACCTGTAACCTCAACAAGATTACAGTCTAAAGATTTAACTTTGTCCATTATTTCGTCAATACTAAAATCATTTCCTTCATAAAAGGCATACTCAGTATCGCAATAGGTACATCGCAAATTGCAATAGGTCAATCGGACAAAAATACAGGGGCGTCCCATGTGGGTAGATTCGCCCTGAATACTTTTATAAATTTCGTTTATTTTTAGTGTATTGTGTGAATTTTTCATAAAAAATATAGGAAAATTTAGAATATTTCTCGTCGATAAACTAAAAAAAGTGAAAAAAGTTTGTCATATTTTTGACACTTTTAGCATATATATAAATAGAAAGCTATTGTGTCAATATAATTTTCCCAAAAGGGATCTCCTAAAACCCTTGGTGCTATCGTCCCAGTGCCAGGGGTAAATTTTATAAATTTTCCCTCTTTCCCACTAACCGTTAGCACATGTAAATTTACTCCTCCTCAGTTGACAAAAATTGCATAATCCACATAAGGAAAGAAAATGAGTTCATTTCCCAAGTTGTTTATACCGGGACCTACCCATGTATCTCAAGATATATTGGATGCATTATCTACACCACAAATTGGCCACCGAACCCCTGAAATTTCAGAGCTTATCAATGATATTACCCCCCGTATTCAAAATTTATTGTACACACGCAATCATGTGTATGTAGTATCTCATGCAGCCACGGGATTATGGGAAATGGGTTTACGAAATGCTGTGGGAAGAGGGGTACTGCATGGTGTAAACGGTGCATTCAGTTCAAAATGGGCAACGGTTTCAGAAAAGTGTGGATTCTATTCAAATTCTATAGAATTTGAGTGGGGACATGGCATTGATGTGGATGCTGTAGATGCTCAACTCTCTACGGGAAAATTTGATGTATTTGCCATGGTGCATAATGAAACATCAACAGGAGTTAAAAGTGATTTGGATGCAATATCACAGCTACTTAAATCTAAATATCCTGATGTAATATGGCTTGTAGATGCAGTAAGTTCTATGGCAGGTATAAAAATTGAAGTGGATAAACTAGGAATTGATTTTATTTTGGCATCTACTCAAAAAGCATGGGGATTGCCGGCAGGATTTTCAATTTGTAGTATTTCCGAAAGAATGTTAGACAAGTCCGCATCATTAGAAAACAAGGGATATTTTTTAGATGCACTCATTTATGAAAAATCCTATGCCAAAGCACAAACACCCTCAACGCCATCCATTCCACATTTGTTTGGATTACAAAAAGTACTGAACATCATTGATGATGAAGGATTGGAAAATCGATGGAAACGCCATAAGGATTGTGCAGAATATGCCCAAAATTGGGCATTAAATCATGGGCAGGAGCTATTTCCTCAAAAAGGCTGTGAATCTGAAACACTAACCTGTATTAAAAATATTAGAGAGTGGGATATAAATAGTATTAATGATAAACTACTTTCACGAGGATATCGCATGGATAGGGGATATGGAAATCTAAGAGGAAAAGCATTTAGAATTGCCCACATGGGAAATGTTTACATGGATGATTTAGTTGATTATTTACAAAATTTTGATGAGGTATTAGCCAATGTATAAGGTTTTAGTTACGGATCCAATTTCAGATAAAGGTTTGGCCATTTTAAAAGACGCAGGTTTAGATGTTGTCTATAATCCTGCATTTTCTTCTGAAGAATTAATGGATGCCGTTAAAGATATCCACGGGTGGGTCATAAGAAGTGGAACTACAGTAACTTCTGAACATCTGGAACATGCGAAAAATTTACAAGTCATTGGAAGAGCAGGTGTTGGTGTAGATAATATTGATATCAAAGCTGCAACAAACCATGGTGTATTGGTGATGAATATGCCTGATGGCAATACTATTTCCGCTGCCGAACATACCATGGCACTCCTTGCGGGATTATCTAGAAACATCCAATTGGGTCATTTGGCATTGGTAAATGGAGAATGGAATCGCCACGCACTTGTGGGAAATGAACTTAGAGGAAAGACATTGGGCGTTGTGGGCTTGGGTAGAATTGGTCGTGAAGTCATTAAGCGTGCCCAAGGTTACGAAATGAAAATTTTAGGTTATGACCCTTATGTAAATCAAGATATGTTTAATCCAGAAAAGGTAAAGATTGTAGATATTGATAAACTCACACAACACAGTGATTTTATTTCAGTACATGTGCCTCTTACAGATCACACTCGAGATTTATTTGATGCTCATCGCTTAGCCACAATGAAACCCACTGCAAGAATAATTAATGTGGCAAGAGGTGGGATTATTAATGAGAATGAATTGGCTGATGCTCTAAATAATGATGTTATTGCAGGGGCGGCTTTAGATGTTTATGTTGAGGAGCCATTAGGAGAATCCCATCCATTGACCACAGCTAAAAATATTTTATTAACACCACACTTAGGTGCGTCAACCCATGAAGCTAAAGAGGGGGTTTCGTTAGGAATTTGTGAGCAAGTTCGAGATTTCTTAATAGAAGAAAAATTATCCAATCCCATCAATATGCCCATATCAGATATGTCAAAACTAAAAGCATTGGCTCCATTTTTAAACCTTTCAGAAAAATTAGGTATCATACAATCACAATTAAATGATGGTCCTATTAAATCTATTTCTGTAGAATGTTTTGGAAATATTGAAGATGCCAAACCTGTAGCATTATCATTCTTGCAAGGATTACTGCGTGAATCCTCTGATGTTCGGTTAAATTTTGTAAATGCAGGGGCAATTGCAGAGGATAGAGGGATTTCAATTAGTCATAGTTACAACACGGATACGGTTTCATTTTCTAATTTAATTATGACCCATGTAACCACTCAAAATGGAACCATTGAAATGGCAGGGAGTGTGTTTGGAGATAATCATTCTCGTTTAGTAGATATTATGGGATATGAAGTTGATGTACGACCTGAGGGCTGTATGTTACTAATCCAAAACAAAGACGTGCCCGGTGTAGTGGGTAAAGTAGGGATGCTATTAGGTGATGCAGGTGTAAACATTGCTGAGTATTTATTGAGTAGATCAAATGGTGGCGATACTGCATTTGCCGTGGTGAAAGTAGATGGTAAACTCGCAGAAGATGTAATTGATTCATTAGATCAATTTGATGAGATTGTGAAAATTCAACAGTTGCAGGTGTAATGGCATCATCCTATAGGGATTTGTTAGATATATGGGAGCCAGTCATTGGCTTAGAGGTTCATGTACAATTAAACACCCAAACAAAATTATTTTGTGCATGCCCCAGAAAGTTTGGAGACAGCCCCAATACACATACATGTCCAGTTTGTTTGGGTATGCCAGGGGCACTTCCTGTTGCCAATAAAAGAGCCATTGAATTGGCTGTCCAATTAGGATTAGCCTTTGATTTTAGTATAAATACCACATCCGTTTTTGCGCGTAAAAACTATTTCTACCCCGATTTACCCAAGGGATACCAAATTTCTCAATTCGAAAAGCCAATAAACGAACATGGATATATGGACGTATTGGTTAATGGCAAATCTCAACGAATTGGAATAACAAGAGCTCATTTGGAAGAGGATGCGGGGAAACTCATCCATGCCAATGGAGGTTCTCATGTGGATTTAAATAGATGTGGAACTCCTCTCATTGAAATCGTGAGTGAGCCTGAAATGCATTCTAAAGAATCTGTTCGAGCATATTTAGAAAACCTAAAGCAGACTATCCAATATATTGAAGTATCTGACTGTGATATGGAAAAGGGTAACCTTCGTGTTGATTTGAATATTTCATTAAGGAAACGGGGGAGTAAGGCACTGGGAATAAGACGAGAAATAAAGAATTTAAATTCTTTTCGTTTCGTTGAAAAAGCCATTGAATATGAAGTTTGTGAGCAAGCTCGATTATTAGATGCAGGTGATGAAGTGGTTCAATCCACGTTATTATGGGATGAAAAACAAAACAAATCGATTACTATTCGATCCAAAGAGGATGCACCAGATTATCGATATTTCCCCGACTCTGATTTACCTCCCATAGTGGTTTCACAACAAGAAATTGATGAAATTTATAAAAATTTACCTGAATTGCCGGCAGTAAGAAAACGTCGGTTTATTAATGATTACCATTTAAATGAAATGGATGCACATCGCCTTACACAAGAAAAGGAATGGGCAGACTTTTATGAGTCAGTTTTGAAAAATTGTAATGCTCCCACATTAGTATCGAATTGGATATTGAGTCGTTTAATGGGAGCACTAAACAATAGTGAGCAAAGTCTTTCCAATTCTACCATTACCTCAGTTAGATTTGCAGATTTTATACAATTAATTGATGAGGGGAAATTATCCTCACAATTGGGTAAAGATGTACTTAAATTTATGGTACAGGATAATCGCCCGGTAATGAAAATTATTGAAGAAGAAGGCTTATTGAGTGTATCTGAAGATACGTTGCAGGTATCGTTTGATGCCATGTTGACGGAGTTTCCAGAAGAAGTGGAACGATTTAAAAATGGCGACGTAAAATTGAGAGGTTTCTTTATGGGGCAAATGATGAAGAAAACGCAGGGAAAAGCTGACCCTAAACAACTCAATGAATTATTAAATAAACTAAAATAGTCTGGAGAATGTATGGCTGATATATTTGAACAAACACTTAAACAATTAAATGATTTTTCTGATAAAGCATCGCAGAAGATAGAATCTCTATTTAAACTTGCCGTAGACAAAGGTGGAGTTTATGCCAATAAAGGCAAAATTCAAATTGAAGTTGAGAAGCTTAAATGGGAACTGAAACAGCTCTATGTTGAATTAGGCAGATACACAGCATTACAGCATCGAGAAAATGGTATTTTAGATTACTCCCACGACGAACGATTTGTTATCCTTATTGATAAAATTGAAAACCAACGAAAGTATATTGAAGAACGTCTTAAATCAATGGATGATGAAGGTTCAAAAAACTCATCAGAAGAAGATGTTTTAAAACTCTTATAAAAAATCAATTTTCCCTCGTTAATCCCTTTCAAAAAATACTCAAAAAACCTAAATTTGCTGTTAGGTACATCTAAGAAAAACCAACATTGCTAAAAAACGGATATAAAATAATATTTATTAAAGAAGGTAAGTTTGACTTAAAACAGGTCAATTTATCTCCTTTTCATATTGGGCTCATTGTTGCTGCTATTATTGGATTTACGTCATCTTTCTTTTTTATATTTTCTGACCAATTCGTAGAATGGGCAGGCTCACGTGAAATTGAAAAGCACCGTGAAAATAATCAAAAGTTGGTGGACAAGATTCAGGATAACCAACAACGGATAGATGGGCTTTTAGAGCAACTTGAGCTGATAAAAGAGCAAGATGATTTGTTGCGTAAATTGGTAAAACTACCACCTATACATGAAGATGTTAGAAAATTAGGTGTGGGAGGTAAGTCCAATAAAGACCAATCAGAAAATTTGGAATATCTTTTGCCTTTGGATGATATTGACCTTCCTGAACTTAATAAACAATTGGATGTGGTAAACCGATTATTAAACTTAGAAACCTTAAGTTATAATGAGATTTATGAAAGTGCAGAGGCCAATGTTGATAAAATTCGGCGTTATCCTGCCATCCATCCTGTAGATTTAGATGAGAGCAAATTCACATCAGGATATGGCCACCGACGTGATCCCTTTACTCGAAAATTTAAAATGCACGATGGTCATGATTTTTCTGCTAAAACAGGTACACCCGTATATTCAACGGCAGATGGTCGTGTTCGTATATCCAAATATTACAGCACATTTGGTAACTATATAGAAATTGACCATGGTTCAGGTTATCGGACCGTGTACGGCCATTTATCCAAGCGCAATGTAAAGGTGGGTGAAAAAGTAATTAGAGGACAAAAAATTGGAGAAGTGGGAAATACAGGTCGCTCTACTGCACCCCATTTGCATTATGAAGTTCAGCATTATAAACGCAGTAAAGATCCATCAAATTTTTACTTCGATACATCTTCAATTAAATAACCCCTCAACAACTATATGAGTAAAAAGTATTATATAGAAACCTATGGCTGCCAAATGAACGTGTACGATTCAGAATTGGTGGCAAGTTTGTTGAAAGAATGTAATTATAAGCAAACCACTGAAATTAATGATGCCGATGCAGTATTTTTAAATACATGTGCCATCCGTGAAAAGGCAGAGGAGACCGTTCACAATCGCCTTGATAATTTGCATGTGTTAAAACGGAATAAACCTGATATGATTTTGGGTGTTTTAGGTTGCATGGCACAAAATCTAAAAGATGATATACTAGAATCCAAACCCTATGTGGATGTGATTTTAGGTCCAGATTCATATCGTAGAATTCCCCAAATAATAAAAGAACGTGAGGGAGAATCTGATCATTTTGTTGATACGCGTTTATCTAAATTTGAAGTGTATGATGATTTATTCCCATCTCGTCGTGAAGGGGTAAATGCATGGATATCCATCATGCGGGGTTGCGATAAATTTTGTACATTTTGTATTGTTCCTTTTACACGGGGTAGAGAGAGAAGTCGCTCCATTGAAAGCATTGTGAAAGAAGCAGAATCAGCGGTTGCAGACGGTTTTGTTGAAATCACCCTCTTGGGGCAGAATGTAAATTCATATCGTACTCCAAATGGAGCATTTCCTGAATTATTAAAAGCGGTGGCACAAGTAGATGGCGTTAAACGTATTCGTTATACATCTCCACATCCTCAAGATATTGATGATGATTTGCTACACGTAATGAGTCAGTACGATAATATTTGTAATTATATTCATTTACCACTACAAGCAGGTTCAGATAGAATTTTAAAACGAATGAATCGTACCTATACCAAAGATGAGTTCATCTCATTGGTAGAAAAAATTCGCCAATATATGCCTGATTGTGCAATTTCTACAGATATCATTGTGGGTTTCCCCGGTGAAACCGAAGACGAGTTTTTAGAAACATTAGATGTGGTAAATACGGTTAAGTTTGATTCATCATTTATGTTTAAGTATTCACCGCGCCCTGGTACTAAAGCTGCAGAATATACAGATCAAGTTTCTGAAGAAGATAAACAACATAGATTAGAACGCCTCATAGACATCCAAAAGAAAAATACCTTAGCATCCAATAGAGGTCATATTGGAAAGACATTACCCGTAATGGTTGAAAAGGTGAGTAAAAAATCTCCACATCAATGGGCAGGAAGAACAGAGGGCAATATGTGGGTAGTGTTTGACATGCATGATGAAGAGGTAAAGGATATTGTTAATATTAAAATTGAAGATGCACAAGGCGTAACCCTTTTTGGTTCACGTGTAGATGCTAAGGAAAAGATTCATGAAGCTGCTTAAATATTTATTTTTTGTCATCATTCTCATTTGTAGTTTGGTGTTTTTAGTTGAGTTAAATAATCTCAATACTGTAGATGGTCAACCCATTACCATCAAAGTGCCTTATTTGGTTGAGAATACACAATACCAAAATGGATTTAATGTGTGGATGGTACTAGTAGGTACATTAACTGCAGGGGTATTGATTGGCTTTTTCTTGGCTTTGTTTCAAATAATATCACAAAAGAGTGAAGTAATTTCTCTTCGATCAAAGCTACGACGCTTACAAGTTGAACTAGATAGTTTGAGAAACCAAGCCATTGATGATGATATTATCATTTCTAATGATGTAGAGGTGGATGTTAACGAATAATGAGTAATGTGATTTTAACGCTGTTAATTTTAGGGGTAGGCGTTGCCCTTTTTGTTGTCTATGTTTTAAACTACAAGCCACGCAAAAATAGATCAAATATTAAAGAATTATACTCTGAAGGATTGGATTTAATCATCAATGGAAACCGACGGGGTGCATATCAAAATTTTAAATCAATTTTAGAAAAAGATACCAATAACATAAATGCCTATTTGCGGTTGGGTCAAGTTGTACGAGAAGGTGGAAATTCTCAACAGGCATTAAAAATTCATCGTGGATTACTCCTTCGAAAAGGTCTCTCTCATTATGAACAGGTGGAGTTGCATAAAAATCTATCATTAGATTATTATAAACTCGACGATTTAGAAAATGCAGTGGCTCAATCTCAACAAATATTAAAGGTTGAGAAATCCAATGCATGGGCCATTACACAGCTCATCAAATACTTTCGTGAGTTAAATGATTGGGCAAAAGCTGGTGAATATTTGGAGATGTATCAAAAAATCACCCAAAAGCCTGATTCACGTAAATTGGCTTTATATAAAATTCAAGAGGGTCGTATTTTTGCAAAACAGGGTGAATTTATTGAAGCACGTGCATTATATGAAGAAGCCTTAAGCATCGATGCTGATGCCAGTGCTGCCTATTATTTTATAGGAAAATCGTACAGTCAAGAATCTGAAGCTGCATACCAATTGGCAGTTAATGCAGATGAAAATTATATTGGGGATGATCATTCTCCAGAATACCATACCCATCTAGAATCAGCCAAACAGCTATTGGGTAAAGCTATCCCCATGTGGATACGTTATTCAGAACTTCGCCCTCAACAAGCGTGGATGGTCATACATCTATTAAAAGATGCATTATTTGCATTAGACCGTTATCCTGAAATGGAGAGTATTCTTAAAACCATACTGCAACATGATTCAAATAATATTGAGGTTATTGCGTCTTTGGCTGATATTTTTGCCCAAAAAGGTGAACATCATGAAGCCATTGAGTTTATTGATTCTGCATTAGAAAAAGATGATACCTCCCTATTGGTAAGATTAATTAAGTTAAAGCTACAGGCACGGTCGCAAAATGGCGGTAGTGAAATGACACGTGAGTTAGATGATATTATTCATTTTCTTGTGACAGATAAGCAGTTTCAACGGTATAAAAATACATCGCGTGATTCCGATGTAATTTGGTTATATGAAGCCAGTGGGGATGATATTCCAGAATGATGAAATTAATTTTCATAAGTATAATTGCAATGAGTAGTGTGTGGGGTCAAGACAATGTTGATCAACATATTACAGATGTACAAATAGGTAAAATAAAAGCTGCAAAAGCTGCACTTCCGGCATTATTGGCTGATTATCCCAATCATGCCAGTGTATTATTCTTATCTGCATTGTTAGAAGAAGATGGGGAAAAGGCCAAATCTCAATATCAGCAATTATATAAAAATCATCCCAATACTGAATATAGTGACGAGGCAGTGATGAAAATAGCCGAGTTCTATTATGCAGCGGGATTATATATCCAATCAGCTGAATGGGCAAAGCGAATGGCATTATATTATTCTCGATCAGAGCATATGGATCGTGCAGTAAAGCTCTTTTTAAATGCCCTTATCATCTCTGGGAGTAAAGATACTGCACTCTATTATTCCAAAGTATTTAAAAAGCAATTTCCTAAAATGGATGTGGATACCAAGCTCTCACAATTATTAAATGAACATGAAGCAGAACCTGTAAAAGCATCAGAAAAGGTAGAGGTTTCGGATAAAAAAGATGTGAATGCAGGCATATTTGATAAAATTGTGGAGACGTTAAAAAGTCCCGTACCTGATGAAATTGGTTCACCCGTAAAAGATGTGACCCCATCATCATCTTCAACATCTACGTCATTACCGTTTTCATTGCAAGTGGGTGCCTATAGCAAAGAATTAAATGCAGACCATCAAAAATCCCAATTGGTGGCAGCAGGATATAATGCCCGCGTTGACTTGCGTGAATCAAACGGACGAACCTTATATGCCGTACGCATAGGGTATTATGCCGATAGAATGGTGGCAAAAGAGGCAAGTAGAGGCATAAAATCTACCTTGGGTATTGACACCATTGTTATATCTAACAAATAATTACGGAAGCGAATGTGACCCCGGTGGGCACCTCGGCCTTCAAAGCCGCTGAGTGGCAGTAATGTCATTGGTGGGTTCGACTCCCACGCGTTTCCGCCATTTAAAGCTCTGGATTCTTCCAGAGCTTTTTGTTTATAAATCAATATTTTATATCCGTAGGGGACGATTTAAAATCGTCACACCTGTTTGTTTACATTAACAATTAACCATTTATAATTAACAATTAATTATTGCCCTAGCCCCTAAAACCTGACACCTAAAACCTAATTTCGATTTTTTTCTCCTCGACAAACCAAAAAAAGTGAAAAAAGTTTGTCATATTTTGGACCCTTTTTCTATATATATAATGTAGGATATGATTCTTTAATTGTCGAACCTGTTTAGCATAATGACGATGATGAATATTACAAAAATGGATATGATTTAAGTATTGTTGGATGTGATTCATCAAATGTTTGGTCTGATTATCACAATGATGAAGATGATTATTACAAAAACGAATCTGTTTTAAGCAATGTAGGACATGATTCTTAAAATGTTGAACCTATTTATTACTATAAAGAAGATGATTATTACAATAATGAAAATGATTTAAGCAATGACAGAGTTACAATTTATGGTGGATGATAATGGTAATAGTCTTATTTTTGGAGTTGCCTCCCCTGAATTATGGAACATAAAATATAATTCTACCTCTTTTGCACTCCATGAATCAAACACCTTTAAAAGTGAAATGGAATCCTTATACACTTGGATGCGGATAGGGGAGTTAGAAGCTCATCAATCTAATTGCAGTGAATACAGTGACAAAAAATTCCTAAACTCATTATTTAAAATCAGGAAATTAACCAATGAACCTCCTGAAATATTTGAACCTGAAATGGTAAAATTATGCTCAGAAGCGGGAGTACATTTATCTTTTGTTAAGGAATTTCCTAAAACTCATTTAAGTGGTATGGCTCGGTGGATTAGCCCTAAAAGAGCGTTAATTATTTTAAGTTTAAGACATAAGACAAATGATCATTTTTGGTTCACATTTTTCCATGAAGCGGGACATATATTAAAACATAATAAACGATTTAAATCAAAATTTTTCATAGATGAAAATAAAATGGAAAATTCTAAATTAGAAGATGAAGCAAATGAGTTTGCCTCTAATTTTTTAATTTCAAACAATAAATTCAGGGATTATTTTTTTAGTAAAAGTATAATTTCAAAAAGTGATGTATATATTTTTTCTAAAAAAGAAAATATTGCTCCGGGTATTGTAGTAGGCAGACTTCAACATTATAAATTAATTGATTATAGCCAATATAACGACTTGAAGGTAAATTTTGAATTTAATGAATAAAAGAGGCGACTTTCGTCGCCCCGGGGGAATCCTACTTAACACAGTCTGGCTGTGGTTCGGATTCACAGGAAATTTACAAAAAAATAAGGGTCATGACTAGTTAAGGGGTTTATTTTTCAGTAAATTTAACAAAGTT
>CAYFMU010000023.1:0-37786 GCA_964344315.1 uncultured bacterium | reverse complement strand
TTGCTCTACAAAATTAAATTTCAATTCAGAATTTAAAGAATTACAAAAATCAATAACATGAGAAGCATGATGCCCCACAATAAGCGTAACTTCCGTGATTCCAGCATCAACAACATTATCTAAAATATGTGCCAGTACAGGCTTACCCGCAACAGGAAGCAGACATTTTTGTGTATGCAAAGAATGTGGTTCTAATCGGGTACCATGCCCAGCAACAGGGATAATTGCTTTCAATTAATGGTTTACCTTCTTGTCATGATATTTTTTAATCTGAATACTGAGTTTATCAACTACGCTGGCTAAAGATTTTTCAAATTTAGATGAATTGTCATGGGATACAAACTCATGACCCTTACCATGTGCGATTATCTCTACAGATTCCTCTGCTCCATTTTCTTCTTTTGTAAGTACAACATTACAACGAGTAAGCTCTACATGATATTTTTCAACTTTACTTACTTTTTCTTCTACTAATTCTTTCAGTTTTTCTGAAGGGGTAAAATGTCTTGCAGTTATTTCAATATTCATATTTTCTCCTATACATTTACAAGTTTGGGGCCAGATTTTTCTAAATACAGCACACTTTCGCCGTAGGTTTTAAAATTATCAATAAATTGCTCAGCCAATTTAATGGCATTATTGTCATATTCCACTTTATAATCCCAAGATTCTCGTGGATTTAATACATGGCTATCTACACCATCTAATGATGTTGGAATTGAGAGACCAAATACAGGGTCAGTTTCATATTCAGAGTGCTCGATAGAACCATTTAAAATTGCCGAAATCATTGCACGAGTATTTTTAATACTAATACGTTTTGCACCCGATTGAGCTGATCCACCATTCCATCCTGTATTCACCAAATAAACTTTTACATCATGTTCTTCAATTTTATCTTTAAGTAATTCAGCATATCTAAGGGGATGCAATGTTAAAAACGGACCACCATAACATGGTGAAAAAGTGGCTGTTGGTTCAGTTACACCACGTTCAGTTCCGGCTACTTTCGCTGTATATCCACTTATAAAATGATACATTGCTTGTTCAGTTGTGAGCTTAGACACTGGAGGTAAAATTCCATAGGCATCACATGTTAAGAAAATAATGGTTCGTGGATGCCCAGAAATACTATCCTTCCCTTGGGCGAACAATGAGTTTTCTATATGCTCTAGAGGGTATGATACTCGTGTATTTTCTGTTTTTGCAGAATCAGTAAAATCAATATTTCTATTCTCATCATATACAACATTTTCTAACATTGCCCCATGACGAATTGCATTATAAATGTCTGGCTCATCTTCTGCACTTAAGTTTATTACTTTGGCATAACATCCACCTTCAAAATTGAATACACCATTGTCTGACCAGCCATGTTCATCATCACCAATAAGCGGACGATTCGGATCAGTTGAGAGTGTTGTCTTTCCAGTCCCACTTAATCCAAAAAATAAGGCGGTATTTTCACCATCTTCTGATACATTTGCCGAACAGTGCATGGATAATATCCCCTTTAAAGGAAGATAATAATGAAGAACAGAAAAAATACCTTTTTTCATTTCTCCACCATACTCGGTCCCACCAATAATTGCAATTTTCTTTTCTAGATTAAAAATTACAAATGTTTCAGAATTTAAGCCATGGGCTTCAAAGTCAACATTTTTAACCTCTGATGCATTGATAATAGTAAACTCAGGTGAAAAATTATTCAATTCATCCTCTGTTGGATTAATAAACATATTATGACAGAAATGACTTTGCCAAGCACGTTTAGCAACCACACGTAGGGGCAATCTATTTTCTTTATCTGCGCCAGCAAATCCATCAAAAATATATGTTTTGGATTGACTTGAATTATAATAATTCAACACTTTTTCTAATAATTCATTGAAAATCTCTTCACTAACAGGACTATTTACCGGTCCCCACCATAAATTTTCTTTTGAAGTATTTTCCTCTACAAAGTATTTATCTTTGGGAGATCTTCCAGTATATGCACCCGTATCAACAATAGTGGCACCATTCATACCCATTTTGACTTCGTTATTTAAGATACCTTCTTCAACAAGCCTTTCAGCTGATAAATTTCTTAAAATTTTGCCAACATTATGTAGGCCAATAACATCTAAACCCAATGACGATTCAGTCACTTTGTATCCTTTCTATTTAGCATGCGGATGTGCTTGATTATATGCTTCTTTTAATTTTTTAGTCTGTATATGAGTATAAATTTGAGTGGATGATAATGAACTATGACCTAATAATTCTTTCACTGACATAATATCCGCTCCATTATTTAATAAATGGGTGGCAAAAGAATGACGTAAAGAATGAGGGCTTAGCTTTTCATCAGCCAATGATGATTTTATATACTTTTTAACAATATTGTAAATTGTTTTTTGATGTAAATGGGAATGAAATTTCCCTAATTTGTTTTTTTTATTTTGAGGAAATAAAAATTCAGAGTCATTAAACTTTTCAATTTCATTTCGTTTATCTAAATATTCAATTAGAATTTCTTTTAGGAAATTACCAAAAACCACTATTCGCTCTTTGCTACCTTTACCCATAACTTTAATAGTCTTACTCTCTAACTGTATTTGAGACAACTTTAAAGTTGTAAGCTCCGAAATTCTAATTCCTGTTGCATAAAATAGCTCTAATACCAAACGGTCTCTATAAGTTTTAAAATCATCACCATAGGGGTAATCCAAAAGTTTCGCTATTTCACTTTCACTTAAATAGCTGGGAATTCGCTTTGCAACCTTTGGTGATTGAACTAACTTAGAATAATTTGCTTTAATTATATTTTGATTTTTAAGGTATTTAAAAAAAGATTTTATGGAGGCTAATTTTCTATTTATGGTAGTATCTGAGAGTTTTTTCTCTTTGGTGAGTTCGTATAGAAATTCCTGAATATGACTGGCATTCGTATCTATGAAAGACGTCTCGTTGAGAAAGTCACCAAATTGAATTAAATCTATTTGATATGCTCGCAAAGTTTCCCTCGAATACATTTTTTCAAATTTAATGTACTTTAAAAATGAATCAACAATTTGACGATTATCACTGAGCATTTTTCAAAATTTCTAATGCATTTTTCATGTCATCTGGTAATGGAGCACTAAACTCCATTAATTCCCCATTGTCTGGATGTGTAATTTCTAACTTTTCAGCATGTAAAGCAACTCGATTCAATGTCTTAAACAATCTATTTAGTATTTGAGTATGCTTCACATGGAAAGATTTACACATCTTTTTACCTCCGCCATATAATTCATCTCCAAAAATTGGATGTCCAATACTTTTCAAATGAACGCGAATTTGATGTGTTCTCCCTGTTTGGGGAAATAATTTTAAAAATGTTAATGGGGATAAATTTTCAATAGGCATAAAAGATGTATAGGATTCTCTACCATTAGAATTTACCATGGTAAAGGCTTGACGATTTTTAGGATGCCTTCCAATTAAGCCATCAATATCTCCTTCTTCAACAATTTTACCCCATACCAGTGCATTATATATTTTTTTTATACTTCTAGCTGCAAATTGCTCACTAATTTTTTGATGTGCCAAATCTGTTTTGGCAACGACAATAACACCAGAAGTTTCTTTATCTAATCTATGTACAATTCCAGGACGGGTACTTTCTCCCATTGAGAGTGAATCAAAATGAAACTTTAGGGCATTGGCTAATGTACCAGTATAATTTCCACTTCCAGGATGAGTTACCATTCCGCTTGATTTATTTACTACGATAATATGCTCATCTTCAAAAAGTATATTTAATGGAATATTTTCTGGAATTAATTCAACAATTTCCTTTTCAGGAAATTCACCGGTGATTATTTCACCACCTTTTAATATTAGGGATGATTTTGTAGGTTCGCCATCCAATTGAATATGCCCAGTTTTAATGGCAGATTGAATTTTTGAGCGTGAAATTTGGGTAAGTTTTTGTGATAAAAATTGATCAAGACGAATATTCGATTCATCCACAATCAAATTAAATTTATCCTGCATTGAGTGTTTTTTTGTCTTCTAAAAAGGTAGAATAAATCAAATATATTATTATTCCTACAGTAACAGCAGAATCAGCTATATTGAATATATACCATCTATTAAATCCAATGCCAACATCAATAAAATCAATTACACCTGAGTAGTTTGTAGAAGGGACATAAATAAGTATTCTGTCAATTAAATTTCCAATAGCTCCCCCTAAAATAAGTGCTAATGAAAATTCTTCAAACTTTGAAAGTTTAGACTGAGAATAAATCAAATACGCAATATACCCAGCTATTAAAAAAGAAAGTATTGTAATAATAATTCTAAATGAACCTAAACGTATACCAAAAGCAATTCCTGGATTTTCAACATAACTAAATCGCAGAAAGTCTCCAAAAATATTACGACTTTCATACAGACTAAAATTAAATTTAATCCATAGTTTTGAAAGCTGATCTAATATTACTACAATGACTGTAGGGTAAAACTTTTTCAACTACGTTTACTTGCAGTTTTACATTCAAAACAGCTGGTTGTATGCGGCACTTCTTGCAATCTTTCTGGATTTATAAGATCACCACATGTTTTACATATACCGAATGTTCCATCTTCAATCATTTCTAATGCACGATTCAAGTATTGTAAAAACTTATTTTCTCGAGCAAGCCAATAATATGCTTTTTCCATTTCTTGTTGATCAGACCCTGCATCGGCCATGTGTGATGAGTATATAGCATTAGTGGTTTCATTGTGAAGCATTTCATCTGCACGTTCTTTAGACGCTTCATACTCTTCCACTACGGCTCTACGTTTCCCAAGAATCATTTCTTTAAACGATTCTATTTCTTTTTTAGTCCATTTTTTCTTTGTCGCCATAATTAAATTCCTTTACTTTTCAATTGCTATAGAGAGTTCTATAGGGCTACCATTTATTTTAAATGAAGTTTGATGTTGGAGAGCATTCTGTGAATAATTCAGTTGTGTACCTAAAACTTCATTCATAAAATAATCTTTATTGTCATTTAATGCATGTTCAATTGACATATCACATATCATTTCAACATGAATTCTATCTTCTACTTTTAATCCAGAATCTTTTCTAAGATTTTGCACTTGTCTTATTAAATCTCTAACAATTCCTTCATTCTTTAAATCTTCTGAAATTTCTGTAAAAATTCCTACGATTTCAGTAGAAGTGGAAGAAATCGAATAATTTTCCTTGGGGATTTCTGTAACAATTAAATCATCTGAAGATAATTCAATTTCACTGTCATTTAAATTGAGAAGAATTTTAGTTTTGCTATTTACTTTAGAAATTAGATCACCCTCATCAAATGTATTAATTGCCTTAACTATTTCACCCATTTGCTGACCATATTCTTTTCCTAAAGTAGCAAAGTTCGGTTTAATAGAATATGTAACTAAATCATCAGCTGAGTTAACAAATTCTAAAGATTTAATATTTAATTCATCTAAAATTTGAGATGAATTTCTTTTCAATAATTCTTGATGTTCTTTTGAACAGAATACCGAAAGCGTTGCCAATGGTTGTCGAATTTTTACATTTGCTTTATTTCGTGCAGATCGACCTAACGAAACTACATTAATTACAGTATCTATTTCCTCCATAAGTTCAGGATTATCAAGAGAATTATCAAATTCTGGGAAAGATGCTAAATGAATACTTTTTGGAGCATTTTCATCCGTATTAACTACAAGGTTCTGATATATTTTTTCAGATACAAATGGTATAATTGGTGCCATCACTTTGATATATTTAATAATTACTTCATATAAGGTATGATATGCAGCAATTTTATCCACATCACTTTCAGATTTCCAAAAACGTCTTCTATTTCTTCTCACATACCAATTTGAAATATTGTCCAATAATTTGGAGGCTTCTTTCATCATTTTAAAAACTTGAAACGAAGTATAATACTCATTTGCAGAAGCAACAAATTCATTAGTTTTAGAAAGAATCCATTTATCTAATTGAGTTAAATCAGTTTGTTCAAATTTATCTTTATTTACATCAAAATTATCAAGATTAGCATATGTGACAAAAAATGAATAGGTATTCCATAATGTAATTAAGTTTTTACGCACCTCATCTGCTAAATTATACCCAAATAATAAATTATGTTCTGGGTTCTGACTAGCATACAACCATCTCATTACATCCACACCCATTTTCTCTGCAGCATCTTCAAACCAAATTGCATTCCCCCACGATTTATGCATATCTCTACCGGTTTCATCTTTTACAAGGGCATGTCCAAGAAGTGTTTTAAACGGTGCTTTATCCTCCATCATGGCTGACATTGCTAACAATGAATAGAACCAATTTCTAAACTGTCCGGGGAAACATTCAACGACAAAATCAGCAGGGAACCATTTTTCCCAATATTCTCTATCGGTATTATATTTCATCGTTGAAAAGGGAACAATCCCTGCATCCAACCATGGGTTTCCGACATCGGGGATTCTTGTACCAACTAACCCTGATTCTGGATGTTTAATTTTAACTTTATCTATCCAAGGACGATGTGGAGAATTTCCTTCAAATTCGTCCCATCCTTCAACAGCCAGCTCTTTCAACTCTTCCTTAGAACCAACTACAAAGAATGTACCATCTTCAAAAGTCCATATAGGTAATGCTAATCCCCAAAACCGTTTTTTAGAGATCATCCAATCACCCATATTTTCTAGCCACTCTAACTCACGTTCGTGACCCCATTCTGGAATCCATTGGATATCATCAACAATATTTTTAATTCTATCACGCCAATCCATATTAATATACCATTCATCAACACAACGATATACTAATTCATCACCTGACCGCCAACAATGAGGATAAACATGTGGATATTTTTCTACGTAGATTAGACGTTTTTTATCTTTCAAATTGGATATTATATCCGTAATAACATCTTCATCCGTTGCTGATTTACCTGACAACCAACCAAAACCATCTATGTAATTTGCAGAATCATCTAATGGTGCAACTTCAACTAGAGACTCTTTTTTACCAATTTTATTATCTATTCCACCACAACCTGGTGCAATATGTACTATCCCTGTTCCTTCGCCTGCAACTACAATATCATTTCCAATACCGTCTTTACCACCATCAATTACACGATGACAATCGATTGCAGACACACCAGCTTTTTCTAGATCTGTTTTTTTAAATGGAAATCCACCAAACTCTTGTTGTGCATCCAATTCATCAAATGGACCGCTATACTTGAGGCCAACTAATTCAGAGCCTTTAATGGTACCCTCAATGGTATAACCACCTTTTTCTTTAAAGATTTGTGCAATGGTTTTTAGCTTCGGAATGCCCTCTACCCACTGCTTCTTCTCTTTAAACTGTTTATCTAACCTTTTAAATTCTAAGTTTTCTTCAGCAAAGTAATATAGTTCACCATCAGATGCACGAAGTTTCACATAATTTAAATTTACGTTTACAGCGACCGCAACATTTGAGGTTAATGTCCATGGTGTGGTTGTCCACACTAATAGATTTTCTTTTTCTCTTTCTAATAGTGGAAATTTAACAAAAACAGAACGATGTGCTACAAGTTTACGTCCTTCAATAATTTCCATTTGAGAGTAAGATGTTCCAGAACGGCCAGACCATGGTACAATATCAGTACCTTTATAAATCTTTCCTTCATTGAAAAGTTTTTTAAGAAAAGACCAAATAGTATAATTATTTTCATCAGACATGGTGAAATAGGAATTATCCCAGTCCATCCAATATCCTAAACGTTTAGATTGGTCAGTTTGTATGGCAGAGTATTTTCTTACGCGTTCTTTACAAAGATTAACAAATTTTTCAATGCCAAATTCTTCAACTTCACGCTTTGACTTAAACCCTAATTCTTTTTCAACTTCAACTTCAACCCAAAGACCTTGACAATCAAAGCCATTTTGGTATCGTAAATCGTACCCTTTTGCAGCATTAAACCGTTGATAAATATCTTTTAGCGAACGACCCCATCCATGATGTACACCCATAGGGTTATTTGCCGTAATTGGACCATCCAAAAAAGACCATCTTTTGTTACCGCTATTTTTTTCAACTAATTGTTGAAATGTTTTCTCGGCTTCCCACTTTTCCAGCATTTCATGCTCAAGCTGAATAAAGTCAACCTGATTTGATACGGATTCAAATATTTTTTTATCTGCCATTCAGTTTTTCTATTAAAAGGTCAAATTACACTTGATTTAAAGAGGGAAAATTTAGGGTAGAATTGGGGAGTTAATCAATGAGGATAAACAGTAATACTAATTACTTTTTACTTTTCTCTTTCTTCTTCTCAGCCTTTTCAATTTTTTTAATGGCTGCCTTAATTTTCTTTAAATTCATTTTTTTAATTTCTGCTTTTGCAAATCTAATTACACGGGGAAATGCTACTTCTGCAGAAATAAATGCTTCCGATAATTTAATGGTTTGAGTAAGTTTAGCTTCACATTTTGGTACCAAATTAGAAAACCCTGGGTTTCCTTTAATAAGTTCTAACCCATTTTGCTGACTTTCAATTTCAGCATTAGTTTGCTCTAAACTCATATTTCCAGTAAAATTTGAATAAATATTATACCAACATTCTGGCGGACGACTTTCGCGTCTTAGTTCATTATACTTATCAACTTTTTCATTGATAACGGATTCCATTTCTTCAAACTTTAACATCCCATTAAATACAATATCATGTTGCTCAACGAAATAGGTGGTGAATATTTTATCAAAACCTTCAGAAATATCTTTATCTATATCTTCAGCATAAAGAGTACGGAAAGAATATTCAATAACAAATTTTGAGAGAATAAAAGAATCGTATTTTTTTACACCAAAAGGTTTATCCCAACAATAGCTGTCGCTAGAAAGTTCATCCAATAATTTATTGAATACAGAATTAAATGTAGATTCAATTAGTTGAACTGGGTCAACCTTCTTTTCTTTTTTCTTAAATCGGGAAAAGAATCCCATTAATCGTTTTCCTTTGTAGGTAGTTTCGTTTTCGAGACGTGAAACTTAATATAACTCAGTAATAGTTTGGTATATTTTTTTATGATGGATTCACTGATGTCCATTTTGCATGAGGACATTCACTGGCTGCAATTCTAATTTTATGGCGAATTTTACATTCACATTCTCTACATCTCATTGTATTCAATTCATTACCAATTTTATACTCACATTTTTTACAAATGAGTAATCTTTCCTGTATATCATTTATTGATGCAAAGGCATCTTTGCCTCTCAATATTTTTTTCAAAGATAGTTTAATAACAGCTAAAAATGATATAATATTCTTTATTCTCATATTTTTAAGCAAAAAAAAGCCCAGATAAACTGGGCTTAATTTAGAATGTGAATTATTTTATCAGCATTATTTTTTGCGTTTTAACGACGCCATTAAAGTTGATCCGTAAAAAATATACACCTGAAGAATTTGAATAGGCATCCCATGTTATATCATATAGCCCTTCATGTACATTAGCATTAAACAACTCCGTAATCATTTTACCATTTAGATTATATACATTCGCTCTTAGTTGTCCATTTTCAGGGATATCTACCGTTAGGTGAGTTGAAGGATTAAATGGATTGGGATAAGCAGCAGAAACTGAGAACTCCAACGGCATATTAACATCAATAAAACCGTTTGAATTTGCTACAGATATTGACTCTACATTAAAGGTACCATTTGAAACAAATAACTCATGGGTTGTGGGCTCAACAATTATAATTCGAGTTTCATTGCCAGAATTTAATTGGTGGGCAATGAGTACATCGTTAGATAATTCGAACGTAGTACCAAGTTTATGACTCAATGTAATATCAATCGCATCAACAATACCATTTGCATGCAGATTCAATTTATTGTCCTCTTTTATTAATTCTGCTGATGTTGCATGAATGCCTCTACTTCCCAATATTATATTTACCGTACTCACAACATCTAATACATTAATGGAGCCATCTTGATTCACATCAGCTGCAGAATTAGATTCTGAAATACCCAATATAATATTGATGATAATCACTATATCTAGAACATTTACTTCTCCGCTAATATCAACATCACCTGGTAAATTGTTTCCACTTCCTACACATGGAGGGAATTCAATGTTATCAATCCAAACAGCATCTGCACCAGAAACTACTCCTTGATCCTTATTATATAACCATTTGAATGTATGTTCACCAGCAGAAACAGCAAAGCTACTTTGTGACCATGCCACTTCACCTGCCCATTTCTCTTGTTCCACACCATCTATATGAAATGCTAGATAATCATAAAAATTTCCTGAAGATGATCCTACATTTTCACATGATACCATCTTGTCAAATCTAATATAACCATCTTGTACCACTTCCATAGTAAGGCTTAACTCAGAAGTCATATTATGGTCAATAGCTCCAGATTGTGCACTGACATTTCCATTTGATGCATTACCAGTATCTATAATCCAATCTGCATCACCACCAAATGACCAATCATGATTATCAAAACCACTTAATTCAAATGATTCATTCAATGCTTCTACTGATAGATTAACAGGTGTGCTTGAGGTCTCATCTCCAAATTCAAGCTCAACATCCAATGTAAACGAATAACCAAAAGGGGCACTATTAGTTATCATAAATGATAACTCTACTTCCGTTGATGAATTGCTACCCAAACTATTCACAATTTCGCTATCGTTTAATAAACTAACAAATGGATCATCATTAACATCTACTAAGGAAACTGTGATATTTGAAGCATTCCCATTTCCAACATTTTCTAAAGATACCAACATATCAATAGTTTCACCACTGCTAATAACATCATCTCCACCCAATTGAACATCTATTTCATTCATTACAACAAAAGCACCATCTGGTGAAATTACTGTAACTGTTGATTCATAGGTAAACTTATTAAAGCCAGTTATAACTAGATCTAAGGATCCCGGTATTGATGATGCATTATTTAAATCTAAATTTGCCTGTCCATTACTTGATGCATAAGCCGATGAAACTAAATCTCCATTTCTAGATAAAGCCACTAAATCACCTTCATTTAACTGACTTACATAAAAGGATTGCTGTCCAATAATAATCACATCATTATAGTTGGCATTTATTGCAGTTGGTGCAGCAGTTCTTACCACTAATGATGGATCTCCAAATAATGTCCAATATTTTGTTTCATTGGTTCCAGATGAACCTTGAGCATCGTTCATATGGAGACATCCATTCACGGAAATACCTCCATAGGTTCGAGTTTTGTGATTGTCATATGATTCTGTTAAAATTTTATTGAATGCCCATTGAGCATGCATAGGTGGTTCCCATGATTGTGGAATAGTAGAACCAAAATGACCAATTCCACCTGTAGGTTCACCATTATGAGTTGCACGTAACCAAGATTCTGCAAAGGAATTTGTAACCGAATTAAATTCTCCCACATTACAACCAACAGTCCATACAAATGGAAGTTTTCCTACATTGGTAAGACCGTTAATATTAGTAACAGTTAGTGGTGAACCATTATTCCAACCTGTTTGATACCCATGACCAGTGTAATTAATTACACCAACACCATTATTAATTGCGTTTTCACCTTGAGAAACCGATGTGTTCGGATTATAAATTCCAGTATGATCATTATAAGTGTAATCTAACAAAATAGGTTTAATCACTTGTTCTAAAAACTCATCATCGTCCAAACCTTGATATCCTGGACCTTCATTTGATCCAACACTTAAAGCTTTACTATACCATTGCCCACCGGCATCAGGAGATTGCTCATATGCTATACTTCTTTCAACTTGAGTGGTAACCTCAGATGGAGAGTTTGCTGAAAAACGGCCAACAATAACTTCATAATACTGATCATTACCTTCTATAAATCCATAGGAAGGATCAGATGCACTCCCACTCAAACTCGGAGAACCAATCTGATTGTAGTCTCCAACTAATAAAAGAAATGTTAAACCGTTCTCATAATAATAATCTTCAACATAACTTTGAATAGCAGTTGCATTACCACCAGCAGTACTTGAACTGACTATCTCTGTTGGAATCCCTTTCTTATTTTTCCATTCAACAAATTCTTCCATCTCATCTATAAAATCTGGATATGAAATTATAAGCATATTCCCTTGATCAACAAGATATTCAAATCTGGTATCTGTAGTTGAATTTAAAAAATGGTTGTCATAGATTTCTTTAAACTCATAAGGCTTTTTCATTTCTTCATTAGACCGATTTAAGGCTCTATGCTTAATATTAACTCTGCCTTCGCCGGCTTCATAAACCTCAACAACAATTTCAGTATACACACGTAATGTTTTGGAAACAGGATTATATTGGAATGGATATGTAACTACTGATTGGCCTCTATTATCTCTTAAAATATATGGATCTCTTAAATCAGCTAATTTTCCTGGATAAAATTGATTTCCACTATAAGTTTTGTTCCATACAAAAGGGATTTCATCAGGGAGTTGGGTTCGCTTTAAATTTCCTTTTGATGGAGCAATATCAATATTTTCAAATTCTTCGTATGCAGATGAAATAACACGTACACCCATTTCTTTATCATCTGGAATTATTATGGATGCAGATACTTGTTGTAAGTCTGGATTTCCAGCTTCTAAAAGCGATGCACCACCCATAACTTTTACAATATTTTGTAGGCCTTTGGAAGTTTCAACTTCATATTGATGAAAACCATCAATATTGAAAGCAATAGTAGTATTTGAAATATTTGAAGAAATTAAATTCTTTTCTGCAGGAACTGGGGCATCTGACTTTATTCCAATCCAATTCGCATTTAAAACAGAAATTATAAATATTAATGAGAAGGTTAGTTTTGCGCGCATCATTTCTCCCTTTTAAATTTTGACACTGATATAAATTACATCAATATTGGAAGAGATAAATGTGGTTTTACATACTGTTACAGTCGAATTAATATTAATTTTTGTGACATTGTGAACAGTTCGTCATTGCAGGATTCATGCTTTTTTTCACAATATCTAAACTAGGTAAACTTTTTAACTGCATACTTTGCAATGAGTATCCCATATACTGGCCATTAATCTTTGTGACAGTATGTGCTAAAATTTTATCATGAGGAGTCAATTTAATCGTTTGATGGTAGTACATGGTACTATCATCACCAATAAATTTTCTAATTTTATGGCGTATGTCTGGACTTTGGCTTACAGCTAATAAAAAAATAATGACTATTGATACGATGACAATTTGCCATTGAAGACGATTCAATATTAAAAACCCTTTGGTTTTGTATCTGCATATTCCTGAGTAAAAGTTTCAACATCTTCTCTAGTTGGGAATTTCACATCTCCCTCTTCATCTTGCTCTTTTTCAATAATATCATATTTTTCCAACAATTTATCATAATAAGCCATTAATGATTCTTTTAACTGGAATATTCGTTCTTCTTCAATTATTTTCTTTCGTTTTTCTCGTAATTTATCGGAGCTATCATTATCTGTATAGCCACCCTGTCTAATGATTGCCATATATACTCCTATTTATACATTCTAGATTTTTTCCAATTTAAAATATCTTCAAATGTTGATTCTACATCTTCTGGAATTTCATGCTGTTCTGCAAATAAAAGTACAGAGACCTTTTTCTGATTTACCTTTTCAAACACGTGATTTACTCTTGCTTTAAATTCATCAAATGTTATCTCATCCAATGCATCCAAGGACTGAATATCTCTATTGAACTGTTCATTCAGATCAAAGGCCCATGTAAATCGTTTATCACATTCTTCAAGTATAGATGTAGACTTTTCATTTATGATTTCTTTTACTGCATTTTTATACACATTAAAGTTATCAAGGGTCAACTCTGATAGCATATTCTCAATTCCATCTAAAAATGTCAGTGAGCGTCGTTCAACTTCATCTGCTCCATAACCATCTGATTGAATTAGAAAATATAATCCACTGTAGTCTTTTCTACTATAAGCTCCTGCTGCAACTATATATCCCAATTGTTGATTCGTACGCAACTCCATGTAGTAAGGTTGACCTAAAAATGTATCAATGAGTAATGCCATGACTCTATCCTTTGGAGTATTCCCTCCAATATCAGCCATGGCAACATATGCTGAGTTATTCACCTTAGATTGTACAATTCTTCTAACATCTTCCCCATTGTCTAAAGCCAATCTTTTTTGCTCAAAAACTTGATTTGCTTTTAATGATTTGTAACCAAATGAATTCCTTACTTTTGATGAAAGTTTTAAGGCATCTCTTTTTGTAATATTTCCATGAGCAAATCCTTCTACATACACACCCTTAAATACTTTCTTAGGAAATGACTTAATATCTGCTAAAGTATAATTTTCTAGAATAGATAGTTTTTCTTCTGGAGAATAAAATGAATGGTTAGTTATTTCTGAAGATTTTCTACGGGCAATTTTATAGGCTGCATCTAACGAGCTATTTTCTAGCTTTCTTTTAGTGGCATCTACAATTACTGAATAGTGATTCTCTGAAATATTAACATGTTTTATATTTTTAATAATCACATCAAGTAAACGTTCTAAAGCAGAGTCATAACCACTGACAGAAATATTAATTCCTTCTACAGAATTGGATATATTATATTCCATTCCAGCCAAATATGCAGGATAACCTATTTCATTTAGAGCTTCATTCACTGCACTTATGTATAAATCCATCAGTACTGCATTTTCTAGTGAATTAATTTTATCTGAAAAATTTACTTTATATTTTAAACTGGCCTTCGGTCTGTTAAAATCTACATCACGTGAATGAAATAATTTTAAACCACCACTATTTTGAACTAATTCAATTCCATTCCCATTCTTTACGGAATGAATACCCGTATATGTTGGCATAAAAGGATTTGCTGTAGGAAGTTTTAATTCTTCAATTTTTGGTGGAGATTTTAACTGTTTATAAAAATCATTATATTCTTTAGTATATGAGTATTTTGCAGAATACCATGGTTCAATTGCATCCGTTTCTACTTCATATCCTGAAAGTGTTGCCAACATATTATCTGGTCGAATAAATGATAATAAATTTGAGTAGAGACTGGCATCTTCAACTTCAAAAATATATTTAATGCGCTCTGCATCCTTCATTGGATAAAAAGCTAAATTATTTGCTAGTCCTACTGCAACACCTGCTCCTTCACCCTTATCTGAATATTTTTCTTCAAGTTCCGCAAGCACCTTGCTTTCGCTAAATATAAATGATTGATATCCCTCTGCTTTTATCATTTCAATATAGGAAAATACCGATGTGAGAATTTCTTCATATTCATTAAAACCTTCAGAAGTTAGCTCAACCCAGATATTAAAATTTCCATAGTCTTTAGTTGCAGAGCTTCCCCAACCACCAATACCCGTTGCATATCCTTTTGATTTTAAATATGCCAACAGACTTCCTTCACCCTCATGCCCTATAATATAGCTAATTAAATTTTCTGGTTTAGTTAAATAATGACTATAAAATGATGGAGTTGGAAATTCTAAAACTAAACGCTTTACATCTTTTACAGGAATTACCTTTAACAATCTTAGTTTATCTTCTTCAGGGAAATAAGCCGGATCAAACTTAATAGGTTTTGCACTCGTATTTTTTACATCTGCAAAATAAGTTCGAACTAAGGATTCCAATTCGTCTAAATTCTTATTGCTAAGTACAGATAAACACATTTGATTAGAGCTATAGTAAGTTTTATGAAAGTCTAACAGTACATCTCTATCAACATTAGTTAGGGTTTCTAAAGTTCCAATTTCAAAATGATTAGCAGGATGTGATTCATTATAAATTCCACGTTTCACTTGACGCATACGCCAATAATCCTGTTCTAGGTTTTTTTGATATTCAGAGTTTACTGCATTCATTTCACGTTGAGTATATTCTTCACTAAATATAGGAGATATAAAAAACTGTGAAAAACGGTCTAATGCACCTTCAAAAGCATCATGATATACTTCAAAATGGTAATTCGTGTGGTCTTCAGCGGTATATGCATTCGAATACCCACCATTACTTTGTAAATAAGCACCATAGTCTTCTACATTGGGGTATTTTTCAGTACCTAAAAATAACATATGTTCTAAAAAATGGGCCAAACCCTGATATTCTTTAGGATCAGAAAGTGAACCCACCATCACATTCATACTTGCTGCTGATTTATTATATTTTTCATCTGAAACCAATATTACTTTCATTTCATTTTCTAAAGTAAACTTTCGGTATTCTGCTGTTGCAAAAAGTGATGATATTATTATTAAAATTATAAATAAATTTTTCATATTTTCCCTTACTAACATCTTCTATGTTCTTTAATAATTATAAACCCATGTTTTTTTAATTTTGTTAATACTAGCGTTAGATTTCACCTGAAGTCGTAACCGATTTGAACCATACAATTTATCAATAAAATTTGATTCTAAAAATTTGAATTTTTGCGGATATAATTCATAAATACTTCGAATAATTTCTACACCAATAGTTAAAGGACTCATATCCTCTTCATCAAGAATGATAATTTTTGAACCATGACAAAGTTTTTTTTCATATTTGGGCCATTTTGCTTTCATTGACTTTTCTGGAGTGAACGTAATTGACTCAAACTTCACTCCATTTAATTTTAGTGAATTTAATTTTTTGGTTAAATCTTCTCCATCTATCCATGGGGCGCCAAATAAACGAAAGGGTTGTTCTGTCCCTCGACCTTCTGATATGTTCGTACCCTCTAGTAAACAGAGTCCATTATAAATCAATGCGGTTTCAAAATCTGGTATATTGGGAGACGGCGGAATATTGAAATATCCAGCTTCAGTGTTCCAATTTTCCAATTCTATCACATGTAATTTTATTGGATGATGTGTATATAACCAGTTTTTGTTTACCACCATTTTTGCAATTTCACCAACAGTAAGACCATGACGAATAGGTATTGGCAATTTCCCTACAAATGAACGAATATCACCTATTGGCCCTTCCACCATTTTTCCCAATGGATTTGGTCTGTCTAACACTAAAAATTCAATACCATTCTCAGCCGCTGATTCCATTACATTCACCATAGTTGATACATATGTATAGTACCGTGAACCAATATCTTGTATATCAAAAATTATGATATCAATGCCTGAGAGATCTGATGAACTTGGTGACTTATTTTTACCGTATAAACTAATTATGGGAATATCATATTTTACATTTTTTTCATCACCTATATGTTCCCCTGCAGACTTACTGCCACTAAATCCATGTTCAGGTGAAAATACCTTTTTAACATGTATTTTTGGATGATTAGTCAAAAGATCAATGAGGTGTATACCATGACTATTTATTGATGTATGGTTTACAACCATTGCCACATTTTTATTATGCAATATGGAATAATCCATTAATTCAAGCCTATCTATACCCAATTGAATTGGTGAATTACATCCCATTAAAAAAAGAATTAGTGCATAAATAAATCTCATGCAGAACTGTTATAGTTAATTAGATTATTTATAGTCAGTGTAGTAATAATATTCACTACAACTGATATTAATATAAACCAAGTCCATGCTACACCAATTGATGATAAAATCATTACAGAAAATATTCCCAAAATCAATCCACTTATTACACTCATGGTATGAAGGGAATGTGTAAGTTTTGTCAATAAAAATAGACCTAATAAACTTCCATAAGTATAGGATGCGATTTTTAACCCTAAAATAACAATTGCAGAATCACCCTCATCAAAAATAAGTGCGATTGAAATTAAAACAATTGCCCACACTAAACTTATTACTCGAGCTAGTTTTAAATTAGTATTTCTACCAAACCAATCTGCAACGGTTGATGAAGATAATGAGTTAATGGATGAACTTAATGTTGACATTGCAGCTGAAAGTACACCGGCCAATAATACGCCCTTCAATCCAATAGGTAAGTGATTTATAATATATGTTGAGAACTCACGATCTTTCTGCAAAATTTGTCCATCAAAAAATTCCCATATTAATGAGCCTGCAAATAAGAATATTAAAAATTGTATACATACAAAAATTCCACTACCTATCATTGCTTTTTGCGCATCTTTTTTTGATTTGCATGATAGTACTCGTTGCACCATCATATGATCAGCACCATGGGATGCAAATGATAATAAAATACCTCCTATAAATGCGCTGAAGAAAAACCAAGAATCGAAAATGAAATTATCTGTATTTAGTTGAAATACATTAAATTTGTTGGATTCAATAAGACTACTTACAATTTCCACTCCAAAGTGATTTAAAATTGATGTAATAACAATTAGCCCACCACCAAGGTATAATACAAATTGAAATGAATCCACCCACACTACTGTTTTTATTCCTCCAGATAATGTATAAATCACCGTTACAATACCAATAATAATTACCGAAAATTGGATAGACCATCCTGTAATTACTTGAACTATAACAGCCGTAGCTAAAAATCGCACACCATCAGCTAAAACTCTGGTAATTAGAAATATTAAAGACGCAAGTTTTTGAGTTAATTCCCCAAACTTTTTTCCCACAACTTCATAAATTGACATTACCCCAGATTCATAGAATATTGGTATTAAAAATATACTAACCAAAATTCGTCCGACTATATATCCAAAAGATAATTGTAAAAATGTCCAATCACCTCTATACGCAATACCAGGAACAGAAATAAAAGTCAACACTGAGGTTTCAGTGGCCACAATGGAAAACATAGCCACCCACCATGGTGTATCTTTCTCACCTACAAAATAATCATTACTATTTGTATTTTTTTTGGCTTGAAATAAACCAAAGATGCTAATTCCAATTAAAAAAATGGCTATTATGGAAAAATCTATAAAGGTCATTATACCTCTTCGTTTAGTAAAATTTTCATCACACTATTATGAAATTCTCTACGAATTCCATAAATACCACCACGTTCTCTACTGGGATGAACACGATTTGTTAGTAATACTACAGAAATTTCATTTTCAGGATCAATCCAAAGGGATGTTCCTGTAAACCCTAAATGACCAAATGATGATTTTGAAAAATAATCTCCTGCAGAACTTTTTCCATTTTGAGATGGTGTATCCCACCCCAATGTTCTCTCAGAATTTTCCGGTAAATGAAATCGTTTAGTAAATTTATCAACCAATTCATGCCTAAAATACCGTGTACCTTTCCAAATACCACCATTTAAAAATAGTTGAGAATAATTACCAATATCCTTAGCAGTTGAAAATAATCCCGCATGACCAGAAACTCCTCCCATAATGAATGCATTCTCATCATGAACAGTACCTTTTACCAGCGAATTTCGGACAAATCCATCATATTCAGTAGGGACAATGTGATCTGTATTGCGTGGATTAAATTGAGTTTGAGTCATGGATAGTGGATTGTATATCCATGATTTTGCCAATAAGTCAAATTTTCTATTACTAATTTTTTCAATAATATCATACAATAGTATCATTCCTAAATCACTATATGCATAATCTGTACTCGGTTCAAAATTCAATTCAGATTGCAAAATTTGATTAATTATTTCATCTTTTGTCGGTAATGGATTTTGTTTAAAAAATTCTATAAATGGTATAAGTCCTGAAGAATGAGTAAGTAAATGGGAAATTGTGACTTTATTAAATTGAGGGTTTATAGGGAAATCATAAAATTGTGCAACTGTTTGCTCTAATCCCATTTTTTTTTGTGATATCAATTTCATTACAATAGGAGTTGTTGTCAGGACTTTTGTTAATGATGCCACATCATAAATTGATTCATCTGTTATGGGTGGTGAATTATTATCATAAGTTTGATGCCCAAAACCTTTTGAAGCCACAACCGCTCCTTGTTTTGAAATAAAAATTTGTGCACCTGGAAAAATTTTATTTTCAATTGCACTATCCAAAATTGCCCAAGCAGGGTTGAGATTGTAATCTCTATTTTCCAATTTCAAGGGAACTACAGTATTTGTCGTATTACTCATTCCTCTTTTATATTTCTTATTTAAATCAACTGGAAGTACACCCGTTGCAGGTTTTCTTCCCCACAGTATGTTTGCTGCTGCTTTTTGTGACACTTTTCCATAACCATATACACATACATATGAGTCTAAATAAGAATAGTCTGGTAAATATGGACTTCCAAAACTGAATGCGGTAAATGGTATGTTATGATCATTAAGTGCCTCTAATACTTTAGCATGGGTTGAATCAATAGTTGAAATTCCTTTGTCCATTCTAATTCTAACTAACATACTCACCAAAACTTTATCTGAAGAATTTGCATGTTGTAGAATTTCTTTAATTCGTAAATCACTGGCAGGTTGAATGACAAAAACTTCATCTACATTAGAATGGGTTCTATTTACATCCCATAAAAATGATTTTAACATATCTCTTACGCCTTCGTCAGTAGAAAGAATAATATGTGTGAGTGATCCAATTTTCTCTGGACGAAGAGGTAATATATTATTTGAATTTTTTACTACGGTGATAGATTTCTCAGCAATTTCTCTGGCAACTTTAGTGTGTGCTGAAATGCCAACCTTTGATTCTACATTAACCCAATTTTCTTGTGGAGTATTAAAAACATTCAGTTTATGTTTTGCCTCCCATATTTTTTTAACAGATTCATTAATTCTCTCTTCGCTTATACGCCCATTTTCTACCGCACTTACAACTGCATCAATTGACTGCTTAACATCCATGGGAAGTAGTAAAATATCTGCTCCGGCTAAAACAGCCCTTACAGCAGATTCTCCAGCCCATGTTGACTCTGTTAGGCCACCCATTTCCATACCATCAGTAATAATGATTCCATTAAATCCCCATTCCTCTCTTAAAATTTTTGTAGTAATTTTATGAGAATATGAAGCTGGCTCTCCGCTAGAGTCAAGTCCTGGCATGGCAATATGCCCAACCATTACCATCTTAACACCATTATCAATAGAGGATTTAAATGGGAGCAACTCAACTTTTTCTAATTCTTCTTTTGAACCATTAATTGTGGGTAAACTAGTATGACTATCGGTACTTGTATTTCCATGACCTGGATAATGTTTTGAACATGCAAAAATACCACCCTCTTGTGCCCCTTTAATAAAAGCATTCCCAAATTCTGAAACAGTATTTGCATCATCACTATATGCTCTAAAATTAATTATGGGATTATTGGGGTTATTATTCACATCCATTACAGGAGCCAATGTAATATGTACACCTATAGCCTTTGCTTCATTTGCAGTTATTTTTCCCTGCTCATAGGCATAATTACTATTTCCAGTTGCAGCTACAGCCATATTACTTGGAAATAGTGTGGCACCACTCATCCATTGTCCTAATCCTCGTTCGTAATCTGCAGCCACAAGCAATGGATACTTTGCCCATTTCTGAAACATATTTATGTTATGATATGTACCATGAATACTTCCCCCAAAGGAAATAACCCCTCCTATACCATCATCAGTAAGCCATTGTTTAAGTGATTTTTTATACCAATGTTCGTTATTGTAAAAATCTCCACGAATCCTTACCATTATCATTTGGGCAACTTTTTCTCGAAGAGTCAATTTTGACCAATGTGGTATTTTTTTTACATCTGGTTTTTCATGAACAATTTGCGCACATGACACTAAAAATATTGAAATAATTAATATAAATCTATTCATGAATAAACTTTCGTTTTACTCGATGAGAAATACGTGTAAAAAATGTATATGGAATTTCATTATTTTGCTTTGAAAGCATGTCAACTCCAATTTGTGTATTACCCCAAAGTGTAACTTTATCTCCCACTTTTAAGTTTGAATTTGTAGAGTCTACTGTAATTAAATCCATACTTACTTTACCGATAATAGGAAACCTCATTCTGTTAAAAGATACATATCCACTATTAGCAAAACTAGTGGGTATACCATCAGCATATCCTACTTGGACAATGGCTATCTCCATATCCGAATCTGCAATATATGTCCTATTATAACCGATAGATTCCCCACTTTTTACATTTTTTTTCAACACGACTGTGGATTTGAATTCCATTACTGGCTTTAGATTAATATGTGAATTTTTTACAGGTGAAATGCCATAAAGGGATATTCCAGGGCGACAAATTGAATAATGGTATTTTTCATTTTTTAACATTGCAGAACTATTTGCAATATGAAACTCTAATTTTTTATCTACTTTTAAATTTGCCAATTTAACAATTTCATTAAACTTTTCATGTTGAGTATTTAGATAATCATTATCTTGTTCATCTGCTGTTGCAAAATGAGAGTAAATCCCGGTTAAATTTATTTGAGGAGTTTCTAAAATTTCATCCAATATAAATTCAAAATTTTCATGAGGAATCCCCATTCTACACATACCCGTATCAACTTTTAAATGGACATTAATTATCTCATTTTTACTTAGGTTATTCTGAATTATGTTTATGTCTTCAAGGTGACTTATTGTTGCTATAGAGTTTTCATCAAAAAATTTTACACTTTCAGGAGAAATTCTGCCCAAGTGTAATATTTTAGCTGAAATTCCATTCTTTCGGAGTTCTTGAATTTCACTTATGAGAGCAACACAAAGTCCATCAATATCATTTTTTTCTAATGTTTGTGCAACCTGAACTGCACCATGTCCGTAGGCATTTGCTTTTACCACACCAAATATCTTTGATGTGGTAACTTTCTTTAATTCATTCAAATTATGAGCTAAATTTTGAAGATTTATGTGAGCTTCAGGTTGGTAGATGATGTTTATCCTTCACAATACTTTCAATAGAAATATCAATATCGTGTAATTTTGCCGCTAATAAACCTGCTCCATAAGCGTTAGAAATTGTAGAAAATGTCCAATTAATGTTAGGAAAATCAAATTGGAGTGCATCATTTAATGTTTTTCTATAAAACTCATTCCTAATTACACTTCCATTTCCTGCTAATAATATGGTTCGATCTGAATTATTAATTTTTAAATCAAAGGCAAGCAATTTTATGTATTCTGCAACAAGGGTTGTTGCTTCTTGAACAATTGATAGTGCTAACTCATTTCCATTTTCTGCTAATTCAATAATACCTTTAGATAGTGAAGCAATAATTGCCACTGAATCTTTATCATTCATGGTCTCTTCAATTGCATTATTAAAATTATCATTATCAAAAGTATTAAGAATAAAATTAAGCATTTGACTTAGATCAGCATCTCCTTTTACTGACGATTCATTTAATGCCATTTCTAATATTGCTTTTTTACCAATCCAAAACCCACTACCTACATCACCCTGATCATGACCTTCACCTGCGACTCTAAAAATTTTACCATTTTTATCTCGCCCAATACAGATAATTCCCGTACCAATAGTTACCAGAATCCCAATTCCTTGGGGGCAGCTAATTTCATAGGATGCTTCTGCATCATTCATAATGATTGCTCTTTGAGATAATTTTAATCGATCTAATTCTTTAAAAACCATATCTCTGCCATCTTCATCGGAAGCACCTGCTAAACCACATCCTACGGCATCAACATCTTCAACCGAAATAGATGCACTTGCACAAAGTGACTCTATCATATTTCCAATTAACCCCGATGCAGCTTCCCCGTCTAATGCTATATTACTTCCTTTATCTAACACAGTGGCCAGAGTCTTTCCATCTTGAGTGAATAATACTCCACGTGTATTAGATGCACCTCCGTCAATACCGATGACATAATAATTATCTTCTAAATTCATTATTTCCTAAATGTTTTAAAGCTACAAATAAGTGAAATTAAATATGTTATAATTAATAGAATTGTAGTTCCTAAGAACCCTACATAATTAAAAGATTTATTCTGAATTATCAGTTGTGTGTTTGCAACTATTATTGATATGGGAATTTTCATACTAAACTCAGTAAAATCAATTGGGTAACTTTCCAATGGAATAAAAGTTCCAAAAGCAAACACCATCATTTTAAAGACAAAAAATATGGTACAAATCATTACTAAATCTCTTTTAATAAACATTCCCATCAACATTCCAAGAGTTGCAAAAAAGAATATTGATGGTAATACAAGAATAAATAATGAAAAGGATTGAACAATACTTAAATATTCGTTATTAAATGCATTGGTTAAAAAGTAAGAAATAAAAAATTGAAATATTCCTACTAATCCAGATGTAATCACAATTGATAGTAAAATTTCATGATTTTTTAAAGGTGTTTTTAATAATGAAAGCAAGTGGTTAGAATCGTTCTTCAAAAATTTAATTCTTAATAATGACAAAACAAAAGCCATTATTCCTGATGAAACAATCCAATTTCCTGGTGCTGCCCAATTTAAATAACGGATATCCATTTCAATAATGTTTGATAATGGAATAGATAAAAATAAATGAAGAATCATAGGAAGTAAAAAGAGAATTAAAATAAACTCTATAATCCGTTTTTTAAACTCAAGCCAATTTCTATATAGTAATATTGTGAGCATTATTCTAGCCCACCATCTGTTAATCCAATAAATAAATCATGTAAACGGCAAATACTGGTATCGATGTCTTCTAATTCATAGGATAGTGCTAATTTAAGAGCATTAAAAAATTGCTTTTTTTCTCGAGAATAAAACTCTAGTTCTACACCTTTAACTTGTGGCTTTAATATTCGAGGGAACTCTTTTAATTTTTCCATAAATTCTTCACTTGGTGGCGAATTAAACGCAAGCCTATATCGCGTTAATCCATGGGTAGTTTCAATTAGTCGTTCTAATGTTCCATCCATTTTAATATTCCCATCATGGAGAATGGCAATTCTATCGGCATATCTTTCTGCTTCTGCAAAATTTTGAGAAGTAAATAATATGGTTTTATTTAAATGTAATTTGTCCAACACATCCCATACCTTTGTTCTACTGTGCGGATCCAATCCCTTTGTGGGTTCATCTAGAATGATTACTTCGGGATCATGAATTATAGCTCGAGCAAATTGAATTAATCGTTTATTTCCATATGACAAATCTTGAGGATGTGTATTTAAAAACTGAGTGAATGATAATCTTTCAGCCCAATCCTTAATTACTTTATTAATTTTATTTTTTGAAACACCATGTAATCGACCAAAAATTTCTAAATTTTCGTAAATAGTCAGCTCTTCGTCCAAATCAATTTTCTGTGGCATATAACCTGTAATTGAACGGATTTCTTGGCCTCTCGTACTAACATCTTTTCCATGTATATATGCCATGCCTGCATCTTTTTCTAAAATACCCACCAACAACTTTAGAATTACAGATTTCCCAGAACCATTTTCACCTATAATTACAAATGTGCTTCCCTTTTCTACACCAAATGATAAATCTGCAAGAAGAGTCTTATTATGAAATGTTTTTGCAATGGATTTTAATGTAATTGAAGCTTCCATTAATGCGCCTCATACCAATTATTACCAACTTTCCAATCCACCTTAAGGGGTACAGAAAATTTCATGGCGGTTTCCATCTCATGAACGACCATCTCAGAAAGTCTATCCATCTCATCTTCAGGGCCTTCAAACATTAACTCATCGTGTATTTGTAAAATCATTTTAGATTTATAATTTTCACTTATTAATCGCTCATGAATATTTATCATTGCAATTTTAATGAGGTCAGCAGCAGTACCTTGAATTGGCATATTTATGGCAGCGCGTTCTTCGGCTTTAATTAAATTCATATTACCTGAATTTAGCTGAGTCATTTTCCTTTTTCTGCCAAATTTAGTTTTTACAAATCCCTTTTCATGGGCACTCTTCAACGTTACATCCATATATTTTTTTATGCCTGGATATGTACTAAAGTAGGTCTCAATTAACTCTTTAGCATCTTTCATACTAATACCTAATTCTTGAGACATTCTAAATGGTCCTGCACCATACATTATACCAAAATTTACCACTTTTGCAGTTCGTCTTTGATCTGATGTTACATCTCCCTCATTAACACCAAAAACTAAGGCTGCAGTTCTTGTATGAATATCAATACCATTATTAAATGCATCCAATAATGCCGGTTCTTGAGAATATTCTGCCATTATACGTAATTCAATTTGAGAGTAGTCTGCACATAAAATTTTATTGGAGTCTTCCTGAACACAAAATGCTTTACGAATTTTTTTGCCAGTTTCTGTCCTGATTGGAATGTTTTGAAAGTTGGGATTTGTGCTAGATAATCTTCCAGTTGCTGCAATTGTTTGATTTAATGATGTATGCACTCGTCCTGATTTAGGATTTACGTATTTTGGGATGGCATCAATATATGTATTCTTTAATTTTGTAAGATGTCTATATTCTAAAATTTTCTCTGGAAGTGGATGATGGCGTTTTAACACTTCCAATACTTCCACAGCAGTACTTCGTTTTCTTATCGGTTTTAATGATAGTTCATCAAATAATACTACTGCCAATTGTTGAGGAGAATTAATATTAAATTCATGCCCAGCAATTTCATATATATCAGACTTTATTTCATCAATTTTGCCTTCAATTTCATTTGAAAAAACATTTAAAAAACTTGTGTCAAGATATACACCATTTTTTTCCATTTGTATTAAAACAGGCAATAGTTTCATTTCAATTTCATTAAATGGTGTTGTCAAATCCTCGTTAGGAATATCTTCTTGTTGTTTTATTGCAATTTGAAGAGCAATATCTGCATCTTCTGCAGCATAAAATGAAATATCATTTAATGGCACTTTATCCATAGTAATTTGCTTTGCACCGGTGCCAATTAAATCTTCAATTGGTTTCATTCGATATTGAAGGTAATCTAAAGATAGGTAGTCTAATTTATAAGAATTTTTCTCTGGAAATAAAAGATGCTCTGCAATCATACTATCAAATGAGATGTTCCGAATGCATATATTATATTGGCTTAGTACTAAGGCATCAAATTTTATATTATGTCCACAAAACTGTAATGTAGGATTTTCAAATATTGGCTTTAACTCGGCTAAAATCGATTCTAATGAAAAAGAATCAAAGAGTGAATTTTCTTTTTCTGGATATAATATTGGAATATAATATGCTTCATTTTCTTTTATAGAAAATGATAATCCCACTATATCGGTATTAAGAGAATTTATACTGGTCGTTTCAATATCAAATGCAATAAGTGGCGCATGACTTAATTCTTCTATAAGACTCTTTAACTCATTAATATTATTAATGGTTAAATACTTTTTCTCAGGTGCTGAAAATTGGACAGGTTCATCAGCAAAATTAGCCACTTGTTTTATTAAAGAATATACCTCTAAATCATTAAATTGATTAATAAGAGAATTACTGTTCATTTGTTGACGTTTTAGTTCTTCAATATGAAATTCAATGGGGACATCACATTTAATAGTAACAAGTTCTTTTGAAAGATGAACTATATCTTTCCCATTTATCATCCCCTCACGTGCACGTTTATTTTTAATAGATTCTGCATTTTTTATGGCTTCATCTATCGTTCCATACTCATTTAAAATTTTAACAGCAGTTTTGGGTCCAACACCATCAATTCCGGGTACATTATCTGAACTATCACCCATTAAGGCAAGTAAATCTATAATACCATCAGGGCCTATGCCCCATTTTTCAGAAACTTTTTTATTATCATAAATGGTAGTCGGTTTAAATCTATTTCCTGGCGAATATACAAAAGTTGATGATGTAACTAACTGCATCATATCTTTATCACCAGTAACAATGTAAGTATGTAAGTTACATTGTTCAGCTTTTTTTGCTAATGTACCAATAATATCATCAGCTTCAAACCCAGGTAATTTAATCATTGGGATTTTAGTAGAGCGTATTACATCAAATAGCGGTTCAAGCTGTTCCACCAATTCTTCAGGCATTTTCTCTCTTGTTGCTTTGTATTCTGTATAAAGTTCATGGCGAAATGTTGGCTCTTTAGAATCTAAGACAATGGCAACGTAGTCGGGATTTTCCTCCTTTAATAATTTAAAAAGAGAATTCATAAACCCATATATGGCAGATGTATGCCGACCATCAGAGGTAATTAAAGGGGTTTTAATCATGGCAAAATGCGCCCTATAAATAAGAGCCATACCATCTATTAAAAATAATCGCTTTTGTGGAGTCATAAACCTGTAGAATTTTCAGTTTTTGATACGGATATTTTACCTACACAAGTTTAGTTAGAACAATGAAATATTCAAGAATAAAATTCAAAAAAAAAGCCCCTCGAAGAGGGGCTTTTTTAACAATTATAAGTTTGCGTTACTTGCTTTCAGCAACAGACGCTTTTCTATAATCAGTAACGATTTTTTTAAGCTCACCAGCAGCTTTACGCGCACGTGTACCAGCAGCTTTATTGCCTTTTTCAGCAAATTTGTTATGGTTATCTTCAAATTCTGACCAAAGGCCGCTCATTGTACTGAATAGATCATTTGTTTTTGACATTGTTTTTTTTCCTATATTTAACGTTTTAACAATAGATTAAAATTACATTATTAAATGAATTAGAAAAGTATATTTTTCTAATATTTTTTAATTTTATTCCATGCCATCATTCCGCCCTTTACATTGATGGCATTAAATCCATATGAAATCAACTTTTTAGCAGCACTTGACGATCTTCCACCGCTTTTACATACCACATAAATAGGCTTATTTTTAAACAAATTTAGTTCTATGTATCTCTCGTCGATTTCTGATAATGGAATCAAAATTGAATTATTAATATGTCCAAGTGGACCATTATACTCTCCTTTTGTTCTTACATCAATTATTACAGGATTCTTTTCTTGTTGGGTAATGCTCAAAAGTTCACCTGTGCTTATTTCAACCCCTGAACCAGATGGTTTTAAATAATAAAAAGTTGCAACAAAAATAATTATAAGTATAATAAATTTCATCTTAGCTATTAAAAAAGGCCCTTTATAAAAGAGCCTTTTAAATTAGAATTCAAAATTAGAATTACAGCGGTTTAACATCTTTCGCAATCGGACCTTTATCGCCCTCACCTACTATAAAATCTACATTTTGGTTTTCAGCTAAAGTTTTAAATCCATCTGAATTAATTTCACTAAAGTGAACAAAAAGATCTTTTCCACCTTCATATTCAATAAATCCAAATCCTTTGGTTTGATTAAACCACTTAACTTTACCTTGTACTCTTTCTGACATAACTTCTTTCAAATAATGTTTTTATTAACTGGGTAAATTACACCCTTATATTGTTAAAACTATAATTATTTTAGTTCTTCTCATATAAATTTATTTTAGTTAATATTTCCAAACTTATAAATCATAGAAACATAGTAGGTTCTCACATCATGCTTTTCGTAATTATAACTATGTGATTCTTGATTTTGAATATAGTTATTTAAATTTGACTCGAATATGTCATTATCTAATAGATCAACACCTTTGAGTGTAATTCGCAAATGATCATCAAGTACGGAAAGTTGATATGCAATATCCAATACAAATTTTCCATTTCCCCATTGGTAGCCCTGTGGTGAATCTCTTCTTGTTTTATAAGTTCCATTAACTTCAAATTCGCCAAATCCGTGTGTTTTGTATGATGCAATTAATCGACCATATCCACCACTTGTAATTCCATTTAATTTGGGATTAATAGATTCAACTGTTTTTAACCTGAAATAATTACCAGTAATTCTTAATTCTAAATCATGGATGGGTGAATATTTTAGCAATCCTTCAACCCCATTTAATATCCCTGAGCCAGAATTCTCAAAAGTAAAATTGGAAAGAGTGTTGTCATCAAATTCTTCCACCCATTGTATTGGATCTTGTATAAAATGATTATAAGAAGTCATATCAAGTTTAACATTATTAAATGTTTTTGAAAATCCAAACTCAACTAAGTTGGTAAATTCAGGCTTTAATAATGAATTCCCCAACGTATCTACACTAGAAAAACTATCACTCTGTGAATATGGATCTAACTGTTTTGCGCTTGGGCGATTTACACGACTACTAAAACTAGTTCTAATTTGAGTAAAAGGATTCAATGAATATGTTATATAAGCAGATGGATAAAGCTTATTGTATCTGTCAATTATTAGATTTTTGGATAATCCAATTTCATTTTCAACCCATTCATATCTTAATCCAAATTTAAAATTTATTTTCTCATTCCATTTGAAAGATGTAAGTCCATATAATGCATTTATTCCCTCACTAAAACTAAATGAAGAAATATTACTACCATCATTTTGATTTTTGTTAAATGTATTATATCTACCTTTATATCCAGATTCAATATGAAAAGCTTTGTATTGCAATCGATAATCTATTGTAAATATTTTTCTATCTTGTAAAATTGAATCTTCAATTTTATCAGATAAATTTACAGATTTATTTTGATTTTCATCTTGAATATCTTGAAAATATTCAACATCTAACTCACTATTATTATCAAATGAATTGAAAGAACCTATCCCTAACACATATGCATCAACTTCATTTGTAAATTCACTATTTATTGTCCAAGTTGAATCAATAGAAGTTTGCGATAAATCAATTTGTTTATCAATACTGCCATTTTTCTTTATATAACTTCCTTCTGCAGTAAATAGATGATTATCTGTCAAGGAATGTTTAAAGCCACCATTATAATAATACAATTCTGCATGTCGATTATTTGAACTATTATGGATCATTCTATCTATTTCTTGACTATTTTGAAATATAGTAATATCATTTTTAGTATTTCCAACATGGTTTGCAGATTCGTAGTTTGTCTTTGAAAAAAGAGTTGTCTTTGGAAAACGATAACTAAATGTAGATCCAATATTTAATTTATCAGAATTACCTACATTTGCAGTAACCTCTCCATTATATCCCTTTATATTTTCATCCTTAAGAACAAAATTAATAATTCCAGTCATGCCATCAGGATCAAACTCAGAAGATGGATTTGTAATAATCTCAACGCGCTCAATCATAGATGCAGGAATTGGTACTGCCACTGCATTTGTCGATCTATCTGTTCCTAAAATTCCAGCTCTTTTTTCGTTAACTAATACAGATACATTGGATGAACCTCTTAGTGAGATTGTACCATCAGCAGCAACCTCTACTCCAGGAACTTTTTTTATAACATCGCAACAAGTGCCTCCAGAAGTTGCCTTTAAATTATCAATATTAAAAACTTTTTTATCAGCTTTAACTTCTAGAATTTTCTTTTCGGCAGTTACGTTTATCTCTTCATACTCAATACTACCTTGTTCAATGAATATTTCACCAAACATCTTTTCTTTATGATGCCTATCTATTTTAAACGGTGAGCTCCAATATGAATCAAAGCCAATAAATTTCACTTCAATCCGATACTCATCATCTGGAACATTTAAAAATGAAAAGTAGCCCTCATTTCCTGTTAATTGACCCATTTCAATATTCTCATCTGAAGTCCGAATAAGGGTTACGGTTGCAAATTGAACTGGACTCATTGTTCCATGCTGTTTTACGGTTCCTGTAATTTTACCTGCAAATATAATATTTGTAAAAATTAATAATACAAGGATTACTACAATCCTTGAATATGTATGTTGTAATTTCATGGTATACTCCTTTAAAGTTAATTGTTAAAAAATTAATTTAAGGAGTAGTCTAAATGAGGAGTGGAAGGTTCCTATTAAATGAAGCGAATTGGTGAATATTTACGTATTGAGGCGTTAATGTTTCAGTTTTTATTAAACAATTTTCCCAATGCTCAACGGTATAACAAAACTCACTATTATTGGAATTATTTTGAGATGCAGTAAGTACAATAGATTGAACTGGTATTTCATCAGAATTTGAAATATGACAGCCACATTTTTGTGCTTGTTCTATGCAACAACTAGCATGAGTAATTTCAGTATTACAACATGCATTATTGACTATAATTTCACATTTAGTGGCATCATTGGAGAGGAAAGATGCTCCTCCCTCAATGTGAGGAAGTAAAATAATGCCTAATGATAATATAATATTCAAAAAATACATCGACTACAATTTACGACATATTTGTCTTATTTCCATTGTATTTATTTAAATTCATCTCTAACTCTTGCTTACTATTTATATTTGATAGTTCTAATTCAAAGGTTTCTAACTGAATACATATAAAATTTGTTTCCATAATTATTTTTTGCAATTTGAAATCTTTTTGTTTATAAGCTTGATTTAAAGTAGGTAAAACCGTTTTATTATAAATTCCACATAATGGCATCATTTTATCATCTAATTTTGGTATAACAATATCATACTCATCTTTATTAACAGAACAAATTTTATCGATAACTGAAGATGTAATGAATGGCATATCAACACTAATAACAAAAATCCATTCATCAGATGAATGTTCTAAAGCAGTGATTAATCCAACAAGTGGTGACTGTTCAGGTGAGAAATCATTAATATGAGCTTTACTAGGATCATCATTTTGTTTTCCTACTAAAAATACATTTCTAAATAAATTGTCTAATACACTATAAATCCTGTCTAAAAAGGATACATTATCTATTTTATGTTTTGCCTTGTTTGTACCGAATCGTTCACTCTTTCCACCTGTAAGAATATATGCATCCATTTTTGATAAATTTTGATTATTCATCTATTTTCTTCCAAATTGGCACATCAACTTTTAGTTTATCCATAAACCATTTTAATGCATCTATTGATTCATTACGATGTTTTGAGTGAATTTCTAATAAGATTGCACTATCTCCTACTGGGACAAAGCCGATACGATGTAAACAAATTACAGATTCAATCTTAAACCTTTCCATGGTTGATTTTGCTAAACGCTCCAATTCCAACTCTGCCATACCTTCGTAATATTCATAATAAATTCCAGAAATTTCTTTTTCATCCTCCATTTTTCTGATGCAACCATTGAATCTAATTACCGATCCTACATTTTTACATTTATTTAGTGGAATCAGATCATCCGTAATTTTAGAATTTACTAATTTAATAATTAACAATTACCCTCCAGAAACGGGTGGGATTAATGCCACCACATCACCATCATTTAATGGAAATAGTCCATCAACATAAGATTTATTAACTGCAATTCTTATTGGAAGCCCCATCAATTGATCTTCATTTTTCTTTACTATTTCATGTAGAACATCTTTTGCTCTGGAATTATCTTTCATATTTAACAAAATGAAAGATTCACCTATTGATTCTTTTACAATTGAAAATAATTTTACTTTTACGGTAATCATCTATATTGGTTTAATTTTTACTAAATCATTTGTATTAAGTATTTTATTGCTGGGCGGAGCTGACAAAATACAATTAGCATTTATACTTGAAGTAAGCATATGGGATCCTAATTTATCGGTTGGTTTGCATTTCACAATTCCTTCATCATTAATCCAATATTCTCCAAATAAAAAGCGATGTTTATTTTTATCACAATTAAATGGCATTGAGAGCTTTCCAAAAAACTCAGTCTGTGATTTTAATCCAAACGAATTATCAAGAAAAGGAATGACATATATATAAAAACACATTATAGCAGAAACAGGATTTCCAGGTAATCCAAAAGCTATGGATTTTCCAGATTTACCGAAATACAATGGTTTCCCAGGTTTCTGTGCTACTTTCCAAAATATTTCTTCAAAGTTTGATTCTGCAAAAGCCTGTTTAACGAAATCAAACTCTCCCATTGAAATTCCACCTGTTGTGATGACTAAATCCAATTCTTTATCCAAACTCAATAATAGATTCACCATTTTTTGCTTATCATCTGAAACATGAGAATGAAATACATTACAGTTATTTATTTTCAGTAATTGAATTAACGTTTCGCCATTTGAATTATAGACTGACCCTCTATAAACTTCACTATTATTAGTAATAACTTCATCTCCTGTCGTAATAAGATGAACATTGATTTTTTTACACACTTCAATTTCTGTTATTCCAAAAGAAGTTAGAACTCCCATAATCTCAGATGTAATTTTGGTACCTCTTTTGAGAATCGTTTTTCCTTTTGAAACTTCCTCACCTTTTTTGCGGATGTTTTGGTTTTCTAGTGGATTAACATAGAATTCAATAATTTCTGAATTAAACCCACTAGTATCTTCTACTTTTATAATCGCATTTGCTCCATTTGGAATAACTGCACCTGTCATACATTTAATGCACTCACCCCTATTTAGTAAACCAGTATAGGGTTCCCCGGCTTTGCTTTCACCAATACATTTTAGTTTTAAGGGAAGATCCGTTAAAAAATCGCTTGTATTTACTGCAAAGCCATCCATAGCTGAATTGTCGAATGCTGGTGACGGAAATGGTGCATGTATATCTGTAGAAAGTACACGATTGAAAGCATCCTTTATTTTGATAGTTTCAGTTTTCATTGAAATTGCATTTTTTAAGACGTAGTCAATGGCTTTTGGGTGAGAAATCATAATATATCTCTCAATAAAATGACAACTGCAATTAAAATCACCACACCTAATATTTTCTGAATAGTATCAGCTTCAAAATATGAAGCACCTAAATATGAACCTGCAAATCCTCCAAAAATAACTGCGATCAATAATGGTAAGATAAATGAGATATCCAGCGTTTGATGCTTCATACGAGATACTAACCCAGATAATGAATTCATCCAAATAAATACAGAACCACTAGCTGCAGCTTCTTTTTCAGATGCCAAACCAAAAACAATTATCAAAGGAACTAAAAAAACGCCGCCACCAATACCAATAGTCCCTGCAACAAAACCTAAAATTGCACCAGTAAATAAAGAGAGAATCCATTTTTGTAAATTTGTTAATCTAAAATTGATTTTAAGATTTTTTACAAAATATATTCTTATAAGTATTAATAATAAAGTGAGCAATAAAATTAATTTAAAGTAGAACTCAGGTAAATCTAATTTTCCTGCATAATATGCCATAGGTATAGATGAAAATAATAATGGAAGTATGAGCATCAGTTTCCCAAATCCTCTTCGCCAATAATTTATCATTCCTAAAAATGTAACAACTACATTTAAGCTTAATGATGCTATTGGAATCACTTTAAATGAAATTCCTGATATGACCATAATAGCAGTGTAAGATGAACCACCACCCAATCCAACAGATGAGTATAAAAATGATATTACAAAAAAAATAAATGGAAATAAAAAACTATCCATGTTTTTCTCCTCTAATCATGTGGTATGAGTGAAATATTGTAGGAATTAGTACTTGTAAAGCATCTTTTACCGCATTGGGGCTTCCAGGTAATGCAACAATTATAGCATTATTTTTCATCCCTACTTTTAACCGTGAAAGCATAGCAGTTCTCACTCTCTTTCGTCCATAATTATGGATTGCTTGTTCTATTCCTGTGAGTTCGGTATCAAAGTATTTTTCAATTGTTTCAATGGTTAAATCGCGGGGTCCCAAACCTGTCCCACCCGTAGTAACAATCAATTCTACTCCTGTGTTTATCCATTTGTCTATTGTGTGTAATAATTCATCAGATCCATCTGGAAGAACCATATAATTATCTACAATACAACCTTCTCTTTTAAAACCATTTATAAGCAATTTTCCAGAAACATCTTCACCATTGCCTGTTGAAATGCTATCACTCAATGTTATAACGCCAACATTAGGTCTATAATCAATTGCGTGGTTAGATTTACCACCTTCTTTGTGTGTTAATTTTATATCACCAATATTCATATTTTTATCTATTGCCTTACACATGTCATAGATGGTCAATGCGGTTACTGATACTGCTGTCAATGCCTCCATTTCAACACCTGTAGATTCTTGAGTTTTTACCACCGATTGAATCTCTATAGAGTTTGAAGTAATAGTAAATGTTGTATCAATATTTGATAAATTTAATTGGTGGCACATGGGAATTAATTCTGCCGTTTTTTTAGCAGCTTGTATGCCAGCTATTTTTGCAGTTGTTAATACATTACCTTTTTTTAACTCGTCATTTTTTATAGATTCAATTGTAGAAGCATTCATATAAATATTTCCACAAGCATGTGCAATTCTACAGGTACTTACTTTATCGGTTACATCTACCATTTTGGCATTTCCTGATGTACCTATGTGGGTAAATTCTTTCATTATCCACCTATTCTTGACATTGATTTAAATGTTTGAATATGTTTTTTTTGGGCAGTCCACCCATCAATTTCTTTTTTCCACATAGCATCTTTTATCGATTCACATATAGACTCACCATTACGGATTTTTTCCAATAAATCATACTTAGAAGAAGAATATAAACAATTCATAATCTTACCATCAGATGTTATTCTAATGCGATTACAATCTTGGCATAAAGATCTAGTAAATGATGGTATTACTGCAATTTTTAAAGGGTGATTTGGATATTTGATGGAATAATATTCCGTTTTGGTTCCAGAACAATTTTCGTGTTGAGGTAAATGATTTCTTATTTCGTTTATGATTTGATCTGATGATAAGAAATTTTGAGATATACTCGAATCATTACCATTGAAAGGCATTACCTCAATAAATCTTAATGTAATGGGCATGGATTTAAAATACTCAATAAATGGAATAATTTCATTATGGTTAAATCCGCTCATTACCACCACGTTAATCTTTACTTCTAAATTTTGAAATAAAAGTGCATGCTCTATTCCAGACAATACCTCACTGAGTTTATTTTTGCCTGTAACATTTTCATATTTTGTTTTTTCTAATGAATCAATACTTACATTAATTCCTGTGAGGCCATTGGGCATTAATAAAGGTAGTTTATCTTTTAACAGTACACCGTTTGTGGTGATGTTTATGGAGTTTATTTGTGATTGTGCAGATGCATGTTTAACAAGCAGGGCTATATCTTTATGAAGAAGTGGCTCACCACCTGTAAATCGAATTTTATTCACTCCAAACTGTGAAGCAGAGTGTATAATTTTACATATTTCTGTAGATGTTAACTGTGATTTACAGTTTATATTAGATTTTGGAGGTAAGCAATAAGAACACTTCAAATTACATACATCATTAATTGCAATGCGTAAATAATTAAATATTCTATTGTGTTGATCGATAATTTTTTTGGAATTATAAAAATTATCATCAAATCTTAACGATTTTGATATTTGATATATTTTTTCCATCTCATTTCCAAGTCATTCTCATTTGAGAAATCGGGAGCTGATTTTGGAGTTTCCCCCAAAACCGTACCGGTATCAAACCATATCTTTATAGACTTAGGTTATTCAACTAAGAGAAATAAATCAACAATAATCTCTGTGTTAATTTATTATATTATTACCCTTTTATCCTATTATAAGTTAATAACAGTCATTAGATATGTGAATGTAGCAGATTCACTGTTCGATGATTTTAATTCATCAGGAACGAACATGGAATATCCTGCTACAAATTTCACATTTTTATTATATTTTTTAATTACAGTTAAATCTAATTCTGAACCAAAAGATTTATCTGATTGATCCGCATTAAATAAATGATATGCTCCATTAAATTTTAACCCAAATAATGAAAGACCAGTTAGCTTTACATGAAAATCCATCAAACCAAGATTGCTTGTATTGACAGGTAGATTTAAAAAATAATCCATAAAACCATAAAATTTATGGTTTGTAGCATACAGTGTACTGAAAGACTCATTTTTATCAACTGTATTTACATCATCACCTGAAACATAATCAAAGCCACCACTGAATTTTGCAAAAGAATGTTTATAGTGTAAGTTTACTGCTAATAAT
>CAYFMU010000022.1:0-38015 GCA_964344315.1 uncultured bacterium | reverse complement strand
AGACCGGGCACAGTTTCGCCCGATGGAGCTGGAGCGAAGCGACAGCTCCATCGTTTAGGTCACGGGACCAGTGAGGCGCGTCCGCGCGCCTTACTGGGTACCGTGGACCTGTTGGTTGGACGGTCCATTCAGATCCATCTTCGGACTTGGTTCCTGTATTGCCGGAACTCTTCTCCGAATGTCTCCTCCAGCATACTCTCCTCCGGCGTAATGAACACACGGTCGAACAGGATCGGAAGAACGATTACTACAACGAGCGGCGTTGCTGATCCCAGCAACAACGCGATGCCCAGGAGAATCAGTGTCATGCCGAGGTACATCGGGTTCCGCGTGATGCCGAACACTCCGCCAGTGACAAGAGCGCTTGACTCCTCGAAGGGTTTCACGGTTGTGCTGTGCTTCTTGAATGACTTGTCAGCGACCAGATTGAACACGATGCCGATGAGGAGAGGAACGACTCCGATGAGACGCCAGGGAGATGGAAGCAACTGTCGAACAGGGACAAGGAAATGCAGGGCCACTGCAACAACGATGGCCCCAAGAAAGTAGGTCGGTGGCAACGGTTTCTTCATTCTTCTCCTCTCGTCCAACCATGTATATACTGCTTAGCAGATATTGTATATCCCGCTACTTTAGCAGTATAATCATATTTTCCTATTTGTTTGTAACTAATAGTAATAACATCAGTTATTTGATTTATTACCCTTTTCTTCCATCGTGATAGCCCGCCGAATTGGCAGGATAACCATATCTGGAAATTTTCAATCATAAATTGTCTCCTGGACTTTTTACTCCCATGGGACCTTTATTCATCACATGAGTATAAATCATTGTGGTTTGTAAATTTTTATGTCCAAGCAAATCTTGAATAGTGCGAATATCATAACCATCTTCTAACAAGTGGGTTGCAAAACTGTGCCTAAAAGTGTGAGGACCACCATGTTTTTCAACTTTTGCTGTTTTCATTGCTCTTTTTACAGCTTTCTGTAAAACCGATTCGTTGAGATGATGACGTTTAGTTTCTCCTGTACTTTTATCAACTACTGTTTTTGTTGAAGGAAAAACATAAGCCCAATGCCATTCTTTGGCAATATTGGGATATTTCCGCTCTAAAGCATAGGGGAGATTGGTCGTAACCACTCCATTCTCTGAATCTAATGAGTGTATTTTTCTGACTTTTATTAGATGTTTTTTTAATAACGGGGTAATTTTATCAGACAGCAATGTAACACGATCTTTCTCTCCTTTTCCATCTCTCACTAAAATTTGCTTACTGTCAAATTCTACATCTTTAACCCTTAATCGTAAACACTCTGTAAGCCTTAATCCAGATCCGTAGAGCAAAGAAGCCATGAGTTGTTTTTCATCTTTTAGGTTTTTTAGAATTCTTTTCACCTCATCTTTTGTAAATACAACGGGGACTTTTCTGCTTCGTTTTGCTCGGACAACATTTCCAAAATCACCAAGCTCCTTATTCAGTACATTCTTATATAAAAACAGGATAGCACTCAATGCCTGATTTTGAGTGGATGCAGATACATTCCGTTTAGTTGCTAAATAGGATAAAAACTGATTGACCTCTATTTCACTCATTTCTATTGGATGACGTTTATTATGAAAGAATATAAATTGTTTAATCCAATTACGGTAGGTTTTTTCAGTTTTTCGGCTATAGTGTCTAGTTTGAATCTCTATGGAAACTTTGTCCAACAGTTTTGGTTTTCTGAATCCATTAGATTGTGTAATGGGATTTTGATATATAATATTCACTACCAAAATCTAAAAAAGACTATAACATTGAACAAGTATATTTTTTTGAAGATAATGAAATTAGCATATAAGCAATGGGTAGTAAAATCCTAAATTTGGCGTCAAAATTTTGTAAAAATTTAAGAAACTTTTTAGTAGTCTAATCATTCATCATAACATCGATATTTAATGGAATTTGCACATCCATATTATTTGGTGGGGCTTTTGGGGGTTCCCATCATGTTGCTTTGGTATTTTAAGCGGGGGCAATACCAAGAAGCCAGTATACGCTATTCTAGTGTATCGTTTATCCCTTCTCAATATTTAAAACGAGGGAAACGCAAAGCGTTGGGCTTACTCTTCACAAAATTAATCATCATTTCACTTATGATTATTGGATTGGCTCGTCCTCGTATATCTGATACTATCCGTGAAACCAGTGCGGAAGTTATTGACATCCTATTGGTTATTGATCAATCCTCCTCTATGTTGGCCCAAGACTTTAAACCCAACCGATTAGAGGCCGCCAAAAATGTTGCACAATCATTTATAAAAGCACGTGAGGGTGATCGTTTAGGAATAATAGTGTTTGCAGGAGAGTCCTATATTCAATGCCCCCTTACGCGAGATATTGACATTATCACCGACTTCACCCAACAGATTGAAATAATTGATAAGGAGCATGATGGCACCGCCATTGGAATGGCTATTGCGACGGCCATAAACCGACTCAGAGATAGTGAGTCATTATCAAAGGTAGCCATATTATTGTCTGATGGAAGCAATAATGCAGGTGAATTAGATCCTATTACCGCAGCAGAACTTGCCAAAACATTTGGAATTCGATTTTATACGGTAGCAGCGGGAACTCATGGAATGGCACCCTATCCGGTTACCGATATTTGGGGAAGAAAAACGGTACAAAATGTTCAAGTTGATGTGGATGAGGCCACCCTAAAAGAAATAGCTCACATTACGGGTGGTCGATTTTTTAGAGCCACCGATAATGAATCTTTGAAAGAAGTATATTCAGAAATTAATGAATTAGAAAAAACAGAGATTGAAGTTTCAGAATATCAGAATTTTACTGAATTGTATCCATGGTTTACCATCCCTTCAGCGGTTCTATCTCTACTTCTACTTACCTTTACACGCGGTATATTTGGGAAACTTTTCTGATGATTCGATATACACATCCCCAATTGTTTTTCCTATTTATACCCTTCTTTATTGTGGTTATTTGGTATGCATTTAGAGGTAAACAATTACGAAATCGTTTGGAATCTATTGGTACTGAAAAAATCAGAACATTTTTATTAAATCGTGTAAAATTAAGCCGAGTACGATTACGTTCACGGTTGATTATCGTTGCTATATTATTTTTAATTTTATCATCTGTTGGACCACAAATAGGAACCAAGTTAAAAGAACTTAACCGCAAAGGGGTGGATGTAATCGTGGCTATAGATACATCAACCAGCATGGATGCTATAGATATATCTCCATCGCGTTTAGAAAAAGCAAAACTTGAAATATCAAGTTTAATCAATCAGTTAGATGGAGATAGAGTTGGATTAATCGTATTTGCGGGAACGGCTCATCTTCACTGCCCTTTAACATCAGATTATTCTGCAAGCAGATTGTTTTTAAGTTCTATCAATTCTCATATTGTCCACACTCAAGGAACTGACCTTGCATCTGCCCTTGAATTGGCATTGGAAAATATCCCTAAAGATGAAGAGAGTTTTAAAGTGATATTGCTTGTGTCTGATGGTGAAGATCATCAAGGTCGTATTGCAGATTTAGTGGATGAGGCAAATTCTAGAGGTATTATTGTCCATACATTGGGGATGGGAACACTTAATGGAGGGCCAATACCCATTACCGATATAAATGGTAATAGGAAAGATTTTAAAAAGGATAAAAACGGTAAAATAATTACCAGTAAATTAGATGGAAGTACCTTGAGCAGTATTGCCTCAAAAACTGGAGGTAAGTATGTGAGGGTGGGGAATGAATCTAATGCAATTTTACCGATTATATCACAAATTAATGATATGGAAAATAGAGAATTAAAGTCACATATTTTTTCTCAATACGAAGACCGTTATCAAATATTTTTACTCATCGCTTTAATTCTTTTTGTAGCTGAGTTTTTTATATCCACACGGACACAAAAAGAATCGGTATGGCAAGGGAGATTTAGTAAATAATGAAAGTTCTATTTTTCATATTTTCCATGTCAATTTTATTCAGTAATCCCCAAGTTCAAGAGCTACCCAAATCAGTGACCGATGCCATTACAAAATATGAAGGGCTTGTAGAAAAATATCCTGAATTAAAAGAATTGAATTATAATTTGGGGAATATTTATTCAAAAACTGGAGATATAGAGGGGGCAATAAATCAATTTTCTCATGCATTGGAATCCTCTGATGATGAGCTAAAATCACATGCATTTTATAATTTGGGGAATCTTCAATTTGAGAATGGTAATATTGAGGAGAGTCATAAACTTTATAAAGAAGCATTAAAGCTGAACCCTGATGACGAAGATATAAAACATAATTTTATGTTGAGCCGTGAAGTGTTAAAACAACAACAGCAACAACAAAATCAAAACCAAGAAAATCAGGACGAAAATTCTCAAGAGGAAAATAAAGACCAACAGGAAAATCAACAGAATCAACAATCCGAGAATTCAGAAAATTCTGATGAAAATCAGGAGCAGAATCAATCTAACGAAAGTCAGTCAGAAACAGAAAATACTCCTGAAGAAAATGAAAAATCGGAAGAATCAGAATCTAATAAGGAAGAAGAGAAGCAAGAATCTGCTGATGAAAAACAATCAGAGCAAAATGAAGAACAGCAACAAGATGGAGAACAACAACAGCAGCCCTCACAACCTGAGGAAATGACCGATGAGCAAAAACAAGATTTGCAAGAAGCCCAAGCCATTTTAAATGCACTCAAAGCGGACAAAGATAATTTGAAGCAGAAAAAGTATAAAGCAAAGGGTCGTATTAAATTGGAGAAAGACTGGTAATGAGATTATTTTCTTTAATTTTATTGTCCACATTGTTTTGTGCAAATGTAACTGTAAATGTAGATCGTAATCAAATTAATGAGGGTGATTCGGTAACGCTTACGGTCATGGCACAGAATACAGATGATGCACCTATTGTTGACCTTCCTTCATTAGCAGATTTTAAAATTATTTCAGGACCCAGCCAGTCATCAAGTTCAAATTATCAATTTATAAATGGTAAAATGTCCAGTAGTTCTACATATACCCTTACGTGGATGTTGCTTCCATTAAAAGTTGGACGATTGAAAATCCCTCAATTTGATATTAGTGTAGATGGAAAAATTCAGAAATCTAAACCTATTTATGTGGGGGTATCAAAACGCAACACATCCTCTTTAAAAGATGCTAAGTTTTTTATTGAAGTTGATGTAGATAATGAATCTCCATATAGAGGAGAACAAATTATTCTGACCTATACATTGTACACCAGAGTTGATGTAACTGGGTTTGACAATGAACTCCCACGTTTTAAGGGATTTTGGGTGGAAGATTTACATAGTCCAACAAATTTAAAATTGAAGCGTGTTCAAAAACATGGGAAGCAATTTAATGCAGCCACCATTAAAAAGGTGGCATTATTCCCGACAAAATCTGGGGAATTAGTAATTGAACCAATGGTAGCCACTATTGCAGTAAGGGAAAGACGTAGAAATGATTTTTCATTATTTGGCTCTCCTTCAAAGCAATACACACTTTCTACACAACGCAAAATAATAAATGTTAAGCCATTGCCACCATCTTCAGATAAATCAATTTCTGCAAATGTGGGGAATTGGAAATTGTCTTCCACCATTGATACTCGAAAGCCTATTGAAAATGAAGCCATCACAATAAAGGTGAATATTAAAGGAAATGGAAATCTTAAAAGTGTAGATATATTACCCTATACTTTCCCCAATGGATTTGAAGTTTTTGAACCTAAAATTTCAATGAAGGAATCAAAGTCACAGAACATCATTGGAGGGACTAAATCTATAGAGTATGTAATTATCCCAAGAGAAAGTGGCACCTTCACATTACCTCCATTTAAGTTGAAATATTTTAATCCACATTCAAAAAAATGGATTACAAAAGAGACAAAGCCGTTCAATTTGTCTGTTACTGAAGGTAAAAATAATTTTAATGAAAATATTGGGTTCTCGAAAGAAGAAGTTCAAGTTGTAGGTAAAGATATTAGATTTATGGATGAGGCTTATCCGCGTTGGCAAAAATTAAACTCGGGCCTTTTTGATAAGTGGACATACTTTTTATTCATTTTAGCAATTACTACATTTTTAATCCCCACTATGGTAAGCGCTCGTCAAAGTCATTTGGTGAATACGGCAGGTTCTCGAAAATCAAAGGCTGCTCTAAAGCATGCATTAAAATCAATTACAATTGATGTAAAAACTACATCGCCTGAAGAAATATATAGTGAATTGAATAGAATTTTGATTCAATATGTCAATGATAAAACAGGGAATAGAAATGTAGAATATTCTATTGCAGAACTAACTGATATTCTAAACGTCCATATTGATAATGATAAGATATTGGATGAGTTAGAAAAATTATTAAAAAGGGGTGAGTCCGTAAGGTTTGCGCCAGTTTCTAGTGCCAACATCAGTCATGATGTAAATCGATTTGAATCGTTATTGAAAGAAGTTGATAATGAGTGGTCTTAATCTAGTTTATTTGTTTATTACACTTTCATTTATTTTTGGTGATAGCCATGTAAATAATACAAATGACTTAGCATCAATGTATGAAGCGGGGATTGAATATTATCGTATTGGAAAATATGAAAAATCCAAAAATCTATTCGAATCCATATTAGAGAAAAATTGGGAATCTCCAGAGTTGTATTATAATTTAGGGAATGCATATTATCGTTTAGAAAATGTTTCAGGAGCAGTGTGGTCTTACGAGATGTGTTTACATCATGATCCTACTCATGAAGATGCTCAATTCAATTTAACGTTGGCAAATATTAATGTTAAAGATAGAATCGAAATGCCTGAAGCTCCATTTTTACTGAAATTATATTTTTCAATAAAGGAGAAGTTTACTCCAAACATGTGGATAAAGATTGTACTAAGTCTTCTTGTAGTTCTTGCAATATTTTCCATATTAAAATTGTATATTGGTCGTTCCACAGTATCAATGGTGGTAGATAATATCCTCATTTTCTTGATCATATCCTCATTTTCATTTAGCCTACATTCAATTTGGACCAATGAAAAATATGATGAAGGTGTGATTGTATCTGAAGCGGTGAATGTATATTCTGAACCCAATTCACATTCAACCTTCCTTTTTAAAATTCATGAGGGATTAAAAGTATCCATGAATGATGTTTCTCAAAAGTGGGTTGAGATTGAGCTTATTGATGGTAAAAACGGTTGGATTCAACTTCGGCAAATTAGACCTATAAAGTGAGAGAATAGGCGCGCACTACTCTCTTTTTAGGAACTATTTTTGACTTAATTGTTCCTTGTCCACTTTAACTGAATCGGCAAAAAGCGTTTCCTGTTCTTCTGCCACTTCAATTAAATAGTCAACACCATTCCATGTGAAGATTTCTCCAATTCCTAAGCATGTTCTATAGTGTTTAAATGCTTCAGGAAAAGTGAGTTGATCTGTTTCTGCAAGTTCAAGTTCACATTCTTCGCAAGTATCCGTTTCCGAAACTAACGGAGGATGTGAATCCACTGTTGAAATATCAATAAGGGGTTGGATATCAGTAGATTCAACTTCTATTGTTTCCATAGATTGTTGTTGGGTGATGGGACTAGACTTCTCTGCTTTGACTGCTAATTCATTAGTTTGACTTTGGTGATAAATAAGTAAACCAAGGGTTGCAGTTAAAACTAGGGTTATGGTTATCTTTTCTTTCATTTGTGACTCCTTTTGTTTTGTTTCAATGGCTTACAAAATGCAGTAGTGATTGTTCCAATAATTTTTTAAAATGATATTCATTTTATTCATAAATCAGTAATTTCTCTAATAGAATTCCTCTCTAAAAGCACATAAATTACAGGTATAATTAAAAACAAAATCAAAGGTCTATTATGTCAGGACATAGTAAGTGGAGTACAATTAAGCGAAAAAAAGGTGCTGCAGATGCAAAACGTGGTGCTGTTTTTACTCGACATTCTAAAGAGATTACGCTTGCTGCACGAGAAGGTGGTGGTGATGTTGATATGAATCCGACCCTTCGGTTGGCAGTAAAAAAAGCAAAATCTGATAATATGCCTGCTGCAAATATTGATCGTGCTATTAAAAAGGGAACGGGTGACCTCCCAGGTGTAAAATATGAAAATTATGTTTATGAGGGCTATGGTCCTGGAGGTGTAGCCATCATGATGGAAATTATGACGGATAATAAAAACCGAACCGTACCTGATATTCGCCATATAATGTCCAAAAATGGTGGGAATTTGGGTGAGTCTGGATGTGTAAATTGGATGTTCGAAAAAAAAGGCACTATTTCCATAAATAAAAATGCTGTAGATGAAGAACAGCTATTAGATGCATCCTTAGAGTTAGGGGCTGAAGATTTTAATACAGAAGATGATGAGAAGTTTATTATTGAAACTACTCCCGAAAATTTTGGTGAAATTAGTGAAGGGCTAGAGTCACAAGGATTTGATGTAGAAGGTGAAGTTGGTCTTGTTCCAATTAATACGGTAAATGTGTCTGGGAATGATGTAAAGCAATTATTAAAGCTGATGGATCTTTTAGAGGAGCATGAAGATATTCAAAAAGTGTACTCAAATTTTGACATTGATGAATCTGAACTACAAGAATTAGTATAAGTGAAAATTTTAGGTATAGATCCAGGGTTGGTTCAAACTGGGTATGGTATAATTTCCATCGAGAATGATTCTCCTCAAATAGTAGATTTTGGAGTGGTAAAGCCAGATAGAGAATCTAGTTTGTCAGCTAGGCTTCATACAATTTTTGAAGATGTTTCACATTTAATTGGAGAATATAATCCATCAATTTTTTCAATTGAAGATGTATTCTATGGAAAAAATGTAAAATCAGCATTAAAACTAGGGCAAGCAAGAGGTGCTGCCATGGTTGCTGCAGCATCTGCAGGGCTTTCTATCCACGAATATTCAGCGAAAAAAATAAAACAGGCAGTTACAGGAAATGGTAATGCCCAAAAAGAGCAAGTACAATTTATGGTTAAAACATGTTTAAATATGAATGAGTTACCTCATCCTATTGATGCATCAGATGCACTTGCTGCAGCCCTATGCCATTTTCAACAATTTCGGTTGGCCGAGCTATGATTGTTTCAATTTCAGGTAAAATATTAAAAAAATCTCCATCTGAGGTAATTGTAGATGTGAATGGGTTGGGCTACCAATGTTTTATTTCCACCAATACATACGACCTTTTAGGGAAGCCTGGAGACGAACTTCGTTTGCTTACATTTTTCCACGTTACTGAAAATAGTCAATCGCTATTTGGATTTTCCAATGAAACTGAGAAAAATCTTTTTGAAATGCTCATATCAGTTTCTGGTATTGGCCCAAAGACAGCCATTGCATTACTCTCAGCAGTTACACCTGAAGAATTTAAAAAACGACTTATTGCAGGTGAGGTTGCCATGCTTACTGCATTGCCAGGCATTGGCCCAAAGACAGCTAGAAGAATTATTGTTGAACTAAAAGATAAATTTGTAAAATTATCTGAGGATGATTTACCTAAAGAAGATGATTTAGCTGGTGCATCAGGAGATGCCTACGATGCACTTGTTGCCTTAGGGTTTCAGGGGAAAGATGTGCGGACCTCAATTCAGAATATTACAAAAGAGCATCCAAAGTTAACTACGGAAGAACTTATTAAACTTATCTTGTCGGAATTACGTTAATGACCACAAATATTAAAACTTCGTTATATGATGAGCATGTAAAATTAAATGCCAAAATTGTACCTTTTGGTGGTTTTGAAATGCCTGTGAGTTATCCCAAAGGAATCGTATCTGAACATAAAGCTATACGTGAGCACGTGGGAATGTTTGATGTTTCCCATATGGGTGAGTTTTGGATTACAGGTGAGGGTGCATTGGATTTTCTTCAGCATGTAACTATAAATGATGTACGAAACTTAGAAATTGGTGATGCTCAATATTCAGCCATGTGTTATGAAGATGGTGGTATTGTGGATGATTTGATTTTATACAGAAAAGATAGTGGATACTTCATGGTAGTAAATGCATCCAATATTGACAAAGATTTTGAGTGGTTGCAGTCAAAAAATAAATTTAATTGTACATTAGAGAATCATTCTGATAAATATTCACTTATTGCAATACAAGGCCCACGATCGCGACATATCCTGTCATCCCTTACTGATGAAGAAATTGAGTTGAAATTTTATTCATGTATGGATGCTAAAATTTGTGGTGAAAAAGTCATGTTAAGCAGAACAGGTTATACAGGTGAATTGGGATTTGAAATTTATGCATCTCATGATTCAACTATAAAAATTTGGCAGTCATTTTTGGATAAAGGTGTAGAGCCTTGTGGCCTAGCCTCAAGAGATGTACTTCGTTTAGAAATGAAATATTGTCTGTATGGAAATGATATTGATAATTCTACTACTCCAATAGAGGCAGGACTGTCATGGATAACATCGTTTGAGAAAGATGATTTTATTGGCCGTGATATTTTGCAATCACAAAAAGTAAACAAGCCCCAACGAAAATTAATAACTTTTGAATTATTAGAACGTGGGATTCCTCGTCATGATTATTTGATTGAAAAAGATGGCGAAAAAATTGGAAATGTTACCAGTGGTACTCAATCAATTTCATTATCAAAGGGTATTGGAATGGCCTATGTTAAACATCAGTTTGCTAAAATAGGGACAGAAATAAACATCATTATTCGAAATAAGCCAGTAAAAGCAAAAATTGTTAAATCACCATTTGTTAAAGAGACTTCGCTACTTCATTAATGGAATACAGAAATAGAGAATTAACTGGAATATTATTGGCCGTATTATCATTATTTTTATTGATAAGTTTTGCCACATATGACCCAACAGAATGTCCAGGTGGAATTTCCCCAGATATAGCAAAAAATAATATCATGGGAATTTTTGGAATATATACATCTTACTATTTAATGAAGTTTACATTTGGATGGGCCTCATTTATTTATCCTATAATTTTGGGAATGTATAGCTATGCCATATTTACCAGAAGAGAATTAGAGCGGTTCACAAAACCATCAATTTATATATTTGGAATAGGTGTATGGCTGTCGTCAATTGTAGCTCAAACTGGTATATATCAATCAAAGTGGTGGGCATTTGAATACTCTGGATTAATTGGCTATTCTCTCACAGAATTTATTCGAAATATGCTGGGTGTATATGCATATTTAGTCATCATGTTTCTTGCCCTTGTCATCATTATCACTGGAATTTTAAAAATTTCTATTTTTGATGAATCCCAAAATTTGAAATTATTTTTAAGAGAAAAGATTTCAGATTTTAAAGAGAAGAGAAGAATAAATTCTGTAATTGTAGATTCAAGTGAAAATGAAGTGAATTATGATTCTGCAACTGAAGAAAAAACGGTTGAAGAAGAAGTCTTGAATGAAATTATTCCAGAGCCAACAGAGAATGATATAGAAAAAAATCACAAAGAATCAGATGATCCCGATGTGAATTCTATTGAGGCTGAAATAGAACCAATTGAAATTGAAGAGAGTGATACTGACGAGTCAACAACCAGTGATGAATCTGATGAAGATATTACCATAGAAGATGAAGTAACAATTGATGAATCCGATTTAGACGCTCAAAAAGAACGTAAAGCAAAATATAGACAGTTCAAACTTCCTACTACAGAGTATTTAGTTGATCCAATTGAGATAAATTCAAATCAAGATCGTGAATCCCTACATGAAAAAGCTGAACAGCTTATTCACGCCCTAGAAACATTTGGTGTGCAAGGGCGAGTGGTTAAAATTTCTCCAGGTCCAGTAATCACTTTATTTGAGATTGAGCCAGGTGAAGGGGTGAGGGTAAACAAATTTACAAATTTAGCAGACGATTTAGCTCGTGTAATGAAAGCGCAACGAATTCGAGTAATTGCACCTATTCCCGGGTCAAAGTCTGTAGGAATTGAATTACCTAATGAACATCCTGCTATTGTGTATTTGAAGAGTATAATAAATTCAAAAGAGTATGTGGATAGCCAGTCAAAATTAACTATTGCAGTGGGTAAAACTACTGTGGGTGAAGCTTATACATTTGAATTGAATAAAATGCCACATTTACTTGTTGCAGGTGCCACTGGTGCAGGGAAATCTGTGTGCATCAATACCATAATCATTTCAATTCTTTACAAAGCAAAACCAGATGAAGTAAAATTCATTATGATTGACCCGAAAAAATTAGAACTGGCAACTTATAAATCATTGGTTGGCTATCATTTAATAACCGCACCCAATTTAGATGAATATGTAATGACAACGGCTGAAAGTGCAGTGGAGATTTTAGACTCAGCAATTACAGAAATGGAAAGACGATTTCAAGTATTTGCAGATGCAAGAGTAAGGAATATATCTGAGTATCATGATCGATGTAAGCAAAACCTCGATTTGGAAAATATTCCATATATTGTAGTGCTTATCGATGAATTAGCAGATTTAATGATGACTTCTGGCCGTGCTGTAGAAGAGCCAATTACCAGACTTGCACAGAAAGCACGTGCTGTGGGAATACATTTGGTCGTCGCAACACAGCGACCTTCTGTAGATGTAATAACAGGATTGATTAAATCTAATTTCCCTGCGCGAATCTCATTTCAAGTCTCATCAAAAGTTGATTCACGAACGATAATTGATCAGATTGGAGCAGAGAAATTATTGGGTCGCGGTGATATGCTATTCCTGCTTCCAGGGTCAGCATCACCAATTAGACTTCATAACGCGCTAATAGAACTTGATGAAATTGAGCGGATAATGGAGTATATTTCATCTCAACCGAAGCCAGAAGAAGTCATGCTACCTGAAACTCAACAGGCATCAATAGATAGTGATTTCTCTGTAGATGAAGATACAGATGAGTTATTGAAAGACGCCGCAATAATGGTGATTGAAACTCAACAGGCATCAGTATCAATGTTGCAACGTAAATTTAGAATAGGATATAGCAGAGCGGGTCGATTAATAGATGAGTTAGAGGCATTAGGTATCGTAAGTGGATATAGTGGAAGTAAGGCTCGTGATGTATTGGTAGAAATGTCCTATTTGGAATCTGTATTTGGTGAATAATTTCACAAACTTTTTAGTATTCATATTTTTTATTTCAATGATATTTCCTCGAAATATTGTCCAAGACTGGTTATCAGAAAATAGAAAGTTTATTGACTCAGAAAATAAAAAAATTCAGTTTGATATTAAGATTGTCAATGAATCCAATAATCTCGATTCTAAATATAAATGTGAATACTTACAGGGGGATTCAGGTAGATTTTCTATTAAGTTTGGCGAGAAACAATTAATATCAAATGGTGAGTATTGGATTAACATTGAAAATAGAACAAAACAGGCAATAATTCAATCACCAGACTCCACATTTTTAAAAAATATTAGTCTAATTTCAGACTTTAAAAAACTCCAAAAATTAATGAGCATGAGCATATTGAAGAAAGATATCGCTACATTTTTTAATGATGGTACAGAAATTAAGTTTAAGTTTTTAGAAGAAAAATTGAATGAAGTTGATACTAAGGTTTCTGGGAATAGTATTGTATTAAATAATATTCGACTACAAAAGATTGAAAGCCCAGATTCCAGCTATTTCAAATTTAATGAAAATGAATATTCAATAATAGATTTACGTGAATAAAATATTAAAAAATTTATCCATTCTCACTAAGCCTCAATCAATTATTGGTATAGTTATAAGTTTACTTGGTATTTGGTGGGCATTCAAAGATTTTGAGTTTAATGAGTTCGTTAATAATATTAAAGATGTGCATTATGAGTACATATTATTGGCCTGCATCCTCATTATTTTTTCAGTGATATTGCGTGCAATTCGGTGGAAATTATTGTTTCGAAAATCTGATAATGTTGAAGTATATCCACTATTTAAGTACGAATTAATAGGATATTTTGGAAATAATGTTTTGCCATTGAGGTTAGGTGAAGTTTTACGTGCATACATTTTGGGTCAGCGATATAAGCTCTCAAAATCATACGTATTGGGGACTATTATCGTGGAAAGGTTATTGGATACACTTTCTCTTATGGCCCTTTCCATTTTGTTATTATTTATATATCCTATGGAGGATTCTTTAAAAGAATTAGTGTATTATGGTTTAGGATTTGGGTTAGTAATTATTGTTCTGTTAATTGCAATGAATAAGTTGAATCTATTTAAATCTGAAAATAGAATTGTAAAGCTCATTTCAAATTTTATTGATGGATTTAAAAATATAGAACCTTCAAAAATACCACAGCTATTCTTATTAGGTTGTGCAACATGGATGATATATTGGTTTGATGTACATCTAATACAATATGCCTTTGATTTTGGAATGAGTCCTGCACAATCATTGCTTGTACTAGTGGTAACTTCTTTATTTATGTCTATCCCTTCAGCCCCTGGAATGATTGGGACCTTTCATGCAGGTGTAAAATTAGTTATGGTTGATATTTTCATGTTTTCAATAGCAGATGCTGATGCATTTGCTATCGTAGTTCATGCATATGGTTTTATTGCATATACTTTATTGGGTGCAATTTATTTTATGCGAAGTCAATTTCATGAGAATGCAATCTCAAAAATTATTGGAGAAAATGAATAAATCAATTGGTATAATTGGATTAGGGTATGTAGGTCTACCGCTTGCAGTTGAATTTGGGAAAAAATATAACACCGTTGGATTCGATATCAATAAAGTTCGTGTTGACGACTTATTAAATGGATTTGATAAAACAGGCGAAATCAATGAAGATGAATTCAATACATCCTTTAATCTCAAAATTACAAATAATCCTGACGACCTAAATGAATGTAGTATTTTTATAATATCGGTACCATCACCTATTGATGAGCATAATAATCCTGACTTAGAACCACTAAAGTCTGCCTCAGAAATTGTTGGTGAATACTTGAATTCTGGTGATATTGTAGTTTATGAATCTACCGTATTCCCTGGGTGTACAGAAGAAATTTGTGTTCCAATTTTAGAACAAAAGTCAGGTCTTGTGTTTAATTTAGATTTTTTTTGTGGTTATAGTCCTGAAAGAATTAACCCTGGAGATAAAGAACATACATTAACAAAAATTAAGAAAGTTACCAGTGGCTCAACTCCTGAAATAGCAAAAGAAGTTGATGAATTATATGCATCAATTATAGATGCGGGGACTTATTTAGTTTCATCTATAAAAGTTGCTGAAGCTGCAAAGGTTATCGAAAATACTCAGAGAGATATAAATATAGCTTTTGTAAATGAATTATCACTCATTTTTAATAAGATGGGTATTAAAACATCTGAAGTTTTAGATGCGGCTTCAACAAAATGGAACTTTTTGAATTTCAGACCGGGATTGGTGGGTGGTCATTGTATTGGTGTTGATCCATACTATTTGACTCATAAGTCTGAATCTTTAGGATACTCTCCTGAAATTATTTTATCTGGAAGACGATTGAATGACAGAATGGGTAGATATATCGCTGAGAGAATTAAATCTGCACTTCAGGCTAATAATATTAACCAGAATGAAGTAAGTTGTTTGATTTTAGGTCTTACTTTTAAAGAGAATTGTCCTGACGTTCGCAATACAAAGGTACTAGATATTTATAAGAATTTGGTTGATTATTTTCAGAAAGTAGAAATATCTGACCCAAGAGCGGTTAAAGATGATATTGTCAAAGTTTATGGTAAAGACCCTATTGAATTACAAAAGTCTGAATTAAAGAATTATGCAGTTATTATTTTTGCGGTAAACCATACAGAATATGAAGAATTATATAGTGGTGAATGGATTTCTTCACATCAGATAATTTTTGATGTGAAAAGTGTAATTCAATCTGATAAGGTATTGAGTTTATAATGAATAGTAATTCAACGGTACTTGTAACTGGTGTAGCGGGTTTTATTGGTTTTCATTTAGCAAAAAGGCTGTGTGAAGAAGGACTCTCTGTTGTTGGAATTGATAATTTAAGTGACTACTATGACACTCAATTAAAGAAAGATAGATTAAATCAATTAAAGAAGTTTAGTGATGAAAATCTATTTAAGTTTTATAAAGTTGATATTGCAAACGACAATGATTTAAATGAGGTATTACAGAAATACCAATTTGAATTAATTATAAATTTAGCTGCACAGGCAGGCGTAAGGTACTCTTTAGAGAATCCCAGAGAATATATTCGGTCAAATATTGATGGATTTTTAAATATTCTTGAAGGTGCAAAAGTACACAAAATTAATAAAGTCATTTATGCTTCTTCCAGCTCGGTATATGGCGGTAATGAAAAGTTACCATTTACTGAAATGGATAAAGTTGATACCCCTGTTTCATTGTATGCAGCTACAAAAAAGTCAAATGAACTTATGGCTCATACTTATTCTCATTTGTATAATATTCAAACCATTGGTTTGAGGTTTTTTACGGTTTATGGTCCATGGGGAAGGCCAGATATGGCTCTTCATATATTTACTAAAAATATAGTAGAGGGCAAACCAATTCAAGTGTACAATTTTGGAGAACACAGCCGTAGTTTTACTTATATCGATGATATAATTGAAGGTATTTGGAGACTCATAAACTATAAAAATAAGAAAATAGAAAATTATTCTATTTATAATATTGGTGGTGAAAATACAATTGCTTTAATGGATTATATCAATGAAATTGAGAATGCATTATCAAAGAAAGGGCAGTATAACTTTTTACCCATGCAATTAGGTGATGTTGAAAAAACAGTAGCGGATTCAAAACTTCTTGAAGAAATTATAGAATTCTCACCCAAAACATCAATTCAATTGGGTATTAAAAAATTTGTAGATTGGTATAAGCATTATTATGAATTTAGTTAAAACAAAGAAAATTGCGGTAGTTGGTGCTGGAAGTTGGGGGAAGAACCATATTCGAACTTTAGCTGAGTTAGGTTGTCTTGGTGGGGTTATTGATGCGGATAAAAATAAATTAGATGAATTGTCCATCAAATATAAGGGTGTCAAATTATACTCTGATTTAAAAGATGCGTTTAAATTTAATTTTGATGGTTTCATTGTTGCAACACCATCAGAAACACATTATGAAATTGGAAAAAAAATTATTCAGGAAGGATTCCACCTTCTTATTGAAAAACCACTATGTCTATATCCTAAGCAGGCAGAGGATTTAGTTAAACTTGCTAACGATAAGAATGTAAATCTTATGGTTGGACATGTACTTCTTTTTCATCCAGCGATTCAAAAAATAAAAGAGATTCTGTATTCAGGGCTAATAGGTGATTTGCAATATGTGTATTCTAATAGATTAAATCTAGGGGTAGTTAGGACAACAGAAAATGTTTTCTGGTCATTAGCTCCACATGATATTTCTATTTTTAATGACCTGATAAATTCAAGTATTGATAAAGTAGAATCATTTGGTTCTGATATTATACAGGCAGAAATTCATGATTCCACAATTACTTCAATTAAGTATAAAAATGGAGTTTCTGCACATATATTTGTATCCTGGCTTCATCCATTTAAAGAGCATAGAATTATAATAATAGGTTCTAAGGGAATGCTTTCATTTGAAGATTCGTCAGAAAATAAGAGTATTTTACACTATCCAAAGAGTATTGCAGTCCATAATGGGGTTCCGATAAAAGAAGATGGAGAAACAAAAGTTATAGATTATGAATATGAGCCTCCATTAACTAGAGAATTAATTTATTTTATTAATAATTTGGAAAGTGGTTTTAAAATTTCAAATGGTTCATCTGCATTAGACGTTATTAAGGTTTTAAATATGGCATCAAATATTCTAAATAAGCATGAATGATAAATTAAATTATTATAAACATGGGTCATCTTTTGTTGATGAAAATTGTTCAATTGGGGATGGAACAAAAATATGGCATTTTTCACATGTACAGTCAGGCTCAGTTATAGGTAGAAACTGTTCACTTGGTCAAAATGTATATGTAGGGAATAATGTTACCATTGGTAATAATGTGAAAATTCAAAATAATGTATCTATTTATGAGGGGGTTGAATTGGAAGATTTTGTTTTTTGTGGACCATCGATGGTTTTCACAAATATTAAAATTCCAAGGTCTGAATTCCCGCAAAAAGGTTCTGAGTTCTATCAAAAAACATTAGTAAAAAAATCAGTATCTATTGGTGCAAATGCGACTATTATTTGTGGAATAACCCTTGGGGCTTATAGTATGATAGGGTCAGGTGCAGTTGTAACTAAGGATGTCCCTGCATTTGCATTAGTAGTTGGGAATCCAGGCAAGATTATAGGATGGGTTGATAAGAAGGGTAATCGCTTGGAATTTGATAATGAGAAAGTTAGTAAATGTGGAAACTACAAGTTAACTGATAAAGCTCTAGTTGAATTATGAAAAGTCATTGAGGGATATACCTAAGTAAAAATCAAAAGATAATGGCAAAGCCTTAGATATGGAAAACTCTTATTTTGAGTATGTTTAGGCTATTAGATGAACTAATATTTTCTCATACCCTCTTAATCATTATTTAGTCTAAATTTACCGTTTATTATGAGTTTAAATTCTATTGTTAATTGATATACATAATCATGTATTGCCAGGCATTGATGATGGTTCACCAAATCTGTCTGTATCTCTAAATATGGTACGAACAGCATCAGAACAGGGAATAACAGATATTGTTAATACAGTGCATTTCCAAAATCCAAAGATGGATATGGTTCCTGTTAAAATTGATGATATTAGATCAAGAATAGAAAATCTGCAGAAAGAGATTTTTTCTGTAGGATTAAATGTAAAAATCCATATGGGTGCAGAAGTTTTTTTTCTCCCCAATCTTCTGCAATTGAAGGATAATCCACTCTGTACATTTGGAAATGGTAAGTATATGCTTATTGAATTTCATATGCGAAAATTACCTGATATTCACAGTGATGTGCTTTTTGAACTTAAAATGTCTGGAGTGACTCCTATTATTGCACATCCAGAACGTTATGAATCGGTACAGAAAAATATTAATTTGGTAAATCAGTGGATTCAAGCGGGTTGTTTAATGCAGATTGATGCGGGAAGTATTAATGGTACATTAGGAAAGTCTGCTAAAAAATCAGCGAACGATATAATCAAAAACCGAATGTTCCATTTAGTAGGCTCGGATGCTCATAATGATGGTAATAGAAATTTTTGTTTGAAAAAAGCTTTAGAGCATATAACTGAATTAACTGATAAATCTTTTACAGATACGCTGAACCAGAATGCTTTTAAAGTATTGAAAGGTGAGTCAATAGAGTCAGAATTTATAATGCCCGCGCCAAAAAAAATAAATTTATTGAGTAAACTTAAATCAAAAGTGTGGAGATAAGTTGATTATTAGCGTAGAACATAATATGTTCATATTTTCTTTAAGGATTGTATAATGAAAAAAATATTGATATACATGAGTTTTGTGGCTATATGTTATACACAATCAGGTTTTATCAATCAAGCAAGTATTACAAAGCCACCTGAAGGTATTTCTTTGACTCAATTGGAACAACATCAGATGTCTAGTAAAAGGTATCATACGGATAAAGAAGGAAATATTCTTATGTCTGTAAATGTATGGGGCCATGTAACGTCACCTGGGAATCATTTAGTTTATGAAGGCATTGATATGGCTACATTATTATCAATAGTAGGGGGTCCTTTACCTGGAGCTAATTTAAAAAAAGTTCGATTATTTCGCGAAATTCCAGATGAGAATGGATTGTTATCCTATGATTTGAATCTACATAAATTCTATAAGAATGGGGATAGAGATAATTTTATTAAAATTAAACCTAATGACACAATTATATTCCCCCAAACTACCACTTCCTATATATTATCTTACACTGGTACTTTGAACACCTTTCTTCAGATTATAAATCTATATTTTCAAATTGAATCAAGATAGTAATATGGAGGATTTATTAAAAAACCAATCAATTGCTAATAAGGAGTTTGAAAAGCCTGAACTCTCTCTTAAAGATTATATTTTTATAATTCGAAGAGGATTAAGCATAATCGTAGTTTCAGTAATTTTATTTTTGTTCGCTTCGGTTTATTATACATTTAGTGAAAATCCAGTGTATCAGGCTTCATCTACAATTCTTATTGATAAACCAGAACGAATGGATGCTCTGTTTGGGATGGGCACTAGTGGTGAAATGACAGAAATTGCCAATGTTACCCAACTAATCCAGTCAAGGCGATTGGCAATTGAAGTGGTTAAAAAACTTTGGAATTCTCCACATCGAAATAATCTGGAATTATTTGGGACTGAAAAATATCGACATCGTGGTCAGCGTCCCCGTAGAATGATAAAAGAGATTATCACACTGGGGCAATACGAACGAAGGGATGATGCCCCTAAAAAATATAATGAACCTTATTCTGATAGTATTGGAATAAAATTTAGTGAATCTCTCCTTAAGAAAATTAAGATTACTTCTAAACGACAGACGGATTTGTTGGTTATTACCACATACAGTTCATTCCCAGAAGAAGCGGCCTTAATTGCAAATTCCATTACTAATGTTTTTAAACGTTTGGATCAAGAATGGAAGTCAGAAGAATCATTAAATATTAAAGAGTTTTTAATACATCAGTTGAATGAAAAGGAATCTGAGCTGGTAGAAGCCGAAGATATTTTACGAAAATATCAGGAAGATAATCAGGTATACAGCTTGGATGGAAATGCAGAAAGTATTTTGGCAAAGTCTATCGAGACTGAATCTTCATTCTATGAGAGTAGCTCAGAATTAAATATTAAGAATCAGGAAAAAGAATATATTCTTTCCCGTCTTTCTGATGAGGAAAAATCATTAGTTGAACAATTAAAAAACTCCATCAATGTACGATTACTAACTTTACGGACAGAATTAGGAAATTTGGAAGCTGAGTTAGTTCGAAATGCTGGGATTCATGGTGATGAACATGAGGCTGTAAGCAACCTCCGTATGAAGATTAGTCAGTTGAAAAGTAAGTTGGACTCAGAAACGCGACAGCTATTATCTCAGGGCCTTTCTGTAGTAGATCCTATTCAATACAGACAGGAGCTCATTTCTCAATTAGTTAATTTGGAAGCACAAATTGTAAGGCTAACCTCCCGCTCTAAGGAATATGAAAAGCTGGTTCACCTTTATGATAATCAATTGAATGAATTACCAAAGAAACAGCTAGAATATGCTCGATTAGAAAGAGATCGTTCTGTTCTTTCAGAAATATATGGGTTTATGCGCACAAAATTAGAGGAAACTCGTATATCTGTAGCATCTGAAGTGGGAACTATCAGAATCATTGACAGTGCTATAGTGCCTACAAAACCAGTTAGCCCAAACCATGCGAACAATATAGTTTTAGGTATGATTTTGGGAATAGGATTTGGATTGGCTTTAATATTTCTTAAGGAATATTTAGATCACACTGTTCGGTCTGCAGACTATATAGAAAAATTAGGATTAACAATACTCGGAGTAATCCCAGAAGTAGGTCAGGAATATATAAGAAAAAAGAAAAATGCAAATAGTCCCCCAAAGGCTATCAAGGATGATTCAGTAAATGGTTTGATAAATTCAAACAGATATGGTAAGATTCTTCAGCGACGTATGGTAACACGAGAGGATCCTAAATCTCCCGTTTCGGAGGCCTATCGTATGTTGCGGACCAATATACTATACAGTAAAACAGATGGAGAGGTAGAAACTATCTTGGTTTCTAGTCCTGGTCCGGGAGAAGGTAAAAGTACCACTGTGACAAATTTGGCTATTACTTTTGCTAATCTTGAGAAGAAAACACTCTTAGTTGATGTAGACCTTCGTAAACCTGTAGTTCACCGAATGTTTACAATAGATAGGGATCCTGGAATGTCTCATTATTTATCTGGACATGAAAATAATATTGATAAACTTGTTCACAAAACAGAAATTGAGAATCTATCTGTAATTACTGCGGGGATATCTCCACCAAATCCTTCTGAGCTGTTAGGGTCTGATAGAATGACTAGATTTGTAGAAGAACTTAAAAATCATTGGGATGTAATCCTTTTTGACTCACCGCCTATTGTAGCAGTGACAGATGCCACAACATTATCACAAATATTGGATAGTATGGTATTAGTTGTAAAAGCAGGTGTTACACCCAAAGATTCCTTTCTACGTGCCCTATCCTCACTTAAAAAAGTGAAAACCACTCTTACTGGAGTAGTCTTAAATAGTGTTTCCAAGACAAATACATATGATTCATACTATTACTATTATCAGCAGGATTATTATTATATCGGATCGAGTGAAAACGATTAATAATTTGATATAGATATTTTTAATTAAAGATTTATAACTATATTATTTGATAATGAATTTCAGAGATAAATATAATTTGCAAAATGTAAAAGATTGGATAGAATCCAAAAATGATGAAGTTCTAGTTAATATTGAAAGGGTTCCATTTCATAAACTAAAGCAATGGAACTATGATAATATTCAAAAAACTTTATCTCATGAATCGGGTCGTTTTTTTTCAATAGAAGGAATAAGGGTTAAAACAAATTGGGGTGGTATTCCTACATGGTGTCAACCAATTATTAACCAACCGGAAGTTGGGATTCTTGGTATCATAGCTAAAATTTTTGATGGAGTAATGTATTTTTTACTTCAAGCAAAAATTGAACCTGGTAATATTAATTTTGTACAATTATCCCCTACATTACAGGCTACAAAATCAAATTATACGAGAGTACATAAAGGTGAAACTCCAGAATACTTAGAATATTTTCTTCATAAAAATAAAAATGTTCTTATTGATCAGCTACAATCTGAACAGGGTGCACGGTTTTTACAAAAAAGAAACCGAAACATGATTATTTTGGTCGAAGAGGAAATAAAACACAATAATAATTTCCATTGGTTAACTTTAGACCAAATTAAGGATTTACTCCGTGAAAATAATATTATAAATATGGATACTAGATCCGTAATTGCAGGGTTAAATATAAATGAGGGAGATAAATTTTCTACCAGCTACTTAAAACAAAATGGTGAACTATTTACTTTTAATCAATTATTATCTTGGATTGCGGATCAAAAAATAAAATATGAATTAGATATAAAAAAAATACCCTTAAATAATATCAAAAGCTGGGAAATCGGTGAAAATGAAATATATCATAGTGAGAACAAATATTTCAAAGTGATTGCTACAGATGTAAATATTGGGAATAGAGAAGTAAGTAAATGGACACAACCGATGATTGAGTCTGCTCAAGTAGGATTGATTGCTTTTATTGTTAAAAAGATTAATGGCATTTTTCATTTTATTGTTCAGGCAAAAGTTGAAGTTGGAAATTTAGATATTATTGAATTGGCACCATCGGTTCAGTGTCTGACGGGTAACTATCGTGAAGGGAAAGAAGGGAATCTTCCATTTTTAAATTATATCTTAAATGCAAAAAATAACCAAAAAGTAATTGATACACTACAATCTGAAGAAGGCGGAAGATTTTTTCGTGAGCAAAATAGAAATTTAATTATAAAAGTTGACGATGATTTTCCTGATGAGTTACCTGATAATTATACATGGATGACTTATAACCAGATTCATACGTTCATGATGTTTAATAATTATATCAATATTCAAGCAAGAAGTTTATTGTCTGCAATAAAAAGATGTGATGAAGAAATTAGTTAATATTGGGATTATTGGATGTGCTGATATTGCCGAACGATTTATTGTGCCTACTTTATTGGGATTATCAGATAATTTTCATATTACTGGATTTGCTAGCCGCACAAAAGATAAAGCTAATAATTTTTTAAATAAATTTGGAATAAAAGACTATAATTCCTATGAGAACTTACTAGATGAAAAGCAGTTAGATGCCTTATACATTCCACTGCCAAACTCTTTACATGCTGAATGGATTGAAACTGCCCTTAATAAAAATCTACATGTATTAGTTGAAAAATCGATGGCATGTAATTTAGCAGATGTTTTGCGACTTAATCATATTGCTGCAGATAAAAATCTTGTACTTGTAGAAAATTTTCAGTTTCGATTTCATAAACAATTGTTTGAACTAAAAAACATCGTTTCAAATGGTGATATTGGTGAGCTAAGATGTGTAAGGAGTTCATTTGGATTTCCACCTTTTTCTAATAAAGAAAATATTAGGTATATTAAGGAACTGGGTGGAGGTGCTCTATATGATGCGGGTGCTTATCCAATAAAGATTAGTCAAATATTTTTGGGACAGGATATTGAAGTTTCTTCTGCAAATCTGTGGTATGATGATGAGAAAAATGTAGATATTTGGGGGGGAGCATATTTACGTCAAAATGAGGGACCATTATTTGCAGAGATTGCGTTTGGTTTTGACAATTACTATCAATGCAACCTTGAATTATGGGGAAGTAAAGGTAAGGTCAGTGCTAACAGAATTTTTACTTCACCACCAGGAGCAAAAGCAGAAATTGTTTTAGAATCAAATAATGGTAAGAAAGTTATTACCATAGACGCTGATGACCATTTTAAAAATATGTTAATCCATTTTTATGAATTAATAATTTCAAAAATGGGGTGTAAATCAGAATATGAACAAAATATAAATCAAAGTAGATTGTTACAAGACTTAAATATTAAAGCGAATGAGAAATAAACCCATTTATGTTACCCAACCATCACTACCACCTTTGGAGGAATATGTAAAAATTCTTGAGGGTGTTTGGGAAAATGGTATTTTAACTCACAATGGACCTTTAGTTCAAAAATTGGAAAATGAAATCTGTTCACAAGTTGGAATAAATAATTTTGTAGCAGTTTCAAATGGCACCATTGCTTTACAAATGGCAATCAAAGCACTTGAGCTTAGGGGTAAGATTATTACAACTCCTTTTACCTGGATTGCCACTGTTAGCGCTATCAAATGGGAAAATTGTACCCCAATCTTTTGTGATATTGATCCTAATACACTAAATATTGACCCTAGTAAGATTGAGCAACATATTACAGATAAAACAGTAGCTATTTTACCGGTTCATGTATTTGGCAATCCCTGCGATATAGATGCAATAGATAAAATCGCCCAAAAATATAATCTAAAAGTTATTTATGATGCAGCACATGCGATAGGTTCTACTTACAATGAAAAAAGTATTCTGGAATATGGAAATGTTTCGGCTACCAGTTTGCATGCCACTAAACTATTGAATACAGCTGAAGGAGGAGGCTGTGTTACAATTGACGATGAATTAGATATGAAATTAAAACGAATTCGTTTTTTTGGACATAATGATGAAAAAGATATTGTTGAAGATGGTTTTAATGGAAAAATGACAGAGGTACATGCTGCTTTGGGAATTGCAAACCTAAAATATTTTGATAAAGTTTTAGCAGATCGAAAAGTTAAGTATGAGTTTTATAAACAAAAATTAAAAATAGTAAACGGTCTTAGTTTTCAAAAGAATATCTTTGGCGAATCAAATTATTCTTATTTCCCAATTGTTTTTGAAAATGAGGATATTTTATTGAAAATAGAGAAAGAACTAAATAAAAACAATATATATCCTCGTAGGTATTTCTATCCTTCAGTAAATACATACACTAAAATATATAAATATCAGAATTGCCCAAATTCAGAAGACATTTCTAAAAGAATTTTATGTTTACCATTGTTTTACAATTTGGATATCAATAGCATAGAAAAGATTTGTAAAATAATTATTAATACTCTCTAGAAGGTCAAAGATTTACCATACAGTTGAGAGTGTTTGTAAGTTATAATAGTACCGTATTTAGAATGTAAATTTTTTTATTGATTTGAAAAATATAGAGTTAATGAAAAACAAAGAAGAATATTACCCAAAAGATAAATTAATAATGGTAATTGCTGGGAGTTATTGGCAAATACCTATCATTGAAAAAATTAAGCAAATGGGGCATAGAATCCTTGTTGTTAATTTGTATGAAGACTCTCCAGCTTTTGAGTTTGCTGATCATTATGAAGTTGCTGACATTATGGATATGGAAAAGTGTTTAGAAATTGCTTTAAAGTATCAAGTTGACGCTGTTTTATCAGAGCAAACTGATATTGCTGTGCCAACAGTTGCATATATTGCTGAAAAATTAGGCAAGCCTTCAGTCGGTAAAAGATGTGCTAATTTGTATTCAAATAAAGCTTTAATGCGTGAGTTTGGTAAAAAAAATAATCTAGTTCACCCCGATTTTGCTATTTGCTATTCACAAAGTGATTTAAAAGAGTTTACAAAAAAAACAAAACGACCATGTATAATTAAACCACTAGATTCAAATAGTAGTCGAGGAGTTTATATAATCAAAAACGAAACGGACTTGAAGACTAAGTTTGAATCGTCAGTATCTTATTCTAGAGCTGATAAAGCTGTAATTGCTGAACAATATATAAATGGAACAGAATTCACTGTAGATGGAATTATGAATGGAGAAAAACATATAACGCTAGCTATTTCTGAGAAAAAGCATTACAAACATAATAACAATATTGCTTATGAATTATTTTTTTCAAATTATAATGAATGCTATAATTACGAATCATTAAAAAGTGAAAATGATAAATTTATTGAGCTCTCAAATCTACCTGATGGTTGTTTAACTCATGCTGAATATAAATATGAAGATAACAAATTTTATTTAATTGAAATTGGAGCTAGAGGAGGAGGAAATTTAGTTGCATCTGATATTGTGCCTTTAATGTCGGGGGTTGATAATTACAAGTATTTGGTAAATACTTCGCTTGGGATAAAGAATGAAGAGGTCTCAGCAAATGAAGTACTAAAGGATAGATGCTCAGTTTTATATTTCTTTGACACGCCTGGAGATGGGGGGGTTGTTAAGGAGATTAAGGGATTGGATTTACTCAATAACTCTAAAAATATTACAAAATATAAGTTAAATTTTAAAGTTGGAGAAAGAATTAGTAAGCCTGTTAATGATGCTGCACGAATTGGTTTTTATATTGCATATGCAGAGTCGAAACAAGAACTACTTCATATTCAAAAGAAGATTAAACTGGAGTTTGAAATAATATATGAATAAAATTATCATTTAATTAGCAAACTATAAGCACAGCATAAAATTAGTTTAACCATCAATCAAATATTTGCAAAATGAAAGATTCTAAAAAAATAATTTTTACACAAAAAGATATAGATTGTGTAAAAAAAAGATATTCAAAGAGATACGATGAATTTGGATATTCTCCTAAAACGCTTGGGTGGATAAAGGGAAAGCAAGACATAAGGTTTAATAGTCTTACTTCGAGATATAATTTCGAAAATAAGCATATTTTAGATATTGGTAGTGGATTTGGAGATTTAGTTAAAACTTTGTCAGCAAAAACAAACTCGTATAAATATACGGGGGTAGAGTTAGTTGAGGAATTTATAGTTGAGGCTAAAAAGCGATATCAAGGAAATAACATAAAATTTATAAATGCAAATATTTTGGAATATGAATTTGATGAAATATTTGATTTTGCAATTGCATCGGGAATCTTTAATTATAGACTTTCAAATGATAATAATTATGAATTTGTTGAACAAATCATCCAAAAGACTCTGGAAATGACAAAAGATGGATTGGCTTTTGATTTTTTATCAGACAAAGTTGATTTTATTAAATATGACTATACATTTCATAACAGCCCTGAAAAAATATTAGAAATTGCCTATAAATTTTCTCGAAACGTTATTATTAAAAATGACTATATGCCATTTGAGTTCACTTTATTTATTTTTAAAGATGATAGTTTCGATAAAGATGATACAATTTTTAATCGCTTTAAAGAAGAAAATAATTCTTTATTTGGTTAATAATCGTATTTATTCTTTTAATAGAAATGAAAAATAATATAAGTTTCATATATGTTTATCACTGTTGTACTTAATATAGAATATATGAATTATGCATCCAGGGTGAAATGGTATTTAAAAAACCTTTATCACTGCAAAGAATATGGATGGATGATAATTACTCATGAGTACCTTTTTAAGAATTTTGAAAAACTTCAAGAAAGCGTTGGTGACCGATTTTTTGAGGAATTTGAAATGGAAAGATTGACAGTTGATGATTTTAAAAATATTAAACAATATGTAATTCCTGATAAAGTTTTTGAAGATAAAGAAGAAATCTGTGGTTCACGAACTGAAATGTTATTTGATGTTACAAAGAACAGGTTTCCAGAATTAGAAACACATCTATTAAATGCTATTGAACAAATTAAAACCGAGGTACCAAATAAGAAAATTGATGGTGTATTCCACATTCTTGAGGGTTTTAAAAGCATAAGAACTATATGTAGTAAGCTCAACATTCCTTTAATTACTTACGTTTTTAGTGCGATTAGAAAAGTACATGGATACAGACATACACTTTTTAGTGCAAATATGTATAACCGACTGTACTGTAGTGATGAATGTGAGATAAGGTATAATCAATACTTAAGTGAGAAACAAAGTTCAGATATACCTATATTTGAAAATAGAGAAATTATTGCCTTAATTGGAAAAGAAAGAACGCTTCCATTAATCAAACTTTTGGACTATGAACCTGAATACGAAATGTTTGTATGTGGAGATGGATATCTAATGGTTCCACACATATTTGAATATGCAAATTATACTGATGAAGATTTATATTATGAATGCAATAAGGCATATAGTAATGATGAAATGAGATTTAGACAGCATCCAATGCAACTCAATCAAATTCAAATTGATTATTCTGAGGTTAGAAGTGATCCTGCAGCAACTATATTAAGTTGCAAAAGGACTACTGCCGTAGCATCACAAATTGTTTTAAAAGCGCTTCTGTGGAATCGTACTGCTGTAATGAAGAAAAATACACTTCCATTTTCATATATGTGTGAAAAAGATTATAATTCAGAATCAAAGATTGATTCGAATTTTCTTAACTATTATTTTTTCTGTTATTTAATACCTTCTGAGTTAATGTTCGATGAAAATTATTGGAAGTGGCGATTGACAAATCCCGAAGAAACTGAGATTTATAAAAAACATATAAATTTTTACCAAAATAAACATGACATCAGTTCTAAAATATTGATGGAATCAGATAGAAATACTCGGTTTAAGAAAATATTAGAGTTAAGAATGTGTGATGAAGATCTTATTGATACTTTGCTTTCAGAAAATTTTAAACCAAAAATTAATTTTGATATTGCAACTTCTAAATTAGTAGTGAAATATAAATCTAATTCAGAGATTATCACGAAATGTTATTGGAGGTTAAATGAATATAATAATGAAAAAGTAAAAAGTAAGTTTAGGATAATTTTAGAAGGTGAGATTCAGTCTATGACTTTTTTCCCTTTAGATGACAAAGCAGGGTTTGTAGATATGATAAATATAAATCTTTTTACTAAAGGAAAACTTCTCAAATCAATTAATTGCACAAAAAGTTCAACATTCTATGCAAAACAATCTGGGAAATTCGATATAGAATTGCCAGATAACTTGAATTCAGAAGTTGAAATTGAGTGTGCATGGAAACATGAAACATTTAAAGAAACTTTAAAAATCCTTGCCTCATAGGAATAGCTAAAAAGAGTTGTAATGATTGGAATATTTTCAAAAACCATAGATTCAAATTTCATTGAAGCTGCTGGATACTCAGACTTAGATTTTATTATAATAGATCAAGAGCATGGCTCAGCTTCTCTTGAAATAATTCATAATCATATAAGGGCAGCTAAATTATCAGGCATAAAATCTATTGTAAGGGTACCCAATAATTCACCCAATTCAATTGGCTCTGTATTAGATGCCGGAGCTGAGGGTGTTCAAGTTCCCAATATTTCCAATTATGAAGAAGCCTATGAATCTGTAAAATCTGCAAGATTTCACCCAGATGGAATGAGAGGAGTTTGCAAATTTGTTAGAGCAGCAGATTACGGCCTCAAAGACAAAAATTTGTATTTCAAAGAGGCTAATACAGCAACTTTAATATTACAAATAGAGGGCGTAGATGGAGTCAAAGCGCTTGATGAAATATTAACTATTGATGGGTTCGATGTGGTATTTGTTGGTCCTTATGATCTCTCTCAATCAGTTGGGTTTCCTGGAATGATTGACCACCCAAAGGTAATTAAGCTAATAAAAGAAATTGTACAAAAAGTAAAAAAATCAAATAAAAAACTAGGAACGTTTGCAGACAATATTGAAATTGCAAAGAAACTAAAAAATATGGGTTTCAACTATATTGCATATTCTGTAGATGTTAATTTATTTAGTGTTAAATGTAATGAAGTAGTCAAAGATCTTAGTGATAATGAATAGTAATTTTGAAGATATTTCTATTATTATTCCTGTTAGAGAGGGAAGCACGAGAGTTAAAGAGAAAGTTTTTTTACCACTTTGCAATAATCTAAATCTGCTTGAGTGGAAAATTGATCAGCTTTTAAATATCCAGAAAAGTAATAAAATAATTGTAAGCTCAAATTCTGATAGTTTAAAGCAAATTGCTTTAAATATGGGTGTAGAATACCATGACAGGAGAGATTATTTATGTGTTGGTCACCAAGCAAGTTTTTCTGAAGTTATAACAGGTATTGTAAAGGATATACAAACAAAGCATTTTGCATGGATTACTGTTGTTGTTCCACTTATGTCTCCAAATGAATATTTTGAAGCATTTAACACCTATTTAGATGAGGTCGTTAATAAACAAAAATTTGATAGTCTTTTTACTGCAAATTTAATAAAAGAGTATTTATGGAAGGAACATTCCCCTTTAAATTACGAAGCAAGCAAAAATCATACAATTAGTCAGGAATTACCAGATATTTATAAACTTACCAATGGTTTATATATGCGGGATAAAGCAACTACTTTAGCTGAGGGATATTTCTTGGGGAAAAATCCTAAAATACAGGTTGTAAGCAAAATGGCTGGAATTGATATTGATGAATGGGAAGACTATCAATTCGTAAAAGCGATGCTTCCTTTTTATTTGGAAAAAAATAACATATAAATTTCAATTATGATCACTACATTTGGGGAAATTATGATGCGTATTAGCCCCGCATCAGTATCGGAAAGAATACTAACAGCCACTTCTTTTGAAATTAGACCAGGTGGCAGTGAATCTAATGTTGCCATTGCATTAGCAAACCTGGGAGAAAAATCTGCTTTTTTAACCGTCCTTCCTGAAAATCCGATTTCAAATAAAGTCATTAGGCATTTAAAAGAAGAGGGTGTAGATACATCGAATATCAAAATAGGAGGGGAAAGGATTGGAACATATTGGACCGAAAATGGCTCTGGACCAAGAAGTTCCTATGTTGTATATGATCGAGATTTAAGTGCATTTAGTAAACTAAGGCCTTCAGATTTTAGCTGGGGTGAAATTCTTAATGAGACTAAATGGTTCCATTTTTCTGGGATTTCTCCAGCAGTAAGTAAAGATGTTTCGATTCTCCTTACTAATCTAGTCAAACAAATTAAAATACCATATTCTGTTGATCTTAATTATAGGAATAAGCTTTGGAAATGGGTAAATAAAGATAAAAAGAGAATTAAACAAATAATGTCAGAACTATGCAGTAATGCAAGATTAATAGCTGGAAACGAATCCGACTTTCAAGACATTTTTGGTTTTAATAGTAATTCTTGTAATGAAAATGAAATTTATAGTGATATTGCAAATCAATGTTTTGAAGTTTTTTCAGATTTGAAGTACATAGCAATTAGCAATAGAGTTTCACATTCTGCAAACAATAATGAATGGGGAGGCTATCTTTTTGTTAAAGATAGTGAAAAGTTTATTTATAAAAGTATGGTTTACAATATTGATAGTGTTCAAGATAGAGTTGGCACAGGTGATAGCTTTGTTGCTGGAGTGATATATGGATTAAATCAGAAAAATTCAATGGACTGGCAGCAGATAATTAATTTTGCAGCAACGCTTGGTGCTTTAAATCATACAACAAAAGGAGATTCAAGTAATTTTTCCGCTGATGAAGTACTTAATGTAATAAAAACTAGTGGTTCTGGCAGAATAGATAGATAATAGCTAATTAGTAATTTCTAGTATAAGCAATTAACTTTAAGAAATATACCAGATTTTAATATTATTTGTCTTAAATCAAAAAAATAATCATAACTATGAATGTTAAAGACTTTGAAATTTTAGATTGTACTATCCGTGATGGTGGTTACTATACAGATTGGGATTTTAATGATGATTTGATAGAGCGATATTTCAAGAGTATTGAAAAACTGCCTGTTGATATACTTGAAATTGGTTACCGTAGTCTCCCTGAAGAAGGTTACAAAGGTAAATATTATTATCTTCCTGATTTTGTAATTGAAAGAATTGTGAACTTGAACATTAGTAAAGAAATTGCGGTGATGTTCAACGAAAAAAGTGTGAGACCAAATAACCTTGATGATTTGTTAAAGGGATTAAAACCATTGGTCAGTATAATTAGGCTTGCAGTTAATCCTAAAAACTTTGAACGAGCACTAGTATTGGCAGAGAAAATTAAGGGAAAAGGATTTGACGTAGCATTCAATTTAATGTACATGTCTAAATACTATAAAGACAAACAATTCCTTGATAAATTACATCATACAAATGATTTTGTTAGATATTTAATTCTTGTTGATTCATATGGAGGCTTATTACCCAAACAGGTTAATGAATTAGTAGATGTTGTAAAGACCAAATCAAATGTGACATTGGGATATCATGGACATAATAATCTTGAATTAAGCCTAGCGAATTCATTAGTTGCACTTGAAGCAGGCTGTAAAATTGTTGACTCTACAATAATGGGAATGGGTAGAGGTGCTGGAAATTTGAAAACAGAGTTACTACTCACCCATTTAGTATCACAGAACATAGTTGAATTTGATTTTAATGCCTTATCTGCTTTAGTAGAAGATTTTGAAGAACTTCAAAAGATTTACAATTGGGGAACAAATCTACCATATATGGTATCTGGTGCAAATTCATTACCCCAAAAAGATGTAATGGAATGGGTTACACAACGATGGTACTCAATTAATAGTATTATTAGAGCACTCAATATTCAAAAATCTGGAGAAGAGGACAATGTAAAGCTCACCATTTTTAAACCCGAAAAAAGCTATAAAAATGTAATTATAATTGGAGGTGGACCTTCTGCAGTAGAACATTCTAATGCAGTTAATCATTTTATTGATAATTTGGACGATGTTTGTATTGTTCATGCTAGTGCTAAAAATGGTAAAAGTTATGAAAATGTGAGCTGTAAACAATATTATTGTTTGGTTGGAAATGAAGGGCATAGGTTGGAACAGGTTTTTAATAATTTTAATACATTTCAAGGTGAGTGTATCTTACCTCCTTACCCAAGAAAAATGGGTACATATATTCCTGAAAAACTAAGGAGTAATTCTTTTGAACTAAATAATATCAGTTTTACTGATAAATACAAAGACGCACATACAACTCTTGCATTACAAACATCTATAGATTTAAAAGCAAAGTCTGTTTTCTTAGTTGGTTACGATGGATATGATAAGTCAGAAATCACCAGTAAAGAACAGGCTCTTTTATCAGAAAATGATTATTTGTTTAATAAATTTAAAATTAACATAGAACTTAAGAGTATTGTTCAAACAAATTATAACCTTGAGGTAGAATCCATTTACAAATTAAATACTTATTATGGCAAAAATTAATCCTGTAATGAATGATATTGTAGAAGCGATATCAATTAAATACAATAATATTGTTTATGAAAAACAAAGTAAAGGTGAAGATGTAATTATTCTTTCGCTGGGAGAAGCATTTTTCGATATTCCATTATTCCCATTTGATGACTTGCCTTTCCCTGATATATATCATTATTCACATAGTAGGGGAATTTTAAAGCTAAGAGAAAAAATTAGCGAATATTTTAAAAGAGAGTATCAATTTACTTTTAATCCAGAAAACGAGATAATTATTACAGCTGGCTCAAAAATAGCCATACATATGAGTTTTATGGCATTACTTGAACCGGGAGATGAAGTAATAATTTTAGAGCCATTTTGGGTCAGTTATACAGAGCAGGTCAAACTGTGTAATGCAAAGCCAATTAAAGTACCATTAAATACCCCACTTGATGATATTCAAACATTTATTACACCTAAAACGAAATGCATTGTTTTAAATACTCCAAATAATCCTGCAGGTAAGATTTATTCCAGAGAGGAGATCAATAAACTACTTACTATAGCTCAAAAAAATGATATTTACCTACTATCAGATGAAGCATATAGTGATTTTATTCCTGAGTCAAAATCCTTTGTTTCACTTGGGTCAGTAGATAAAGAACTGAAAAATTCAATTGTTTGTAATTCAATAAGTAAAAATTATGGAATTTCTGGATGGCGACTTGGTTATGTGATTTCTAATGAGGATCTTATTTATCAAATTTTAAAGATTAACCAACACCTTATAACTTGCCCAGCTACTATTCTGGAGTATTACATCGAAAAACACTTTGATGAAATCATTAAAATTACAAAACCGCAAATACAAGAAGTGGTAAGTTTTAGAGCTAGAGTAAAAGAATACTTGAATGATAATGGATTTTTATTTGATGAGGGTGATGCAGCATGGTATTTCCTTTTATCTATAGCACCATCAAAACTTTCATCGGAAGAATTCTGCACAAAGTTATTAAATGAGGAAAATGTTTGTGTAGTCCCTGGAATTGGTTATGGTGAATCTTGTGACTCTTATGTTCGTTTAGCAGTAGGAACAGAAACATGGGATAGAGTAAAATTGGGTATAGATAAAATAAAAAATTTGATAATTGAAACGCAGTAGTGATTTTTTACTATTTGTTAAATATCAGAAAATACCTTACTGAACTGGATCGCAATAATTATTTTAGAACAAATTTAGTCATGGCTGGTTTTTAGTAATCCACTATAGTTTATTGCTTACGTTCATCACATTCAAATCTATAAAATAAACGCCTCTCTAATTCATTATAATAAATATTTATATAGGAATTACTTTCATTTAATAACATATAATAGTCTAAAATACTTTTATCTAAAGTAGAAGAAGTATATACTATTAATTAATTCGGTTATAAATAATCATGAAAATAAAGAAAATATATTATTTATCACCTCGTGATATGCGAAAGAATAGGGCCGATTCGGTTCATATAATGTATAGTTGTGCTGCATTTTCTAATAATGGAGTTAAGGTTACTTTAATTACCCCTAGAGTACATCGAAGTGAATATGAAGTGGGTTTTGATAAAATATTTGACCTCTATGACGTTCCTGAAAATTTTAAAATTTTTGAACTTCCAACAAACATAAAAGAAAACAATAACGTAACACGTTCTTTAAATGTAGTTATTAATAAATTTTTTGCAAATTTAAGATTTGCATTAAAATCGCTTAAGCAATTAAGAGAATTAGATATTATTATTTATAGTAAATGTTATATCTCAACGGTACCCTACTTATTACTAAAAAAAGTCGGAGTTATTAAAACCATAATTGTTTTTGAAACATCGTTTGTAAAAAATAATGCTTTCCACAAATTTATAATGAAAAACGTTAACTATATTTTGGGCGGCGATTTAGATTATAATTCTAAGATTCTATTTAATAATTTTGGGATATCATACAATAAGCTATTGAGAGGTAAGCGAAGATACCAAACTGACTATTTGTCCCCACATGTTGATCAAAACACAAGAATAAAAAATTATTTGTCAAGAAAAAATGAGCCCTCGAAAATTTTATATGGCGGTAAAACAGGGGCTGATAGTATCAGATTATTAAATTTTTGTAATATTGCTAAAAGTCTACCATTGTATTCTTTTATCATAGTTGGAGCAAATGAATCGGCAATGAAACAATTGGCGTCAATGAAGATTAAAAATTTAAAAGTTTATCCATTTGTTTCCTATACGGAATATTTAGAGTTATTATCATGTGCAGATATACTTGTTGCTAATTACGAGGATAGTTATTACAACAAACATTTGCTTGGCCCTTCAAAAGCTGGACCATATCTTTCCAGCAGTATTCCAGTTATTTTTTCAGATTTTCCATCTCTGCGTAGACATTTTTCGGAAGAACTAGTATATTATGCGAATCCTAATAATATTGATGACTGGATAATTAAAATTGAAGAAGTGATTAATAATCCAGAACAAGCATTTGCAAAGGCCAATAAAGCAAAAGAATATGTTCAAAATTTAACCTTTACCAAGGCTGCTAAAGTAATTTTATCTGAAATTGAAAGCAAATGAATTGAATATAAAGCAAAAAGCTACAAAGGGCGGACTATATCTAGTCATTGCTAATATTTTATCCCAGTTTATTGCCATTGCAGTTAATGTAATACTTGCTCGGTTATTACTTCCTGAAGATTTTGGATTAATTGTGCTGGTAAATACTTACATTGGACTTATTTCTGTGTTTACAAACATTGGCCTTGGATCAAGTGTTATATTTTACCAAAATGTCAACAATCGTCAGATTTCTACATTATTCTGGATTAGTTTAATGGTAGCTTTGTTCTCTTTTTCAATAGTTATTCTAACTAGTCCCATAGCTACTTCATTCTACAATGAACCCAAATTAACTAAAGTGGTTTGGGTGGCCGCAATTAATATTCTAATTACACCATTCTTCAATATTCACTATAAGATTATGGAACGTGATCTAGAGTTTAAACTTTTAAGTAAGATTACAATTCTTTCATCAACATTGGGAGCTGTTGTAGGAGTAATATTTGCTTACTTGGGCTATGGAGTATTCGCATTAGTTTTCCAAATGCTAGGATCATCGTTGTTTAGGCTAATTTTATCCATTTGTATGATTAAATGGAAACCAGAGTTTGTATTTGATTGGCAGGGCACTAAAGAGATGCTTATTTATTCATTAAAAATGAAAGTTTCGAGGTTAATTTTCTTTTTTGAGCGCAATATTGATTATCTAATTATGGGTAAATTTTTCAATTCTCAGACATTAGGTTATTATGCTTTTACCTATAATATTATGTATACCCCTGTGAAGCGGGTATCATATATATTTAGTGACATTCTTTTTCCCTCATTCTCATCAATAAAAGACGACTACCAAAAAATTATTCAGGGATATTTTAAGTCTATTGAGCTCATATCATTGGTTACTTTTCCAGGAATGGCACTTATTGCATTTAATGCTGAACTAATTATACATTTCATTTTTGGAGCCAAATGGTCTGAGGCAATCCCTATATTAGAAGTTTTATGTTTTGCAGGAGCGATTCAATCCATTAGCCAAGTAGGTGGCGTAATTTTTTCTAGTACAGGAAAGCCAGAATTAGGAATCTATTTTGCTTTTTTTCGCACAAGCATGACAACAATATCTGTAATTATTGGCAGTTATTTTGGAATAATGACTGTTACATATCTCTTATTAATTTCCAAAGGATTATCATTTGGTTTACTTTTGGTTCTTATAAGAAGATACATACACTTTGATTGGATTGACTTTTTTAACCATATAAAGGTGCAATTAGCTACAGTGGGGTCGTTGGCAATAGTTTATATTTCATTTATGAATTTAGATTATACTTTAAGCTGGCTCAAATTTATTGTTATGCTTATTTTAATTTTTGGAATAACCTTAAGTTATCATTTCAAGCTAATCAAAGAAATTTATATTAATATTAAGGCAAAAGTATAATCACAAAAACAATTATATAAATTACATCGATTGTTCATGTATTGGTGAAAAAAATATGATTAATGTGATAATTTAGGTGGAATACCTCTTATTTTTTGATATTGAATATGGGTTGGCTGAAGTCTACATCGACTACTATGGTATCATTATCTTTTACTGTAATTTTTATAATAAAATTAGGGTCATGACTATTTAAGCTTATGAGAAAGGTCGTAAGTTATAGTAATGACAAT
>CAYFMU010000021.1:0-39186 GCA_964344315.1 uncultured bacterium | reverse complement strand
CGCTATGGGTGAAAGGCTAACTAACGATACATTTCAATGTTCATCTTAATTCTTCAATCTTCAATGCACAATGGGTTAAATTATTTCATGGTTCATTATTCTAAAGTTCATACCCCAGTGGGTGAGTTTACCCTTTATGCTGTTGAGGAGGGGGTGGTATATATTGCCCTACCACAAAGCAATAGCAATACGGCAAAGACATGGTGTAATCAACATCTTGCAGAAGATACATTTGTAGAATCTACCCAATGGTGTGAAGATGCAATTGCCCAAATCAATGAATATTTTTCTGGAGAGCGTCAAAATTTCACCTTTGAATACATACTTTGTACATCCCCCTTTCGGAAAAAGGTATTAGAGGCAGTAGCAACTATTCCTTATGGTGAGGTAAAAAGCTATGCTCAAATTGCCCAATTAGCAGGGAATGCTCGTGCAGTTCGTGCAGCCGGCAGTGCAAATGCTACCAATCCATTACCCTTGGTTATTCCCTGTCACCGAGTCATTGCTAGCAATGGTGGTTTGGGCGGTTATGGTGGTGGCTTAAAAATGAAACAATGGTTATTAGATCATGAATTGACCAATGAAAGAATTAGATTTTCCCAACATTAAAAATTGTCGTAGTTTCACCTCGAGTATTTCCCATATTTTATAAAAAAAGGACATGATTATGCCGGGACACATATTCCGATCAATTGTATTACTATTAATGAGTACAAGCCTATTGATTTCTGACCCTTTTAAACCATTAGATATTGAATTTCTAAAAAAGAAAACCCCTCCCAAAACTGGCGATAAAAACGCCACTGGTCAATCTAAAAAGAGTAAAGAAAAGCCATTTACAGATGTTATTGATGGATACGATAAAATTGAAGGGCTCTTTACATTTTATTGGAATAAAGAGAAAAATAAAATGTATTTGTCCTTAACACCTGAGCAATTTGGCCCCATTTATTTAGCAGGGCTTACACGACAATCTGGTGATGGATATATGTATGATGGTACAACCATGTTGGGCGAATATCCATTTTTCTTCAAACGGGTGGGCAATAAAGTTCAGTTAGTTGAGGAAAATGTAAAGTTTAGGGCAGACAAACAGTCCGCATCATCAAAAGCCATTGACCAATTGATGTCTAATTCTATCATCGCATCTGGAAAAGTTGAAGGGCAACCTCACGAAAAAACAGGGGCAATTTTGATTCAAGCAGAGGAGCTATTTTTGAGAGATTATGTGGGAACAGGTCGATCTAAGCGTGCATCCTTTAAATTAGATAAAGGAAATAGCTATTACGAAACCATTCAATCATTCCCCTATAATGCAGAAATTGGTGTGGCATTACATTTTACATCTAGCAATCCCAAATATGTGTTCACCTTACCCGATTCTAAGTCGGCCATTCATCGTTATCATATGAGCTGGTCAGCTATTCCTGAATCTGATTATGAGCCCCGATTGGCAGATGACAGAGTAGGGCATTTTTTGACTATGTATCAGGATTATACCAATATTTATCAAGAGTCACCATATGTGAGATTTGTAAATCGGTGGCAATTAGAAAAAGCCGACCCAACGGCAGAGTTTTCAAAACCTAAAAAGCCCATAGTATTTTGGCTCGAAAATACTATTCCAGAAGAGTTTCGACCAGCTATTCGTGAAGGGGTGTTAGCTTGGAATAAAGCATTTGAAGCCATCGGATTTAAAGATGCTGTAGTGGCAAAACAAATGCCAGATAATGCAAACTGGAGTCCAGCAGATGTGCGATATTCAACTATTCGTTGGATGATTCAACCGGGATCTGCTTATGCAGTAGGGCCATCACGGGCAAACCCCTACACAGGTGAATTATATGATGCAGATATTCGACTCAGTGCTGACTTTTTTAGATTTTATTTTAGTGACTTTAATGATTTTGTAGAGCCTATAATTGGACAAAATTTTGAAGATGCAATCCATGCCGAAGATGAAATTGAACATCAACATGATGGTGAATGTCATTATGCTCAACATTTATCTCAAAATATTGCATTTTCGTGGAATAGCCTATTTGCAAAAGACAATATTTCTGATGAAGAAAAGCAGCTTACCGTGCAACGTTTTGTTCATGATGGCATTGTAGATTTAGTGTTACATGAAGTGGGACATACATTGGGCCTACGTCATAATTTTAAGGCAAGTTCAGTCTACACGATAGAACAGTTGAGTGATCCAGATTTTACAAACAAATATGGTGTAACAGGTTCAGTTATGGATTACAATGCATCCAGCTTATTAGATGGTGGACATAACTTCTTCCAAACACAGCCAGGTGTATATGATTATTGGGCAATAGAATATGCATATGCTGAACGACCATTGGGTTCTGATTTAACAGAAGCTGAATTTTTACAGCAAATTGCATCAAAATCTACAGATCCATATTTAGTATATGGTACTGATGAAGATACTTTTGGTTCATCGACTCGCAGTATCGATCCATACTCAAGTTCTCGTGATTTAAGTGCAGACCCCATCGGCTATTATTCAAATCAATTGGGATTGGTTCAAAACTTTTGGCAAGACTTGTTGAAGAAGTTTGAAAAGGACGGAGAAAGTTATCCTAAGTTACGTCGAATTTTTAAACAGGGATTATGGGAGTATTATGGTGCCTCTCGAAATGTGTCCAAATTCATTGGTGGAATTCAGCATAGTCGGCATCGAATTGGGTCTATGGATAAAAATCCACTTGTAGTAATCCCTGCAGATGATCAACGCAGAGCTCTTACCTTTTTAGATGAAAAAGTAATGGGTGCAGATGTTTTCAATTTTGATTCAGATTTGTTAAACAAATTGGCCCCAGAGCGATTGGGTGATTTTAAAGGTAGCATTTGGGATATGCGACGGTTAGATTTCCCTCTACACTCATATATTAAAAGTATTCAATCTTTAGCCATGCACAGAATTTATAATCCCAATATTATCAATCGTGTACAAGATAATGAATTACGATTTGGTCGTGGTGAAGACGTATTTACATTGGAAGAATTATTTTCACGTGCATCAGAAATAGTATGGCGAGAACTTTATGAAGGTGGCAATGTGAATAGCTTTAGAAGAAACCTCCAAACTGAACATGTAAAAGTACTTTCAGCCATTGTAAAAAATGAAAGTGGTAAATTCCCTAATGATGCCGTTGCATTAGCACGACATGACATGAATGTGTTATATACCAAAATGGAAACAGCAATGGATATTGAAGTCTTAGATGATTATACTCATGCTCATTATCAAGATAATGCAAGCAGAATTCAATCCGTTTATAAAGCTAAAACGGTACTAAACTAGGAGAAATATGATACTTACGACGACCAACCAAATTGAGGGTAAAACCATTAAAGAATATAAAGGCGTCATTATTGGGAAGCCATATTGGGTGCCAATATATTTAAGGACTTATTTGCCATGGTGAGAGATGTGGTGGGTGGTCGTTCATCTGCATACGAAGCAGAACTAGAAAAGGCACGCACTATTGCCATGGAGGAACTTCAAGAAAAAGCTATTGATTTAGGTGCCAACGCGGTAGTTGGTATAGATTTAGATTATGAAACAGTTGGTCATAACGGCAGTATGCTCATGGTATCCGTTACAGGAACAGCAGTTTTAATTTAGTACAAACAAACTTCAATATTATTTTCATCAAAATCTAAAATAAAAGCGGCATAATAGGTTTCCCCATAATGTGGGCGCGGTCCTGGAGGTCCGTTATCTTTTCCACCCAAGGCTAACGCTTTTTCATAAAATTCCTTAACTATTTCTTCACTTTCAACCTTAAATGCGATGTGTACATGTGAATTTGCTGGTTGATTATTATCTGCTTGAACTATTTCAAAAATTGGGTCAACATCTACACCATATCCACGGAAGGGTTCATCGTCTTTCCCCAATACAATTTTATATTCTATGACTTTGAGAAGCTCATCATAAAAAGCTCTACTTTTTTCTAAATCTTTAACGCGTAATGTTATATGGTCAATCATGGAATTTGTAATTTTTATTTATTATTGAAATTGCTTGCTTAATATCATTTTTTTCTATCCAATTAATATGAACACCTCTTCGCTCCATTCGTCGAAACCATGAGCGTTGTCGTTTGGCAAATTGATGTATTGCAATATTTAATAATTCAATCATTTCATCTTTTGATAATTCACCATCCAAATAACGGCGAATAAATTTATATTCTAAACCAAAATAATTCAAACGTTCTTTAGGCAGCCCATTTATTAATAAAGATTCAACTTCTTCTATCATCCCCTCATCAATCCGTTGATGAAGCCGTTGAGTAATTCGTTCACGTATAATTTCACGAGTACATTGAATGCCTAATATGCATGTATTGGATAAATCGCGAAGTTGAGAATTTGTCTGAGGATTTCCTTCTGAAAGTGCTAACTCAATACCTCGAATGATACGTCGCTTAGTATCTGTTTGCCAATCTGAATACAATTTTGCATCAATATTTTCAAAATAAACAAGGAGCTCTTCTTTTGATTTCTTCTCTAAATCTTGTCGTAATTGACTATCGGCCAATATGGGCTCAAACTGATAATCCAATAAAACAGAATCTAAATAAAGTCCAGTACCACCACACAGAATGGGTAGCTTCCCATTGGATTTAATTTTTTCTACTGAATGGTAAAAATCTCGCTGAAATTGGTAAACGCTATAATCTTCGGTGGGATCAAGAATATCAATAAGATGATAGGGAATTTGAGTATTATTTATGGTGTATTCATCTATATCTTTCCCTGTACCAATATCCATTCCCCGATAAATTTGTCGTGAATCTGCAGAAATTATTTCTCCATTTAATTGATGAGCAAGTTGTACTGCCAATTGAGTTTTACCTGAAGCAGTGGGTCCCAACACTGTGATTAAATCTAATGATTGTTTTTTGTTGGATGTCATGTTGATAATTCGCAAAATATAGAGTTCATAACGTCTAAAATTTACAATTTATAAACGGAGTTTTCATGCTTGAAGCCATAATTTTCATAATAAGTTTAGTGGTAGGTGTAACCATTGGCTGGTTTTTACGTTCTAAAAGTGTTCCCCAAGTGGATTCTAACAAAATTACAACTCTAGAAAATGAACTAAAAGAATCTGTTGAAGCAGAAGCCATTGCCCGAACAAATCTTGAAAATGTATCCACGCAGCTAGAAGAAGAAAAAAAACGCATGGAAGAGATAAAACTGGAAATGGAAAAATCCTTTAAAATTATGGCTACTGAAATTACAAACAACAACAGTGAGTTATTCTTAAAACAAGCCAATGAACAGTTTAAATCGCTTAAAGAAACCTCAGAAAAAGATTTAGATGAGAAGAAAAAGCTGATAGATAAAAGCTTAGTGGGTATGAATGAAAAATTAGAATATATACATAAACAATCTGCAGAGTTAAAATCTAGCATTGATACCAGTCAAAAAACCACTGCATCTCTCACAGAAAATACAGCAAAACTGAGGGAAATCCTATCTTCATCTCAACAGCGTGGTCAATGGGGTGAGCGTATGGTGGAGGATATTCTTCAAGTGGTTGGACTAATGGAAAATGTAAATTATACTAAGCAAGCCCAAGTAGAGTCTGGACAACGTCCTGATTTTACATTTAAACTCCCCAAAGAACGGGTACTAAATATGGATGTAAAATTTCCCATTGCCCATTATGAGGCATTTCTCTCAGCAGAGAGTGAAGAAGTGCAATCACAAGAGAAATTAGCATTTTTAAAAGATGTAAAAAGCCATATTAAGGCGGTATCAGGTAGGGAGTATATTAATCCCTCTGAAGGAACTTTAGATTATGTAATGTTATTTATTCCCAATGAATCTATATATGGTTTCATAAACAGAGAAGATTCATCATTAGTAGATTTTGCATTACAAAATAGAGTATTATTATGTTCTCCACTAACATTGTATGCAGTGTTATCTCTTATTCATCAGGCAGCACGTAACTTTACAATGAATGAACGAGCTTCAGAAGTGATGGACTTAGTGGAACAATTCAAAACTCAGTGGCGAAAATATGTAGAGCAAATGGATAAAATTGGTCGCAGAATTGATGGATTATCTTCAGATTATCAAACGCTAATTACTACGCGTACCAAAGCACTTGATCGACCCATAGATAAAATTGAAAACATCTCTCATTTAGTGGAAGATGAAGAACCCAGTTTATTAAAATAAGTGGCAATATCCACTCTATCTCAATATCTACGTAAACGGGGAATTAAGGGTCCGTGGGTGCTGGAACCGCAGCCCAATCAATTATTTGAAAACATTGTTATAATACCGGTACTTGCTGAGTTTGAAGGAATTCAAATTACCTTAAATAGTGTAGATGACTGTGAGGAAATACATAAGCAAAATACGCTTGTTATTGTTGTCGTAAATAACAGTTCTTCCGCCTCAACTGAATATATTAAGAATAACCAAAAAACATTGGAATATTTTGCATCGAACCCTCAATTCAATTTTTCATTATCAACAGTAGATGCAAGTTCAGTGAATTTTGAGATTCCTCTTAAACATGCAGGGGTAGGCATGGCTCGAAAAATAGGAATGGATTTAGCTCTACACCATGCAAACCCAGACACTTTACTCTTTTGCTTAGATGGTGATACTACCGTTTCAACTGATTATTTTTCATATGTGAATACATTTTTTGATGAATATGAAAGTATAGCTGCAGTCGTTGGATTTTCTCATTCAAAAAATGTAAATGAACAATTAGAAAAATATGTCCGTATTTATGAAGATTTCCTTTACTCTACAGCTCAAAAATTAAATGAAATTGCTTCACCTTATGACTATGTAGCTTTGGGATCCGCTATGGTATGTCGCGCAGATGCTTATGCCGCAATTGGAGGTATGCCTCGAAAAAAAGCCACAGAAGATTTTTATTTCTTACAAGAGTTAGCCAAGTTTAGAAGAGTAGATTCAATCCCCAAAAAATTGGTATTCCCATCATCACGATTGTCAGATAGAGTATATTTAGGAACTGGATTTAGGATGAATCAAGTTGAACAAGGTATTGATTTGGAAAATTTATTTTATCCTCAACATGCATTTGATGTAATAAGAATATTTTTGGAAAGGGTCACATCAAATACTCAAGTAGATGGCGAGAATATTTTTAAAGAATTAGCAAATATTGATGAAGTACTTTATGAATTTTTATTAGAAGAGAATTTTGTTGATGTATGGGATAAAATAAAAAAAGGGTCCCCCACAAAAAGTCATTTTATATTTCAATTACATCGATGGTTTGATGCCCTTAAAACTTATCGATTATTGAATAGATTTCTAAAACGTGTCCAATCCTTTGAAATAAAGTAAAAATTGCCGTAACATTGTGTTCTGTTCATCGAACTTATTTTAAAATATGACAAAGATTACCAAAATTAATTATCTCAATGGTATACGACTTCATCGAGCCATTGTAGCAGGAATTCGAAATGTAGTCTCACATCAAGACTACTTAAATAAAATTAACGTATTCCCTGTACCTGATGGAGATACTGGTACTAACATGGCATTTACGCTGACTGCTATTTTAGATGGTTCAGCTAATAAAGTAACCTCTCGTGTAGATGATATGTTAGCATTAGTTGCAGATTCTGCATTAGATGGTGCAAGGGGTAATTCAGGTGCAATATTAGCCCAATTTTTTCAAGGATTTAGCGATGGCGCACAAGGTGTCTCTCGATTTGATCCCTATTCATTTTCTGTGGCAATTCAAACCGGATCAGAATATGCCCGTGATGCTTTATCAGAACCTCAAGAAGGAACTATTCTTACTGTAATTACTGATTTTTCTATTCAATTAAAAGAATTGGTGGATGAAGGTATTGATGATTTTGAGCAAATTTTGGCCAAAGGGATTGAAGAGGCAGAACGATCTCTTAAGAATACCCCTAATTTGATGGAAATCTTAAAAAAGGCTGGAGTGGTAGATGCAGGGGCTCAAGGATTTGTTGATTTTTTACAAGGCATTCATGAGTTCATTAGAAATGGTTCCCTAAAAGAATTTGAATCTGATTTTGTTCCCATTGAAGTAAATGATACAGATGCAATTGAGCATGATTTAAGTAATTTAGAATTTCAATATTGTACAGAATGCATGATTATTAGTGATGCCATTGACCGTAAAGCATTAAGAGAAGCACTTCTTGATGAAGGTGATAGCATGGTGTTAGCAGGTTCTAAAACTAAGGCTAAGGTTCATATTCATACTAATAATCCTGCTAACGTATTTTCAATTTGTGAACAATTTGGTACCGTATCTGGTCAAAAAGCGGATGACATGTTTCAACAACAAGAATCTGCCCATAGTTCGCAAATGGGTGATATTGCAATCGTAACTGATTCAGGGGCAGATTTTAATACAGATGAATATGATATTCATGTGGTTCCTGTAAGATATAGTTTTGGTGACAAAGGTTATATTGACAAAGTATCCCAAACGGTTGAAGAATTTTATGAAGAATTAGCCACAAATCCTGTACATCCCCAAACATCTCAACCTGTTCCTGGAGATTTTAGACGACAATACCAGTTTTTAACTACACATTATAAATCAATAATTTCAGTACATATTCCCAATGCGGTCAGTGGAACGATGCAATCTGCACAAACTGCAGTAAAACGGATTCCAGAAGCCAGTGTATCTGTAATTGATTCACTTAATATCTCTGTGGGGCAAGGATTAGTAGTAACTCATGCAGCAAAATTGGTGCAGGAGGGTAAAAGCCATGATGAAGTGGTGGCCGCAATAGAAGCTACTCGAAACCATACTAAAGTGTATTGTTGTGTTAAAGATTTATCCTATGGCGTTAAAGGTGGTCGTGTACCTAAATCAGTTAAAGTAATTGCTGATTTGCTTCAGGTACGCCCTGTATTAACTACATCGGAATCAGGAAAATTGGAAAAAGCTGGGGCAGTATTAGGAAAGCAAAATTTAGGCAAAAAAATGGTAAAGTATATGGCAAAAAATCATGATGTAAATAAGCCATACAGAATTTCCGTGGGACATTGCAATTGCCCAGAAGATGGAAAAATTTTACTCGAAGGACTCAAAAATAAGTTTAATAATTTACAGTCAACTGAATTACATGAAGTAGGTGGTGCATTGGGCGTACACACAGGTCCTGGAACATTAGTGGTTGGGATTCAAGAAGTAAAATGAATTTAGAGATAATCTTAAGAATAGTACTGAGTTATTTTGTGGGCTCAATCTCAGGTAGTATGGTCATGGGAAAACTCAAAGGTGTTGACATTCGCCAAATGGGAAGTGGCAATGCTGGAGGCACTAATGCATTCCGTACTCAAGGGGCAGTTTTTGCATTGGCTGTAATTATCATTGATATTATAAAAGGATTTATATCAACATATTATATTAGTGGAGACATGGGCACTGGCACATCTATGGCACTCATTTGTGGTATTGCATCTGTACTGGGCCATGTTTATCCAATATATTATGGATTTAAAGGCGGAAAAGGTGCAGGTACCCTTGTTGGTGTATTAATTGGGCTTTACCCTTTTGGGCTATTGATTGCTTTTTCTACATGGGTAATTATATTAATTTTAACTGGGTATGTTGGATTGAGTACCATGATTGCTGGCATTTGCTTTCCCGTTGTAGTTTACTATTATTATCCTGGAGGATTGAGCACTCCTATTGGTACTTTTGGGCTTATCATGTCAGCATTTTTAATTTTTACTCACCGTAGTAATATTGGAAGAATGTTACAAGGAAATGAAAATCGCTTTGAAAAGGTGATGATTCTTAAACGCTTATTTGGTTAGTCCGAATCGTTTAGATGAATTTTCATTTCACCTGAAGGATTAAATCCAAAATCTATACCAATATAACCAAATCCAGACATAAAAAACTTCAATCCTATTCCAAAACCAAATAAATGATTCTCTAGATTTAAAGATTCATTGATTTTAGCACCTAATCCTACATCTACAAAAAGTACACCATCAATACCAAGCTCTACACCACCCATATCTTTTTTAGGAAATATTGTAAATTGAGATTCTAACGACTGATAAATCAAATTATCTACTTCAATAAAATCTGAGAATTCACCGTTCTCATCGGGATGGGGTGTGTAGCCTCTCACGAATTCCTCTCCACCTAAGTATTCATGATAATAATATGGGAAATAAGCATCACTCCAATAGTGGACAATATTTAGCTTATACGTAAATACAGGGTCAAATTTCCATGATGGAGACAAAAAATGTGCTCTTTTAAAATATTGGAGTTTATGGATAGTTGGAGATGAATTTAACCCCCAATCAGTGGAATAGTTTAATCCCCATAGCATTCCTGATGTAGGATCGATTTTTATATCTCTTGAATCGTAATAATAAGCTAAGTTTGTTGAAAATTGATTGATTAATACAGAGTTATTATTTTCTGTGGAATTGGAGAAAATTTCACGTTTTATACCACCAAAAGTGGCAACATAATTATGGAGTAGATGTCGTTGAAATCCAGTACCAATATAAAGCGACTGTTGATACATTGTACTATCATGATAATGATGTTCAATATTGTTATTTAAAATACTGGTCGTTAGGCTAATATGATCACCTGCAATCCATGGATTTTCATAATGAAGAAATAAAACGGGGTCTTCGCCAAACATAAATCCCGTTATAAGGGTTTCATTCCTTCCCGTAAAGTTATCCGTTTTTAAACCAGCTCCATAAGACCATCCTTTTGCTTCGTCATAGTCTATAAGCGGAATGGGAAAAAATCGTGGTGTTTCAGTAACAGAAATGACATAATTCGAATCTTGAGCCGTAATATTTACCGATGAAAAAATTCTTAAATTATAAATCCGATTTCTATCTTGTACTGCTATGGTGGAATCAAAATCTCCAGGGATAGGGTGGTTAACTTCTCGAAGGATGATGTTATTTTTTGTGTTTGTATTCCCTTGAACAACTATGTTTGTTAATGAAAACGGTAATAAAATTGAAAGTTGAAAGAGTAAAATATAATATTTCATAAAAAAAGAACCCCGCCACAGCGGGGTTCAAAAATTCAATTTAATAGTTGAATTTATTTACGGCCACGTGCCATTTTAGCTCTTGATACATCACCATCTTTATCGATGAAGTATAACCAACCTGATTCACGTGTTACGCCAGCATTTGCTACAACTTCGGCACTTCCACCCTTACTTGCACCACGCGCCATTTTTGAACGTGACACATTACCATTTTTGTCCAAGTAATAGAGGTAACCTTTTTCTTTAGAAACGCCAGTTTTAGAAACTTTTTCTGCCATGTTATTTCTCCTTTTTGTTTTGTAATAATGTTTGTCTATCAAATTACATCTAATTCTATGAATTTCTCGTCTATAAAATCAAGGGAATTCATGTAAAATCCCCCTTTTTTTTAACATTTTTTACGGATTTATTGAATATTCAGTCTAAATATATGTTATTTCCAGAGGAGAAAAACCGATTTAATGGCACTTAGAATGGGAAATTCAATAGAATTACGAGATTTATACGTTGGATTTATTATTCAGTTTTAGAGGATGAAACGAGTTTATATTGCCATTCAACTTCATCCAATCCTATTGCTTTTATTCGTATCTCACACTCAAAAATTTCACATACAGTAATCACATTATTTTTGAAAAAGTCTAATACAAGTGGTGATGGAATGGCTGGAAACAATTGCTTATAATATGGTTTAGTCTCATCTTCAGGTTGAGATAATTGATAAACTTCCCACTGGGGCATGGAATTAATAGATTTTTCTAATTTATTAAAATTTTGATTATCGTCGGTTACGTTCAAAATTTGCCATTACTTTTTTAAACTCCTCCACATCCCCACATTGAAAAAAGGGAGAAAGAGAAATGTTTTCTTGAATACTAATTGATTTTTTAAACCCATAATGATGCCCAGGGTAGATAACAGTCTCTTTGGGAAGCGTAAGAATAATTTCATATACACTTTGATATAAATCTTCTATTGAACTGGAAATACTCTTAACTCGACCTGTACGTCCAACAAATATTGTATCCCCCGTAAATAGCATTTTTGCTTTTACATTCCATATACAAATGCTATCAGAATAATGCCCTGGGGTATATAATATAGTAAGGAGTTCTTTTCCCATAGAAATACTTTGGTGATGTTCTAATCTGTAATAATGCTTACCAAAATCATTATTTGAATGTTTATACCCACAAACTTGAATAGATGGGAATTGGAATAGCAAATCATCTAAAAATTGTATATGATCATGGTGAGAATGTGTAATAATTACACGCCGAAGATTTAAATCATTGGCTTCTATAAATTCAATTATGGGGATAATTTCAACAGAGGCATCAATGAGTGTAGCTTCATTCGATTCGTTACACCAAATAAGATGACAAAGATTTTTGTCAAACCCACCAATAAAAGTTTTAACGTTCATTATACCGAAAGTATGATGCAAAAAAATGTTCAAGTTTTATAAATTCAATAAATTTAGAAATTATTCCACTATTTGTCGAAATTTCTTTATGCTCATATAAATACGAAATTAGGAGCTCATTATTGGGGAGATTTTTTCCCAATTTTATTGATTCGGAATAGGGTACCATAGAATCATTAGCGCCATGCATCACAAAAACTTTAGAACTAATTTTATGACAAAAAGTACTGGGAGACAGCTCATTTAAAATTTCTTTTTGAGATTGAATTATTTCTTTAGAAATTTTTTCTATCTCAGGGTTTATTTTTCCATTTAGTACATCAGTGATTAGTGTGTGGTCGTGTTCATTTAAATTTTGTTTTAATTTTTCTACCAATTCTAAATCATCAGCAACACGAGCAGATAAAACCTCTTCTATCTTTGTAGTATCAAACCCTGCATCAATATTTTTTATAAAATTATGGAATAAAACCGTCATTCCCCAATCATTGGGGGGTATATGTGCAATTTTACCGTCATGCTCAATTTCACCCGTAAGTAAGAAATGTAACCCTGTTTCAAAATCAAAACAGGAGCCATACATGAGCAAGGAACGAGGGGGATTATTTTGTATTTTTTTTTCTAACATTGCTTTTAATAGCAATGAGCCCCCAAAACTTATACCCACAGCAGCTACATTTTCTACGTCTACATTATCACGGTTAATAATTTTGTCATAGGCATGGGCAAACCATTCTATATTTTTGGGTCCAATGTTTAGTGCTTTTAGGGGAGGTATTCTTGGGATAAAAACATTATATCCTAAATTTTTGATCGTCGTTGCAAGGCCAATCATTCCAGGATGTTCTTCTGCAAAAGGTGATGCCCCAGGAAATAATATAAATGTAGTTCGCTTTGCATTTGGATGTTTAAAAATCCGCAATGGTGTTTTTTTACTATCTAATCCCAAATAGGATTCATCAACAAATTGACCTGTATTTTCACCACCTTTATTTTTTACAACACCGATGAGATATTTTAATGATTGCTTATGACTATATGCCCAATGGAGCATGTTAATCCATTTTTTTAGCTACTAATAAGTATAATAAAGAACCTGTAATTAATGCAGCAATTCCTTTTGCTGCTGAAGGTTCATGAAAGATTAAGCCTGAGTCTTGCATCCATGATAAAATGGCAAACATTATACCAAATCCAGATAAAAACAACCAAAGCTCTTTATGGAAGTTCATTATTTTTATTCCTTTAATTTTGTAATGAATTGAATGAGTCAACTACAATGGAATTTCCTGCTACCAATCCCGGTGTAATTAATGTAGATTTATTATTATAGGTAATTTTTTTACCTTCAATAGTTAATAATGTCCCCCCCGCTTCGTTTATTAAACAGTGTCCCGCACATAAATCCCATTCATTTTTTGGCTTTAATGATGCTACAATATGGGCCTGTTGTGCAGCAACCATAGCCAGTTTCAAGGCAATGCTTCCAATAGGAATTAACTGTTTAAAATATGAATGATAAGGTTCCCATAACCCCTTTTTAGTTTCAGATCGACTATTTAACATTTCCATTTGAGACAATTCTGAAATAGTACTAATAGATACATCTTTACCATTAAATTTTGTACCCTCACCTGAAAAAGCAGTATATGTATCTTTTGTCACAGGATTATGAATAACACCCAAAATTGGCATTCCATTTTCAACAAGTCCAATACTGACAACAAAGTTGGGAACTCCCTCTACAAATTCTTTTGTCCCATCAATAGGATCTACAACCCAAACTCGTTCTTTATCTAATCTATGCGCAGAATCACGGGTTTCTTCAGACAACCACCCATAATCAGGATATGCTGATGTAAGTAATTCTTTAAGTTTATGATCTGCAGCAATATCTGCTTCTGTTACAGGATTCCCTTTACCTTTCATTTTTACTTCATACTCACTATGATAGTAAGAAAGAATGATATCACCTGCTACATGAGCAGCACTTTTAGCAGTTTGTAATAAATTGTTCATAGTTTGTTAATAAATAGCATCTAAAGTTAGATATTTATAAGCATTGGAAATAAGTCAATAATTTTGAATTGTATAGTGTTGAATTTTAAAAAGAACGATAAATTACGCCCTCATTTTTTAACCAGATTTTTTAATTAAGGTTTTAAAAATTTAACTATACTACATTCAAAACGGAAAATTATGAAATTAAATTCAAATTTAAAAAACGAAGCATCAAATTATCCTTCCCTTATACTAACAGACAGACAATTGTGTGATATTGAACTCATCATTAACGGAGGCTTTTCTCCATTAGACGGATTTTTGACTGAAGATGATTACAACTCCGTACTAAATGATATGAGATTAAATGATGGTTCAGTTTGGCCAATACCTATCACCCTTGATGTGAAAGAATCCTTTGTTGAAGAAATTAAAGATTCTTCAAAGATTGCACTTAAAGATAAAGAGGGTTTTGTACTTGCAATTATGGATGTTGAATCAACATGGCAGCCCAATAAAGTTGATGAAGCAGAAAAAGTTTTTGGTACAACTGATGAAAAACACCCCGCAGTACATTATTTGTATAATATTGCAGGGGATTATTATGTGGGTGGAAAAATTCATCCCATTGCTTTACCTAAACATTATGATTTTCCAGTATTACGGCAAACTCCAGAGGAAGTTAAAGCTGAGTTTGAAAAACGTGGATGGACAAAGATTGTAGCTTTCCAAACTCGAAACCCTATGCATCGAGCTCATGTGGAGATTACTCAACTAGCAGCAAAACAATTAGGTGCTAGCCTATTAATTCATCCTGTGGTTGGAATGACAAAACCTGGAGATGTTGACCATTTTACACGAGTAAGATGTTACCAAAAAATTATTAAAAAATACCCCGTAGAAACAGCCAGCTTGAGTCTTTTGCCGCTTGCAATGAGAATGGCAGGACCTCGTGAAGCATTATGGCATGCGCTCATTCGTAAAAATTATGGATGTACTCATTTTATTGTGGGTAGAGATCATGCTGGTCCAGGGAATGATTCAAATGGAAATCCATTTTATGGTCCATATGATGCCCAAGAATTGTTGAAGTCATTTGAAGATGAAATTGGTATTGAGATGGTACCTTTTCAAATGATGGTATATGTGGAGGATAAAGCAGAGTATTTACCGATCAATGAAGTATTAGATGAAATGCGAACATTAAATATATCTGGAACTGAATTAAGAAGACGTTTAGATAAAGGTCTAGATTTACCAGAATGGTTTTCATATCCCGATGTAGTTGAGGAGTTGAGACTTTCACATCCTGAAAAAATAAAGAGAGGATTAACAATTTTCTTTACAGGGCTTTCTGGATCTGGAAAGTCTACTTTAGCAAATGGATTATTAATAAAATTATTAGAAGATGGTCGTCGTCCTGTGACTCTTTTGGATGGAGATATTGTCCGAACCCATTTATCTAGTGAGCTAGGATTTTCAAAAGAGCATCGTTCTATTAATGTGCAACGAATTGGGTATGTTGCCAGTGAAATTACCAAAAACCGAGGGATTGCCATTTGTGCACCAATTGCTCCATATCAGGCAGACCGTCGTTTTAATAGAGAGCTTATTTCTCAATATGGCGGATATATTGAAGTACATGTTTCTACTTCTCTAGAAGTATGTGAAGAAAGAGATGTTAAAGGATTATATGCACTGGCACGTGAAGGCAAAATCAAAGAGTTTACAGGAATTAGTGATCCTTATGAGGCACCAGAAAACCCTGAATTGGTAATAGACTCTGGGAATGAAGATCCTGAGAAACTGGTACAGGATATTTTATTAAAAATTGAGCAATTGGGATATATCTAATTACTCAGCCAAAAAACGCATTCCATCCAATGTAAGGTTTGGTGATAAATGATGAGTAATGCCCAGCTGAGGTGAGATTAGTTTACTAAATCCTCCAGTAAGGATGATATTCATAGAATTCCACTTCATTTCTTGTTGAATGCGGTTTAACATACCCTCAACAGCATCTACACCACTAAACATTATCCCTGATTGTAAATTTGTTTTGGTATTTTTTCCCACCACATATTGTGGAAATTGAAATGCAGCGGATTTAAGTAATGCTGTTTTCTCTATGAGATGGTGTGCAGAAATGTCAATTCCTGGTGCAATGGCACCTCCAATAAATGCACCCCTTTCATCAATTACATCATAGGTTGTTGCAGACCCAAAGTCTACCACAACTGAAGGAGATCCAAAACGCTTCAAGGCTGCCAAAGAATTGCAGATTCGGTCTGCGCCCACTTCATGGGGAAAATCCACATCTAACATAATTTTTGATTGCTCAAAACCAATAACAAATGGATTTATTTGAGAGTGTTTATTTATTTCAAAAGTGTATTCTTCAGTTAATTTTGGTACTACTGAGCTAAGAATAACTTTGCTGATTTGGTCGAAATCAATGTGAGATAGTCGACCTTTTACACCAGAAATAGATTCAATTCTATTTTCATCAATGTAAGATTTTCCATCCCATATTGCAGTGACCACATTTGTATTTCCAATATCAATGCAGAGAATCATGATAATTCAATTACTCCACTTGAAAATACCTTTGTTTCATCATTAATCTTGATAACTGCCTGCCCAATCTCACTTAATCCTACAAAAATTCCTGATATAACTTCATTGGATGAATGGAAGTTTATAGATTGATTTAAATGGGTGCAATGGCTTTCCCATTTTGAAACCCATGTAGAAGGTGGTGCCTCTATATTTTTCTCAAGTTGATTTAAAATACTGGCCAACAGTGGTTCTCGCTGAATTGGATGTCCAGCCTCTAAACTTAATGAAGTAGCCATATGAGAAATATCTATGTTTAACTCAGATTCATTTACATTAAGCCCTATTCCTAATACTATATGCGATTCATCTTTTACAACCTTGTGCTCGCATAAAATACCACCTACTTTTTTACCATTAATTAATATATCATTGGGCCATTTTAAATCTGCTTTGAGTGTGGTGAAAGAATTTATTGCTTCTGTTAAGGAGGAGCCCGCTATAAGTGGTAGTAATCCAATCTGCTCAAACTTTATAGATGGTTTTAAAAATAATGAAAATGTAAGGGATTTACCAGGTTCAGATAACCATGTATTCCCTCGGCGACCTTTACCCTGTTTTTGATTATCTGTAATTACAACAAATCCTGGGGAAACATTTTCTTCAACATACTCCCATACATCTTCATTGGTTGAATTTGTAAATGAGAAATATTCAATTTCACGACCAATGTATGAAGTAGATAAATTCCCTTGAATGAGGTTTGTAAATAGCAAGGTTATTGATGCTCGCCAAAAACTTGACGTAATGTATTTGAAATTTCTCCTAATGTAGCATAGGCTTTAACTGCAGAAACTATATGGGGCATCACATTTTGACCATTTGTTGCTGCCTGCTTTAATTGTGATAGACAATTTTCTACTACATTATTATCGCGGTTTGTTTTTGTATCTTTAAGCCGTTTCAATTGACTTTGCACCGCTTTTGGGTCAATTTCTTGTAAGTTGTTAGGCTTCAATTCATCTGTTAAGAATTTATTTACTCCAACTACAATATTTTCACCATCATCCATACCTTCTTGAAATTCATAGGCACTGTTAGCTATTTCATTTTGTTGAAATTCTTGTTCGATTGCAAATACCGCACCACCAAGTTCATCAATTTTATCAATAAGCTCAAATGCAGTTTTCTCCAATTCATCCGTAAGTGATTCAACATAATAGGAGCCTGCGAGGGGATCTACCGTTTCAGGAATTCTAGATTCAAAACCTATAATTTGTTGTGTCCGTAATGCAAGCCTTGCTGATGCTTCAGTTGGAAGCGAAAGAGCTTCATCGCGACCATTGGTGTGGAGTGATTGTGTACCACCCAATACAGCAGCTGTTGCTTGTAATGTTGTACGAACAACATTATTATCAATTTGTTGAGCTGTAAGTGTTGATCCAGCTGTTTGTGTATGAAATCTGCACATCATGGCTTTAGGTTCAGAGGCACCGAATCTGTCCTTCATAATTTTTGCCCACATTCGTCGAGCCGCCCTGAATTTTGCCACTTCTTCAAAGAAATTATTATGACTATTAAAGAAGAAACTCAATCGTTTTCCAAATTTGTTTACATCTAATCCAGAATCAATGGCGGCTTGTACATAGGCAATCCCATTGGCCAAGGTAAAAGCAAGCTCTTGGGATGCAGTAGATCCCGCTTCACGGATATGGTAGCCAGAAATAGAAATGGAATTCCAATTGGGAAGATGTTCACCACAATATTCAAAAATATCGGTAATAATTTTCATGCTGGGCTGAGGAGGGAAAATATATGTACCTCTAGCAATATATTCCTTTAATATATCATTCTGGATGGTGCCACGCAAATTAGAAATGTCCATATCCTGTTTTTGGGCAACAGCAACTAAAAAGGCTAATAATATTGAGGCTGTTGAATTAATAGTCATGGAAACAGACACTTTGTCTAATGGAATTCCATCCAATAAGACTTCCATATCTGCAAGAGAAGATATGGGTACACCCACTTTTCCCACTTCACCTTCTGATAATGGATGATCTGAATCATATCCAGTTTGAGTAGGTAAATCAAAGGCGACGGATAAGCCCATAACCCCTTGATTAAGTAAATAGTGATAACGATTATTGCTCTCTTCAGCAGATGCAAAACCTGCATATTGTCGCATTGTCCAGAGTCGTCCCGTATACATATTGGGATAAATACCATGGGTAAACGGAAATTCTCCTGGCTGCTCTCCACTAAGTGGTCCGTAGAAGTTCTTTTTCTCGTCAGCGCTCATTATATTCCACGTTCCTTTTTAACTTGTTGATAAGCATCATTAAGTTTTTTAAATTTTTCTTCGGCCATTTTTTGAAAATCATCCCCCAAATGTTGCACTTTATCGGGATGATATTTTACAGCCATTTTTCGATATGCTTTTTTAATTTGATCATCAGTGGCAGAGGGTGATACTTCCAATATTTTATATGCTGCATCAGTACTTTTAAAGAACATCGCCTGTATTGACTCAAAATCTTTTTGGCTTATGCCTAAGTATCGAGAAATTGTTGAAATAACTCCAACTTCATCAGGATGAACGTGGCCATCTGCTTGAGATAAACCAAATAGAATATGAATCAACTGTAATCGTGTTGCATGATCCATATTGGCTTTTATTTGAGTACAAACCTGAAGAACAGAGTAATCTTGTTTAAGGATTTCTTTAAACAATTGCATGCGTTCTTGTGCATGTGTTGAGCCAAATTGATTTATAAAAAATTGCTTTACATAGTTTAACTCAGATTTTTTTTGAACTCCATCCGCTTTCATCACTGATGCAAATAGAATAAGGAGTGATACGCCAAAATCACCAGGATGAGTTGAGTCATTTTGAAAAGCCCGTTGATATTTTGTGCTATCTCCATCAGCCATAGATGCAAGAGAATAAGCCAAAATAGCACCAATTGGGCCTCCAAAAGCCCATCCGATGCCACCCCATAATAATTTACTCCATCCACCCATTAGTTGTTTATCTCCAAAATCAAAGTACCTTTTTCAACGGCTACACCTGTTGATTGATGAATTTCACTTATAGTTCCAGAAATTGGAGCCGTTATTTCATTTTCCATTTTCATTGCTTCTAAGATATAAAGTTTATCCCCTTTTTCTACTTTATCTCCATTAGAAACAAAAAAATGTGTAATAAGCCCTGGAATTTGAGAATATATTTCTCCCAATTCGTAAGAATCATCACTTGCTATTCCAAATTCTTCCAATAAAAGGGCTTGTTCATCTTTTACCATCACAATATTTGTATGTTGATCTATAGTTACTTCATATCCTTGGGGATGTGAATCAATACAAAGATAATGTGATTTTCCGTCTAAAATTAACGAGTACGAATTAGATGTTAATGTTTTACAATCGATGGAAACCGTTGTGTCTTCAGATGCAATTTGTATTTCACCATCACTTAATACGTTTAATTCTACCGAATAGTCATCAATTAAAGCTTTAAATTTCAACGGAGAGAACTCCTTTTTCCAGCTGTTTTCCATGTTGATAAACTAGATTTTTTTTCTTTCAAAGTTGGCTTTTCATATTGCTTTGTTTCATGTAAAACTGCTGCAATACTGGCAGAGAGCATACGATGATTTTTATGAATTTTTAGTTCTTCAATAAGATCATCATAAACTTCATTTAATGTGTGTGTACAATAATCACCATTACTGAATTTTTTATGTTTAATAATCATTAAACAAATGGGAATACTTGTTTCAATTCCTGCTATATGAAACTCTTTCAATGAACGAATCATCCTATTCAATGCAATACTTCGGCTTGGACCCCATGTAATAAGTTTTCCTAACAATGGGTCATAATAGGGTGTAATTTCCTGTAAATTTCTCACTCCATCATCAAAACGAACGCCTAATCCTTGTGGGATAACTAAGTCTTTAATAATCCCTGTTGATGGTGAAAAATTATTGAAGCCATCTTCAGCATAAATTCTACATTCAATTGCATGACCACTATTTTTTACATCGTCTTGGGTAAAAGACAATTTCTCTCCATGTGCCACTAAAATTTGTTCTCGAACTAGATCAATGCCCGTAACCATTTCTGTAATAGGATGTTCAACTTGAAGTCGTGTATTCATTTCTAGAAAATAGAAATTTTGATGCTTATCCACCAAAAATTCAACGGTGCCTGCACCTGAATAATTACACTTCTGAGTAATATTTATTGCAGTCTCTGAAATTTGATTTCGTAATTCTTTGCTAATAAATGGAGATGGAGACTCTTCAATTATTTTCTGGTATCGACGTTGTATTGAACACTCTCGCTCACTGAGACTAACTACATTTCCAAAATTATCAGCAAATACTTGAATTTCTATATGATGGGGCTCTTCAAGAAATTTTTCAATATACACTCGATTATCTGAAAATGCTTTGTCTGCTTCAGACTGTGCTCGCTCAATAGCATCAGCAAATTCAGACTCTTTCTGAACTATTCTCATGCCTTTACCACCGCCACCACCAGCTGCTTTTATGAGTACAGGGAAGCCAATTCCTTTAGCAGTGTCTAGTGCTTCTTTAACATTATCAATAGGTTCAGTTGTACCTGGTATTATTGGTGCATTTACAGATTTTGCTAATTCACGAGCAGCCATTTTATCACCCATAGTGGTAATGGCTTCTGTGGAGGGCCCTATCCAAGTTGCGCCCATATTTGTTACCGCTTTAGCAAAGTCACAGTTTTCAGAAAGGAATCCATAACCAGGATGAACAGCATCTACATTTTTATCTTTAATGATGGAAAGAATTTTATCCGAATTCAGATAGGATTCTGAAGATGGCGCAGGTCCCACACAATAGGCTTCAGTAGCTTTCAATACATGAGGTGAGAGTCGATCCACATCAGAGTAAATTGCAACAGTTTCAATACCCAACTCTTCACATGTACGTATTACACGAACGGCAATTTCACCTCGGTTAGCAATGAGAATTTTTTTGAACATGAGGGGGTAAAATTACGGAAGAATAACTAATAACTGTTATGCCTTTGGTTTATCATTGGAAGTTGTAAATCCAGATTTTTTAAATTCAACAATATCTACTAAGAACGATGGTTCTGGGATATCATTGGCAATATTCACCGTTCCTTTTAAGCAAACAGTATGGCCCTCTTGATGAGAAATATTTAATTCAACGGAGATGTCATTTTCAAACGCTACATTCCTTAACATATATGGAAAAACTTCATTAAGTAAACGTACTTGTTCTTCTTGAGGAATTAAACTGAAATAATCGTGGCCAATTAATTCATGTTTTTCGAATCCTAATATCTCACAAAGAGGTAATGTAACATCTTTAAAAATGCCCCGACGTACAGTACACTGGGCTCTCTGTGAGTCTAAAACTTTTTTTTCTGGCTGTGAACTAAGTTTTGATTTTAATTGAGTATTCTCTTCTAATAAATACTCAATTTGCTTTTGCATTGTTTGGATAAGTGATTCCATGTTTTCCTTTGACATTGACAATTGTTCTGTTGAGGTTGAGCTTTTTACGGGGTTCTGAGGAATAAATTCTACAGTTCCATCTTCGCCATATTTAATAAACTTACCTAATGCGTCTGCAAGTTTTATTAAATTTTGTCGACGGATAAGTGTTGTTGAACCTGTTCGCCACCTATATACGGTATCCCTCCCCACTCCTAATTTACTGGCAAGAGTAGCATCAGAATATTTTGACATGGTAATAGCATGCCGAATCTGTTCATTTAGTTGGAATTTATTCACCATTTCAGCTAAAATTTAACATCCATTAACCAAGACTTAAAAGTGTATAATACAACACAATACAAAATATTAGTTGTATAATGTTGTATTTAATGGTAAATTTAATTAGTTGTTAAAAAATAATTGAATATACTTACATACAAGAAATACGTGTATATTCGGAATTCGATAGCCAATAAATAGGAGTATTTTATGAAGGTAATAAAACAATTAACAATCTCAATTTGCTTTTTCACAATATTGTTCTCGACACAAAAATTTACACTAACCGACGGTTCAGTAATACAAGGTAAAGTGATTTCTGAATCTGAATCTGAAATGGTTATTGAAACTCAATTTGGAGAAATGACAGTTTTGAAAAGTGATATTTTAGCTAAAATGTATAAAGTTGAGTTGAAGTCTGGAGATTCTATAATTGGTGAAAAAGTATATGAAGATGAGTTATTAATTAAACTTAAAACAAATTATGGAGAAGTTGAATTAAAAAAATCTGAGATTAGTTCAATAACAGAAAAAGGAGCTGCTACAAACAATAATGAAAGATATACTCATGTGCCTAGGCAATATGGCCTAGCAGGCTTATTGTCTGGAGGAGATAGATTTAGTAAAGATACAGATTTTTCTTTAGGGGAAGAGCAACTTATAGACCTGTTCTTTGATCCTACTGCATATACTCTTAAGCAGGGCACATTGTATCTAAGTGGGTTTTCTTTTGGGTTTGGTTTAACCGATAAAATTCAATTAAGCACAAAGTGGGTTAATTTTCTCTGGGGAGACATGAACTTGAGACCGAAAATAAAATTGTTTGAATCAGGGAATTGGGAGAAACAACATGCCCTTTCGATTGGCGCACATTATCATTCAAAATGGCCACCAAATAGTAAATATGAATGGAAAAGCGGATCCGCTAAAATTATTGAATTTACTGGCAATGAAAGTTGGGGCTCTGAAAATTGTCCTGACAATAGTAACGATTGCTGGCAGCAAACAGCTCCAGCAGATACAGTAACAAAATACTGGGGTGGATACTTTCATATTGGTGATTCTGAAGAACAAACTGAAGTTTCATATCATTTACCTAATGGATATTCTCCAACTGATACTGGAGTTTATTATGATTACGAACCTTATGCCTACTCCAATGATATAGGTGATAATGATGATTTTTTTGTTCCCATGATTGAGCTGTTTGGTGCATATACTTTTTCAAAAGCAAGAGAAGGACTAAAAGGCCGCATATCTCATACTTTTGGTGGGGATATTCAATATTTTGAGTTTAATGAGAAAGATTATTTATTGTATAGGGCATATTATGGATTAGATGTTGATGTAAATTCTAAACTCAAAATGATTGGGGAAATTTTTTATGATCCCAATTATCTTGAAATTTGGCAAACTATGGATAATATAGATGTAGGTGATTACAATGATTATTCAACTACTCCTATTGAAAAACCCTCTACAATGAATGATATACATACAGATATTGGATTTATATATGCTTTGAATGAATCATTTAGATTTGGTATACACTTTCAGCAACCATGGATAGCTTTCTACTGGAAATTCTAATTTGAAAATATTTCTCATATTAATATCATTTTTTTTATTTTCATGTGATCCATTTGTAACTCAATTTGAAGATGTAGAAGATGCTGTGAAATACACAGCATCTTCAATTCCTGATGCCATAGAAACGCCAACCGAATTAAAAATAATGACGTGGAACATTAGATTTGGTGCTGGACGTATGCCCTGGTTTGGTGATTCATGTGGAGAAAATGTAATCATTCAATCATCAGCAGTTATTGATACATTATCAAAAATTGCTGAATTTATAGTTGATGAAAATCCAGATATATTACTTCTTCAGGAAGTAGATGTATCTTCAAAGCGTACTGGGTATATCGACCAAGTACAATGGCTGTTGGATAACACAGACTTCAATTATGGAGTGTATGCATCCATGTGGCAGGGGGACTTAATCCCCTCTGATGGATTGGGTAAAGTAGATGCTGGAAATGCTATACTATCGAAATGGCCATTAAAAAATGCTGAGAGAATACAATTACCATTACGAGGTGACCAAGATGGTCTAACTCAGTATTTTTATCTTCGGAGAAATATTTTGACAGCGTCGGTATCTATAAATGAAAATCTCGATATTGAAGCATTGTGTACTCATACTACCGCATTTGCTACGGATGATACGAAGAAAAAACATTTAGAAAAATTTCATGAAGAATTAAGTAAAATTGGAGATGATAAAATTTTTGTTGCTGGGGGTGATTTAAATGCCCTTACCTCTGCATATGTGGGTAATGATAGAGATTATTGCAGTGTAGATAAATGTGCTGAAGATGATTGCCATGGTGATTACAAGAATAATGAAATTTATCAGGGGAGTTACTTCAATCATTTAGATGGTGAAGAAGATTTTTTAACACCTCTATATGAAAATTTTAATGCTGCAGTACCGCTCATTAATACGAACACCTCAGAACATTTTACACATAGTACATGGGTAACTTCGGAAACTTTTTCTGATAGTGATGGGCCTTATAATAGAAAATTAGATTATATTTTTTCATCTCATTCACTCCAAAGTACAATTACTCATCAAGATGCCTTTAATTTATCAGATCATGCACCCATTTCAACAGTTTTGGAATTAGATAATGAATAAATTAAAAATAGTAATATTAAGCATACTGTTTGCATTGGGATTTACAACTTCTGAAAGTTCAAAAATTCTAGATGACGGTAAATTTGAAATTGGCATCTTTCAACCTCTGCGTTGGGGATATTCTAAAAACATGGAGATTTCGACTCATCCCATTTTATTTTTTACCATGCCAAATGGAAGTGTAAAAATCAAACATGATACTTGGGGAATATCTTCAAGGCATCGATTTGTTTATCCCAGACCACTGATGAGGATGTTTCAAAAACCAGGAATGTTTGGGCTAATTACACCTGAGGCTGATGTAGGCAAAGTCCCACACATTTTTGTATTTCAGAATGAAATTTACAAATCTATTTCGGTGAATAATTCCATAATTACATTTAAGGGTGGGCATACTTTTGCCATAGTATCTGATGAATTAGACGATAGGTTCTCCCTCGATTTACCCTTGATTTATCCAAGAATGGGTGAATTTTTTAATGGGTATAAAATTAACATTGGTGCAGATTTACGAACCCATATAACCAACTCAATTTCACTGCTCATCGATGGGGATATGTTTAAAATCCCCAATGAAGAATTCTTTTATGAAAGTAAATTAATCGGTGAATATAAAGTCAACAAATCATGGAAAATTTTAGCTGGGACTAAATTTACATATGGCCAATATCCCTACGGAAAACAAACTAGGCTCTTCCCACTTTTTGATGTTATGTATAGTTGGACAAAATAATTATTGGAAGTTCAAAAGAATTATAAAAAAACGACAACCCGTGATATTGAGTAATGAAAATCAGTCTAATTGGTTAGAAAAAACAACCACATTCAGAGAAATATTAGATTCATCTCATAATGTAGAATTAAATTCTGTAGTAATAGATAGCCCACTTAAAAGAAATTAGTTATCTTTTTCTATCACCTTAATCAATTTTGGAATTTTATAGGCGGACACTTTACCTTGTAACCATTGGCTAATTTCATCTGGACTTAATGTGGTTATTACGTTTGCAGCAACAATTTGACCCCATACGCTATCCTCTATACCATAAACTTTTGCTGCGTTTATTTGAGGATGTGTACATAAAATAGATTCTACCTCATTTGGATTTACATTTTCGCCTCCAGTAACAATTCTATCTTCACGACGCATTTCAATATTAATAAATCCATCATCATCAATATTGGCATAATCTCCAGTATTAAACCACCCATCAATTAAATCATCATCCAAATATCCCATCATAATTGAGGGACCCTTTACCACTAATAATCCATCTTTGATTTTACATTTAGTTTTTTCAAATGATTGACCAACTGATCCAAACTTTTTTGGATTTTCATGTAACCAAAAACCACAAACACCAGAGGCGGTTTCAGTCATACCATATGATTTATAAATGGGCAACTCATTAATAATACACGTATTCATGAGGTCTTCAGTAGAAGGACCTCCACTTAAAATTATTCCTCTTAAAGATTTTAGAATATGATGATTATCCATTTTTAAAATTCGGAGAAGCATTGTTGGAACAAGAGAAGTTAATGACACTGAATCTTTCTCTATTGATTTTAAAATTTCATATTCATCAAATGAGTTGAATTGGATAGTTTTAAATCCATAAATCAATGAACGGATAAAAATCGAAATTCCACCTATATGATGTATGGGTAAAAAATTTAGATAAACATCATCTTGACGAAATTGTAGTTGTTCATGCCATTGAGCTGCACTTTCGAGTAAATTTTTCTGTGTGAGTTGAACAGATTTTGGAGAACCGGTTGTCCCAGAAGTAAACAGAATCAAACACAATTCATTTTCATTTTGAATCCCAGCATAAAGAGGAATACCACAACCACCCATTCCTTGTGATAGTTCTTCAATAAAATGATATTGGACATCAACTTCACGTAGACAATCTTCAAAATCCCACTGAGTAATTACAATTTCTGATTGAGAGTTTTCAATAAAATGGGTAGTTTCTGAGGCCGTTGCACCGGAGGGAATTAACACCGGTATTGCCCCAATTTGCCAGCATGATAAAAGTATCTCTATAACATCTTGGTTATTATTAAGCAAAATAGCAACATGAAGCTTAGGCATTACCCCAATAGTTGAAAGTGATTTAGAATGGGCTCCAACAGAATATACTAAATCTTCTACCGTTAAGTTTTCGGAAGGTCCTGATATTATGTTAAATTGAGGATTAACAGAATTTAGATAATCTAGCTTATCTAAAATCATATTTTTCCAATCCCAATCCTATGGTAGATGGAATTTCTATCATCCCATTTTTAACTAAAATTGAATGGCTGTTAGTGTATAAATCCATAGTTGAAAATCCACAGGCATGTTTTGCATGTAGTGCAGATGCGAAGTGTATACATGCACGTAACCCCACTTCAGATTCTATTGATGATGTCATAGTCCATTTTAAAGAGGAGGATTCTATATACTGCACTATTTTTTTACATTGTGTGAATCCACCAGTCAATGTGGGTTTTATTATAAAAAAATCGCCAGCTTGCAAATCAATAGATTTTTCAACCGATGAAATATCAGCTATAGTTTCATCTAGCGCAATGGGAATTGAAGTATGATACCTCAATTCTGATAAGTCTTCAAGGGCATCTCTTTTTAATGGCTGTTCAATGTATTCAATATTAAATCGCTCTACTTCCTTACAAAATCGAATTGCACGTGGAAGATCAAATGATTCATTGGCATCTAATCTAAGCACTACATCTTTGCCAAATTGACTCTGGATTTTGTCTAAATACTTTAATTCTTGAAATAGATTTTTCCCACCAACCTTAACTTTAATAGTTGAAAATCCATCATCAGGAGAGTGAATACCAAATATACCATTACATGTTATCAAATTTGATGATTGCAAAGACAGGTACTTATGTAATGGCACACCATTTTTTTTTGAAAAAATGTCTAATAAAGCCGTTTCGAGGGCAAATTGTGCAGAGGGTAAATTTTCAAAATGCAATGATATTAGGCTTACTACCTCATCAAATGATTCAATATCAATTTCTAAAATATCAAGATTGAAACCTTCAAACGCATAGCTTAGTTCTTTTAATGATTCAGTATTAAATCCCTGAAGAGGTGCAGCTTCACCTACGCCTTCTCCTATATCAGTATTGATATGCACATAAAAACCATCTCTATTTTTTATAGTTTGATTTGAATTTACAAGTGGATGTAAAAGTGTATGACTAAAAGGAATAACGGAAAATTGTTTTACTCTCATAATATGAGTGCAATGGATGTGAGAAGTGAATATTGGAAGAGAAATTTAGCAGTATCTGCCAATACATTATTTAGTGCCTTACCCGTTTGGGTATAAAGCCTAATTATAAGACGTACTGAAAGGGGGACCAAAAATAATATTATATACAAGCTCATTTCATCCCATTGATTTAAGATATAAAGTGGAGCAATAAATGCAATTAACATCATAAAAATATACTCAACTTTTACAGCGCTTTTCCCCAATCTTACTGCTAATGTACGCTTCCCAGATTTCACGTCGGTATCAGCATCACGCAAATTATTTACTACAAGAATGGCAGTAGATAATGCCCCTAATATAACTCCAAACAAAATTGAGTCAAAACTTACTACTCCTGTTTGTAGATAATATGTTCCTGGGACGGCAATTAACCCAAAAAATATAAATACAAAAATATCTCCCCAGCCATGATACCCTAATGGGTATGGCCCACCAGTATATGCAATACCAGAAATTATTGAGGCCAAGCCAATATATACAATTGGCCAACCACCAATCCATGCTAAATAAAACCCTACTGTAATTGCACAAGCGAAAACAATCCACATAGCCTGCATCATTTTTTTGGGTGAGATTAATCCTGCTTGGGTTACACGTGTTGGTCCTATTCTATCTTCTCTATCTGAACCTTTAAGAAAATCAAAAACATCATTTGCAAAGTTTGCACCAATTTGGATGAGAATTGCCGCAAACATTGTCATAATAGCTATAAAAGGATTGAAAATACCATCGTGAAATGCCAATGATACACCAACTATTACGGGAGAAATTGCTGCAGTTAACGTTTTGGGTCGAGCTGCCAGTATCCAATTTTTCATAGAATTATCTATGGTAAACGTGGGAATTTCTCAAATTCAGGTTTTCTTTTTTCTTTAAATGCATCACGGCCTTCTTGTGCCTCTTCAGTCATATAGAATAGAAGTGTTGCATCTCCAGCTAATTGCTGTAATCCAGCTTGACCATCACAATCTGCATTTAAAGACGCTTTCAATAATCTAAGGGATAATGGAGATTTTTCTAACATTTCTTTACACCATTGAACTGTTTCAGTTTCTAATTTTTCATAGGGAACAACTTGGTTTACCAATCCCCAATCAAGTGCTTTTTGAGCATCATAGAACCGACATAAAAACCAAATTTCACGGGCACGTTTTTGACCTACAATTCGAGCCATATATGATGCACCCCAACCCCCATCAAATGAACCAACTTTAGGACCAGTTTGGCCAAATTGAGCATTTTCAGCAGCAATGGTTAAATCACAAAGCATGTGTAATACATGACCTCCACCCACTGCATACCCAGCAACCATGGCAACTACAGGTTTGGGCATATATCTAATTTGTTTCTGAACATCTAAAATATTAAGACGAGGAACACCATCGTCCCCTACATAACCTTGATCGCCACGAATTTTTTGGTCACCTCCAGCACAAAAGGCATCTTTACCTTCACCGGTGAGAATGATAACACCAACCTCTTTATCTTCACGTGCAAGTTCAAATGCTTCTCGTAATTCAAATACAGTTTGAGGTCTAAACGAGTTTCTTACTTCTGGTCTATTGATGGTTATTTTGGCTATGTTTTGGGCATCTCCATTGCCTCGTTCGTACCTAATATCGGTATAATCTTTTATTGATTCCCAAGAAATGTTCATGAAGTTCCTCTATTTATAAAATTTTTGAAGCCTAAAATTACACATCATATAGAAACTTTCCATCGGGATTATTCCTTTAGAAATACGGTTAAAACGCCTAAATTAGCTCCTCGAATGGGAGGGGATTCATGTTTAGACAGAATTATTCTAAAATACTAACTTTTTTGCTGATGACTACATTATTTTCACATGAATGTGTAGAATTAAATCCTTATAACTATGGCTTTTGTGATATGCCCTTAGGCATTGGTTGGACCGAAGATGGATGTGAATATATTTCTGGTTGTGATTGGGTAAATAGTGAAGGCGAAAACCATTCTGAGTTTTTCTTTCAATCTATGGAAGAATGTGAATTTGAGTGTACTGACCATGACGGGATATTAGGTGACCTCAATGAAGATAACAGTGTCAATGTTCTGGATATTGTCATTCTCGTAAATTTAATTATCAACAACGCCACCCCTAGTACACATATTCAATGGGTTGCAGATTTAAATATAGATACTGTACTTAATGTGCTTGATGTGGTTCTTATTGTAAATGCAATTTTAGATGCAAGCTCTGAAACTCGTCCTACATGGGATATTATTAGAGATGATATTATCGTTCCCCGATGTGCAAGTTGTCATACTGCGGGTAGTTTTTATGCAGAGCAATCAGGTTTAGTATTAACTGCAGATGTAGTATACGAAGAAATCATCAATACGCTTCCTACAAATAGTTCAGCTGCTGAAGATGGTCTTGTTCAAATTAGTAACGAAGGCGGGCTATTGGCCATGCAACGAAGTTATCTATGGGAAAAAATAAATATTAGAGATCAAGAACATTACCTTAGTGATCACCCATACTATGGTGAATTTATGCCTCTCGGTGGACCATTTCTACCTAATGGGCAATTGGCATTTATTGAAGAATGGATTATGGCAGGTGCACCTCAAACAGGTATAGTTGCTGATCCAATATTGTTAACAGATACCACTATTTATACTTCACCTGAATTTGAAATTTTGGAAGTACCTGAAAATGGCCTACAACTCCACATGGGACCCTTTGAAGTACCACCTGGTGGCGATATGGAATTACTATCCTATGAAGATCCCAACTTTACTGAAGATGTATTTATCAACCGAGTAAAAATTTCTATGCGACCAGGAAGCCATCATTTCATACTGTACACATTTACTGATGACATTCCATCATATTTTATCCCTGATGAAGGTGAAATTAGACCATTCTATGATGACAATGGAGAAATAATTTATGGGAATTTATTAGCTATGCAATATCATAAATTCGTAACAGGGACACAATGGCCAGCTATGGATTTCCACTTCCCAGAAGGGGTGGCTCTTCGGTTTCCACATGAGTATGGATTTGATATGAATACCCATTATCTCAATTATACCGATTCACCTATAACTGGCGAAATTTATACAAATATATATTTCTCAGAACCTGAAGAAGTAGAACATGTAGCAGAAATATTGATGCTCAATAATCAGAGTTTAAATATACCACCCAATCAAGTTTCAACAGTAGAACGAACCTATAATTTTAATCAAATTAGATCTGAGCATAACCTTGGGAATAATGTTGATGAAATTAAAATAATTCAATTATTTACACACGCACATGAACACATGGTTCGGTTTGATATTGAAGTTATAAACTCAGATGATACTTCAGAGCTCGTTTATACTGCGTTAGATTGGGAACATCCACCTATATTACAATTAAATGAACCCCTTGTAATTACTCAAGGAATGGGAATAAAGCTCATCTGCACTTTTGATAATTGGACGAATGATTTTCTGAACTTTGGATTATTGAGTACTGATGAAATGATGATTCTATTTGGATACTTTTATACGGATTAAAATATGGCCATAAATATTCGGCAAGAAGTAAAAACCATTGCCAATGAAATTATAAATACACGTCGCGACTTTCATAAATATCCTGAATTGGGATTTGAAGAACATCGAACCTCAAAAATTATTGCAGAAAAACTGACTTCATTTGGACTACAGGTAGAAACTAATATTGGTAAAACAGGTGTTGTTGGAACATTAAATCCAAATCATGTGGGAAAGACCATTGCATTGCGAGCAGATATGGATGCGCTTCCCATTCAAGAAACTGGTGATGCGGAATATGTGTCTCAGCACGATGGTGTAATGCACGCATGTGGTCACGATGGACATATGGCAATGTTATTGGGTGCAGCACAGATTTTGGCTGAGAAAAAAAATGAATTAGACGGTTGTGTGAAATTCATCTTTCAGCCAGCGGAAGAGGGTTATGGCGGTGCAAAATATATGATTGAAGATGGTGTACTTAATGGTGTGGATGAAATTTATGGCGCACACCTTTGGAATTATCAATCCTCTGGTACCATTGGTATTAAGCCCGGACCCGTGATGGCCGCTGCAGATTTATTCAAAATTACCATTAAGGGAATTGGAGGACATGGTGCAACACCACATGGTACAGTAGATGCCGTGGTGGTGGCATCCCAAATTATCCAAGCGTTGCAAACTATTGTAAGCCGAAATACTAATCCATTAGAAAGTACAGTGGTTACAATAGGGCAAATTAATGGTGGATACAATTTTAATGTAATTGCAGACGAAGTTATACTTAAAGGCACTACACGTTCTTATATGGAGAAAAATCGGCAACTAATAAAAACTAGAATGAATGAAATTTTGGATGGACTATCTGCTACTTACAATGCCAATATAATTTTAGATTATGAAGATGGGTATCCTCCAACGGTAAATAATGAGGTTTGTGCCGAAAAGCTACATCATTCTGCACACAAAATTGTGGGGAATAACGCAGGTGAGCCATACTTATCCATGGGGGGTGAAGATTTTAGTTACTTTGCTAATGAAATCCCTGGATGTTTCTTTTTTATTGGTTCTTCGCCAAAAGATAGGGAGCCACTTTCTACACCCCATCATTGCTCACATTTTGATATTGATGAAGATGCTTTACTAATAGGATCTAGCGTATTTGTACAATTGATTGAGGATTTATTGAGTTAATGGCATCTAAAACAAAAATTGTATTTTTATGTACCGAATGTGGTGATGACTTCGCCAAATGGGCGGGACAATGCCCTTCATGTAGAACTTGGGGAACGCTCCAAGAAATGTCAATATCTGAAAACAAACGATCAGCATCAAAATCTTCATTACCACCAAAACAAGCGGTAGCATTTCATCAATTGCTAGAGGCTGCGGAAGTTGGACGTATTTCTACAAAAATTTCTGCTGTAGATGATGTGTTAGGCGGTGGACTTATGCCAGCCTCCATTGTACTTTTTGGAGGAGAGCCTGGGATTGGAAAATCTACGTTATCATTGCAGATTGCAGGAAATATTGAAACTTGTCTTTATGTATCTGCAGAAGAAAGTGAGGCTCAAGTTGCAAATCGTGCAAAACGATTAAACATTTCTTCAGCAGGATTAACTATATCAAGTGAAAACAGATGGGAAGCCATTGAAAAAATAATTCAACAGTCATCTCCTTCTTTGCTCATTATCGATTCAATTCAAACCATCTATTCTGAATCATTAGATGGACTGCCCGGTTCACTAAGTCAAGTGAAAGAATGTGGAAGTAAAATTCTAGAATTTTGTAAATCAAATAATATTACAGTCATTCTTATTGGACATATTACCAAAGATGGCAAAATTGCAGGTCCCAAAATGCTTGAGCACATGGTAGATACTGTTCTCAATTTATCAGGAGATAGTAAAACAGATTTACGAACATTGCGTTCTACCAAAAATCGTTTTGGCGCTACCCATGAATCTGCCATATTTGAAATGCAAAAAAAGGGATTACAACATGTAGAAAATCCCAGTGAAATTTTTCTTTCTGAGCGGGCATTGTCTGCATCGGGATCAGTAGTTACCCCAATAATGGAGGGATCACGCCCCATATTAATTGAAGTACAGGGGTTGGTCTCAACGGCAACCTACGGAAACCCTCAACGCAATGCAACAGGATTTGATATGAGAAGGCTCTCCATGTTGTTAGCTATTTTAGATAAACGCCTGGGATACCAAATGGGCACACAAGATGTATTCGTCAATATTGTTGGTGGGTTAAAAGTAGATGAGCCTGCTTTGGATTTAGCCATTATTTGTGCTATTGCATCATCCCAACAGGATTTACCAATTAAGTCAACCACAATTATTTGCGGTGAAGTAGGGCTTTCAGGTGAAATTAGAAGCATAGCCCATTTAGACAGACGAATTAAGGAAGCTGAAAAATTAGGATTTAACACATTTATTTGCCCTAAACAAAATCTATCCAAACTAAATAAAAAAACTAAAATTACATTAATTGGTGTTTCTACAGTCTACGAAGCGCTTGAACATATCCTCTAAAGAATATTTATAAATTGCGGTAGTTTCCTAATTGTAAATTTCATCTAATGCAAAAACAAATTTTCTCAATACAGTCAACGGCTTCATCAACTTCGGCTCGAGCTGGAACCCTTTATACCGATCATGGCCAAGTAAAGACTCCATTTTTTATGCCCGTAGGAACTTACGGTGCAGTTAAAACCTTTTCTTCAGAAGAAATTGAAGTATTGCCAAGCTCTATTTTACTCAGCAACACCTATCATCTATATCTTCGACCGGGTACAGAAATATTAGAGGCTGCAGGGGGATTGCATAAATTTATGAATTGGAATGGTGCAATTTTAACAGACTCAGGCGGATTCCAAATTTTTAGTTTAGAGGGATTCAGAAAAATTACTGAGGACGGTGTTACTTTTAGATCTCACTTAGATGGTTCAAAACATCATTTTACACCAGAAAAAATTGTAGATATCCAGCGATCAATAGGCTCTGACTTTATGATGATGTTGGACGTATGTCCACCAGGTGATGCAGACAGACAAACCTGGATTGATGCATTAGAAACTACAACTCGATGGGCAAAACGAGGAATGAATCATTACAGAAATACTGACCCTCTCTATGGTCATCAACAAATATTATTGCCCATTGTACAAGGTGGAACCGACCCAGGATTACGACGCCGATCTGCTAGAGAATTATGTGAATTGGATGCTGATGCATATGCTATTGGTGGCCTTGCAGTAGGTGAACCCAAACCTGAAATGCTTTCGACCGTTGAAGTTTTGGATGAGGAATTACCCAAAGATAAGCCCCGATACCTTATGGGTGTGGGAACGCCAGCAGATTTGGTAAGGAATGTAGCTCGTGGAGTGGATATGTTTGATTGTGTAATGCCAACACGTAATGCTCGGAATAGCCAAATTTTTACCTTCAATGGAAAAATGAATATTCGAAATGCAAAGTATAGAAATGATTTTTCGCTTATAGATGAAACATCTACTTCACCATATTCCCAAAAATATACCAAGGCATATTTACATCATTTATTTAGAACTCAAGAAGTATTGGGATTACGGATTGCTTCTCAACATAATCTTCATTTTTATATTCAATTGATGAGAAAAATGAGAGAAGAAATTTTGAGTGATAATTTTGAAACATGGGCCAATCAGTTTTTAAGTAATTATGATGGGGAGTCTCTATGACAACAATTCAAGTTCGTGTAATTGATTGCCATGTTGTTTTTTTAGGTGAACCTGACCCTAAATATTTAATGCTTAAACGCTCTCCCGACAAATTGTATGGAGGAATTTGGCAATGTGTTACAGGTAAAATTGAAAATAATGAAACGCCCATTGAGACTGCAATTAGAGAGTTAAATGAAGAAACAGGACTTACTCCTAAAAATAAATGGACTGTTGACCAGGTTAATCATTTTTATGAAGCTGAACAAAACCGTATGAACTTAATCCCTGTGTTTGGCATTGAAGTTGATAATACAGATGTTATAATTTCAGATGAACATTGTGATTACCAATGGTGTAATATTGAAGATGCATTAAAGTTATTCACATGGTCCCAACAGAAAAATGGATTAATAGCCTTCCATGAAATGCTTACCTCCCATCAAGAAAAATTAATTTTTACAAAAATATAACTTTTCCTTTTTAATTGAGAACGATTCTCATTTAAATTTCCATAGTTGATATTGATTCTCAATTACATATTATAAAGGACAAAATTTAATGAAAACTAAATTATCAATAATTGCATGCATGGTTGCATGTGTAGGCTTCCTCTTTGCAGATGAATTTTTCACACCGGGATATTCAATTGGGGGATATGGAGAACTTCACTGGAATCAAGCCTACGACAATGAAGGTGAACAAACTAAAAATCAATTAGACTTCCATAGATTTATTATCTATTATGGTTATAACTGGACAGAAAATTGGTCATTTAAATCAGAGTTAGAATTAGAGCATAATTTTGTAAAAGATGGTCACGGTGAACTCGAATTAGAGCAAGCATTTGTAAATTATCATGCAGGTAATTGGGGTTTCCAGGGAGGTGTTATTCTTCCTACAGCTGGTCTAATAAATGAATATCATGAGCCACCATTATTTCTTTCAGTAGAAAGACCCACATACTCTAAATACATTATTCCCACTACATGGTTTAGCAATGGTTTTGCATTTTATGGTAAATTCAATGATTTAAACTGGAGAATAGCACTTATTGAAGATTTAGAAGGTGAAGGTATTATTTCTGACGGTCACATAAGAGGTGGACGCGGTAAAGGATATAAAACTACTGCCTACGATTGGACAAAAAATATTAGTGCATCTTATACAGGTATCTCTGGATTACGCGTAGGTGGTTCATTTACCATGAATAATGCGCCAATTGATGACAACTCAGAGTCAACACTTGGTGTTACCATGTTTGAAACTCATGCAAAATATGATGCCAATAATGTATTTGCTGTGTTCGAATTTGGTCAAAATATATTTGATGCAAGTAAAATTGATGGTGTTGAAGACTGGACTAGTAGTGGTTACTATCTTGACTTAGGATATAATATTGGTAGCATGGTAAATTGTGAAAAATTAATCCCTTGGTTTAGAACCTCAAGTGTTGCTACAGATGTAGAGGGTGATGCAAAAGCAATTACAAGATTTGGCTTAACATGGTGGCCAATTAATAATATTGCATTTAAAGCTGATTATGGTTCAATAAAAGTTGGTGATACAGATCCTACTACTGAAATCAACCTAGGGATTGGATATAATTTCTAAATTTGTTGTTAGTTCGTACTCTCCTAGAGTATCTATTCAGGGTCTCCACTTGGAGGCCCTGAATTTATTCTATGAAAACTAAATCACCTATATTAAACCTTTCATTATTACTAATACTAACATCCCTTCTATGTGGTGGGATTAGGGATGACGTAGAAAAAATACTTTTTGAGCAATTGGGTGATTCTATCAATGTTCAGTACCAACAGTATCATCTTCCAACTAAAATAAAAAATGAAATCCAATCGGAAGCAAAACAGAAGTTTTTCAGAGATGAGATAAATTATTGGACGATTAAATCTGGCACATCTCAACATTTTGCCTTTGTAGATAATACAATCGGAAAATCAATGCCCATTACATTTCTAGTTATATTTTCTGAAATGGGTGAAATTATCCATGTCCAAATTTTAAAATACCGAGAGCCATATGGTGGCGAAATTTCATCCCCATCCTGGACATCCCAATTTAAAGGTTTGTTATTTAACACTAAGCTAACTGTAGGGAAAAATATCGATGGGATTAGTGGTGCCACAATTTCTGTTCACTCTGTAACAAAAGGGGTTCATAAATTAGGGCTTCTGCTACCCTATATATTAAACGAACAGAAATGAAACTGCATCAATTAGATTCATATTTAAAATTATTTCTCGTTACTTTTTTATGTGTGATGACAATAGGCGTTACCATTGGATTAATCTACGTCCAAAAAACTACAAATATTTCCACAAAAGGCACCATCCACCGTTATGCTGGATCTGAATCTACAGATGAAATTGGAATCCCAGAACATTATCCCAAACCAATTTCAGATATGCTTATGACAACGCATAATCATATCATTTCATTTTCCATGATTTTTGGATTAATTGGTTTTATGTTTTATTTTAATTCTATAATTTCAGGAAAGTGGAAATTTTTTCTCATGATAGAACCATTAATTTCTACCATTTTAACATTTGGATCTATTTGGGGAATTAGATTTTTTTCACCTTCATTTGCATATATTACTATAATTTCTGGGTTGGTGATGTATGTAGTATTTTATTTGATGGTGGTGATTATGCTTTATGAACTACTGTTATTTCACAAAAAATAATTATATGTTCAGCAATTATTCTAATCAATATTATTTCCTTACCCAATTCTTTATCGTGCTTAAATGGCAAATATTTGGATTTATCTGTCTCTTTGCTATGAACAATTGAATTTCTAGTTTTATATATTCTCTCTTAAGTTTTTAAGAGTTGCTTGACGTTCTTCGTCAAAATTCACTTTGTTGCCTTTAGAAAAGGATATCTCAGTAGTTTTATAATTATCTAAAAGAGTAGGATCATATGTGTTTAGTTTACTTTTGATTTCTTCAAATCTTCGACGAATTCGTTCAATTTAAATTCAAATTCATGTATAGATTTTTCTTTATCTGTCATTCTTGATTTTTAACTCATAAAGATATTGAAATTTATCGAGGTTTCAGATTGATGCTCATAATTGCAGTGAACGG
>CAYFMU010000020.1:43426-43648 GCA_964344315.1 uncultured bacterium | reverse complement strand
ACGAATAAACTCACCGGCGGACGGCGAATCCATTCCACTAATTTTTGCCTGCCCGCCGTAGCCTATGCGTAGGTGGGTTACTTCACAAATCTTCATTTTTCCTTTAAACCCTAAACACCCCACCGGATAAAGCCGTCCGGTGGAGTGAGGGTTAGCCCGCTCTTAATTGTTCAATCTTATTTTTTGCTTCAGTGAAAGCATTTACAATTTTAGAAACTTCGG
>CAYFMU010000020.1:0-43416 GCA_964344315.1 uncultured bacterium | reverse complement strand
AATACTGTATTACCGGAACCATATCGCTCAAGAGTTATATACCAATTCACCGAACCTTTCTTTGCATAGTATCCAACCTGAAAACCATCTTCAGTCACAAATTTATTTTCTAAATAATTGGCATTTGATGACTTATCGATTTCTGCATTACTAATCAAAGTTTCTAAGGCCTTAAGAACTTCTACCAAATCATCATATGCAATTGAAGCAACTTTATTGTCGTATTTGTCTTCTTTTACTATTTGATAAAAATACTCTATTTCACCAGCACTTTCAAATTTCCTAACTTTTGTTTCTAATGAGGTGTAATTGCTTTTTAGATCAGGTAATGAATAATCATAAAATTTGATGATTTGACCTGTCCGTGATGCAAACTTTTCCATCTTGGAGGCATCTTTCTCTTGAGCAATTACCAATGTGAAAAGACTCAAAAAGATTGTTATGATTAATAACTTCTTCATTTTAACTCTCCTTTTCGTGTTTTGACAAGCGGGCTAACCCTGTATATACGACTTAGCCATAATTGATTATCGCACTTAATGAGCTGTATATACAAATTACAATAATATTTACTAACTTATTGTAATTAATGGTGGTTACATCCGCAATTACTCTTCTTTTCATTCTGGTTATACTGCTGATATTTGCAGTATAGCAATATTTTAATTTTGTAATCTTCTCTAGAATGGAAACGATGTGTTGTAATATCATTACCCAATTCTCTTTCTCTGGAGGAGTGAGAAAAGCATGTGTAACGACGCCCAAGTATAAAACACTCCCCAATTATGGTGCAAGAGAATAATGAGAGGCACCCTCATGTGTTGTCGTTACACATATCCCCGTAGAGATGCAGAGGGTACCCGCATCATTATAATAGTGTATATGCAAAAAGGGGCTGAAATATGACAAACTTTTTTCACTTTTTTCATTTATCGACGAGAAAAAAATTAAAATTTCCAAAATTATGTTCAAAATCACTAAATTCAGCCTCCTATTGAAAGGAGGATATATGTGGTTATTTTTAATATTTGGATTCAGTTTACTCTGTGCAACGCCTCAGGGTGAGGGTCCTCCACATGAGCCCATTATAAAAGATTATACCCCTCCAGGGAACATAAATGCCTTGGTGGATGATGCCCATATTGAGGACTATCATTTATTGGTTCAATTCACGGCAACATCTGATAGTATAATTCATCTCATTCAAGATGCACTCCCTAACGGAGAGTTTATAAAGGGACCGGCCACCTATCAACGTATTATGTCTATCCATCAATATTCAGAATTAGAAGCACTTATCCCCCCTCAACATCTTTTAGTCATTAATGATGATTACACCGCTCCCCAACATCGATCATTTTGGGTGCAAGTTCACGAAGGTAGCGAAACCCATGGCACATGGACTGATGATGAAGCCATTGCCTTTGATTGCATGTGTTTAAGTGGTGCAGCAGATTGTGTACGATTGGGATGGTATTCGTGGTATAATCCATTTGACTATTGGGGAGAGGCATGGTATGCCTATAATCCTCCTTATTATCAAGAAATTGAAGAAATTCGGGTAACGGTTCGTGGGGCACAATGTGATGATTTTCCTTTGTCTTCAGAATCGTATATGGGTATGCGAAATAATGATGGCGGTTGGGGCCATGATTATCAACTCAGTATTGACTATACCGATAATGAGTTTGTAGTACCCACCGATATTTGGAGCGATGGAATGCTCATGCCTCAGATGGGGTCAGAGGATAATTATGTTATTGATAATGTAAAATTAGAATTTTACTATTCGTGCAATGGCCCAGAATGGAGTCCTGCCAATTTATTGGCATCGGATGCCCAATCATGCACCTATATTGATGTGAATTGGGAACTTTCACCCTCAGATGCCAGTGGGCAACGCTTATATCGTGATGACGAGCTTATTGCCTCATTAGATGCCACCACCACCACCTTTCAAGATTGGTTGGCCACACCCGGTTCCACCCATATTTACTGTATAGAAACCTATAATGATTGCGGTGAATCGGCTCAAATTTGTAATCCTGGATCTTTACATGCTGCCCCTGATGCCGTAGAGAATTTAACTGCCACTGATGGTGAATTTGATGATAGGGTGGTGGTAAATTGGGCAGAAAATGAGGATACGGAATCGTATAAAATTTATCGAGATGGCACATGGATGGGCATCCAAAATGCGAATCAAACCACCTATACCGATTTCATCATTGATTTTGGTGTATCTTATGAATATTGCATAGAGGCCATCAATGAATGCGGAAATTCACAATGGTCTTGCGATACGGGGTTTTCTGACACCACCCCAGGTGATGTGAATGAAGATGGTGAAGTAAATGTGTTAGATGTGGTAGTGGTGGTAAATGTTATTTTGCTTGAGGAAGAACTTACAGAATATATTCAATGGGCAGCAGATTTAAATTTTGATGGAGACATCAATGTGATGGATATTGTGCTGTTGGTGAATCAAATTTTAGGATAGTTAAAATCCAAATAGTCGCTTTTTGCCGCCTCGAGATTCAACTTTTATATCTTGTAAATCTGGTTGTTTTACGCTGATGTTGAGGAAAAATCCCTTACTGCCTCCGTGGGGCCACCATTTAAAGGTAAACTCCCAGCAATGCAATGGTCGTGAAAAATGAAAACTCTGGCTTAGCATTTCTTGCTCCATTACATCAAACCGTGTATTATAACTTAATTGCCAATTTTGACTCAGTTTAATTTTTAAATTGGTATTTATCCAGAAATTATTATCCCATTCATACACATCGGTAAGATGATTCAATTTTTGCTGTGAAGAATACCGTAAACTAAAACTGGCTTGCCACAAATTACCTGGTGACATTTGGGGAGAAATATCTGATTCAGTCATATCCAATAGCTCATCGTCATAATTGGTGGTGTCATTTTCAGTAGGCTCATGGCTCTGAACACCAATTAATCGTTTCCCAGACAGCTTAAAACTGGTATTGGCGTTGAGTTTTGTCAAATAGGGAATTGGTATTCCATTCCATTCATCCTTAAAAATATCAACTCGGTGTCCGGCATCATTTTTATCATATACATCATGAGTTGCTGAAATGTCTAAACGCAATCCCCCGGGAATGGTGGTGTTAAATTTTGAATTTACGGTAGACCATTTTAAGCTATCTGCAGCCATATTATAGCTGGTATTCACATCCCACGAGAGGAGGTCAATTTTTTTGATGTCATCCCCTTGTCTCAATTTCATTTTAAACAAATTCTTTAAGCGAATGCCCACCTTTTTCTGTTCATTGGTTGGTGTTGATCCTGCTGTTGATCCTGCAAAGGGGTCAAAATCATTTCCAGCATTGTCATATAAAATATATCCAGGATCCACTCCCCAAATTTCTTGAGAAAAATCAGGGCGATAGGTATAACTAATAGAGGGGGTAATTACATGGCGAATGGCCTCTATAGGTCCAATAAAAAAGGGAAAAAGGCCATAAATTTTTGTATTTGCCGTGAGAGATGTGGACCCTGTTAATCGTCGGTTAAAATCCTCCACTTTGGTATATTCACTACCCTCATCAACAAAATTACCATTTTCATCATATACAGGATTGCGATACTCAAACACCCAATCTTCTTTTAAACTAAGTTTAGGATTGAGGGAGAGCCATCCAAAAAACTTTTGTGGTGATGACAAGGTAAAATTATGTGAAATCCCTTTTGTGTAAGAGGTTGTATCCGCCCAGGTGGAATCACTATTAGCCACAAAACCAATTTTTTGTGTACCACTAAATCGACTGGTGGTAGACCAATATATAGAATTTATCCAATCAGTAATTACAAAACTAGACTGACTATGCCTAAAGGATATATTGGGCAATGTTCGGTTTTTGTAGAATGAAAAATCTCCAATCTGTGAGGGTGAATCTAAACGCTCATCTTGGGCAAGTAGATCATACGTTTCAGATAAACTGATGGTAAATGAGTTTTTCCATTCTGGCCAATTTTTAGAATAATTTAATGATGATTGAATCTGCTGTTTGAGACGTGTCTCTAAATCATACCCCGTTTCTTGATAATAATTATTACTCGACACATAATTGTAGTTAATGTTCAAATTTTGGCTTTTGTCTAATGAGCGTTGGGAGTGATTCCATTTAAAATCCCAATTTTGCTTTGTTGAATCAGTAAATATTGAACCAATATTTTCAGAGCCTTGTAATTGTCGTAGAATGGATGCACGAATACTTCCGTTGTACTTATACCGTTTTTTGTATTTGATGGTGGTACGTGCATCAAAGCCATGCTCATCATAAAAACTTAGGAGAAATTTTGCATCCATGTAATCATTGGGTGTCCAAAAATATCCCAAATGTCTAAAATAGGTACCACGGCTAGCATTGGTACCAAAACTAGGCATTATCCACCCACTTCTTCGACCACCCCCTTTGCTGGGAAAAACAGCCAAGGGAATACCAATAATAGGAATATCATGAATATACAACCACAATGGGCGAGCAATAATTCTGTCTCCTGGGAGCATTTTCATTTCATTACTGCTCAAGTAGTAGTGGGGATGGTCTAAATCACAAGAGGTGTATTTGCTATTATTTACATGAAAGATATTGGGTTCATCTCGATAAATTTGGTCACCATGAAAGTAAGTATCATGCAGAGTGGTTCTACCCTGTTGAATGACACCATGTTTTGAGTTTAAATCAAAATTAAATGATTCCCCCTCCATAGGTTCGTCATTTCCGGTAATTACTTGGGGAAGGGCGCCCTCTTTTTGCTGCGCTTCAAGCATATTGGTTTGCCAATCTACATGAATATAGTCTGCCTTTAATGTTGTATTTTGATATTCAACACTGGCATTTATATCTAAAAAACTTTCTTCTCGCTGAATATAATAATCTATTTTTTCTGCAGCATATGTTACTACCGTATCAATATCTGCATTTTGTGTTTCAGGGAAGAATTTCCCTCGACCGCCCCCTAAAATTTGAACATGGTTAAGTTCACCATCTAAAAATTTTACACGTATAGAATCACCTGATGCATCATTTTTACCCATATACAGTGAATTTTCTATTACATTCAAACTGGTGGAAGCCATGCCATACATAAGGATTTCAGAGATGTTATTATTCTCAAAATTTGCATGGATAAATTCACTGTCTAAATTGTCCACAAAAGATTGAAATACTCCTTGTGTATCTACTTTTGCCTCTACAGTATTGGCAATTTTGGCATTCTCCTTTACATGGATGTATTGAATAAGTGAATCCACATATTGTACATGCACATCATCCCCAGAGATAATTTGATTTGTATGTCCAATCCTTGCATTTTCATTTAGTGCCATAAATTGAGTGGTATCAATATATGATATAGTTTGTGCAAAAATATGTCGGTCATCTTCTTCGATATCTACATTGCCTTTAGCCATAAAAGATGCACCACGGTAACCATTACCTTTCCAATAATCAATCTGTGCTGATGTTAGAGATCGGTTTTTTTGAATAAGATTGATATGTCCTGTTGCATGAATAGAGTCTATTTCTGTCCAAAAAATCATGGTATCACAGGTGAGTGTATCGATCCCATCTATCATCATGGTTTTGCCTTGTAAATGAAGGATATCTTTATCCACAAAATGGAGAGCTTTATTGGTATATAAAGAAAGGGAATCTCGATAAAAATGCACATTTTTAGTGAGCTTGAGTACGGACTCACCATTTACGTTGGTTTGCTCAATTTGTCCGTCCGCCTTGAAATTCCATTTTGTTTTAGGAAATACAAGTTGTGTAAGGAGGATAATCAGTAAAGCCAAATGCTTCAAAAACGATTTTTCCATAATTTATTCAATCGTTCTTTTAAAAATTTTTCTCTTCCCATTTCAGATGGTGTATAAAAAGAGGGTACACTTTTAAAATCTGATGGAAAGTAGTTTTCCATTACAAAATGATCAGGGAAAGAGTGTGCATACTGATAATTTTTACCATAACCCTCATCTTTCATTAACTTTGTGGGGGCATTTCGTAGATGTAAAGGTACAGCTCCTGCACCATGCTTTTTTACATGGTTTTGGGCATTGTCAATGGCTTGATATGCGGCATTACTTTTGGGAACACTACATAAATAAGTGGTGATTTGACCCAATATAATGCGTGATTCTGGCATACCAATGATATGCACGGCTTGAAAAGCAGATGTTGCCAATTGGAGGGCATAGGGCTCAGCATTTCCAATATCTTCAGAGGCTAATATTATTAATCTGCGTGCGATAAACTCTGGTTTTTCACCACCTTCTAACATGACGGCTAACCAATACACTGCAGCATCTGGGTCTGAACCTCGTACAGATTTTATAAATGCAGATATTACATCGTAATGGTATTCACCATTTTTATCATAGATAACATTCTTTTGCTGTAGCGCTTGTTCAATATGGAATTTTTCTATGGTATTACCATCTGAGAGAGCAAATGCCAGTTCAAAAGCGTTGAGCATTTTACGTGCATCACCTCCACAGGATAATAATAAAAATTCTCGTGCCTCCTCATTAAACTCAATAGTAGATTGAGACAGTTTAATATCTTCAGTGATGGCACGGGTCAAAATTTTATCTAAAGCATCAATTGATAATGATTGAAGTTTAAGTACTCGGCATCGTGAAAGCAGAGGAGAGATTACTTCAAATGACGGATTTTCTGTAGTTGCCCCGATGAGGACGATGGTCCCGTTTTCCACAGCGTGCAATAATGCATCTTGCTGAGATTTATTGAAGCGATGGATTTCATCGAGGAATAAAATGCAGCGTTGTCCTGCCTCAAAACATTTTTCACCATTGGCCAGTACCTCACGCACCTTTGCAACGCCAGAAGAAACAGCTGAAAGTTCATAAAAAACGGCATCAAATTTTTGTGATATTATTTTAGCTAAGGTGGTTTTGCCCGTTCCTGGAGGTCCCCATAATATCATTGAAAAGGGCTGATTGTTTTGTAATGCAGAATAGAGTAGGCTTTTTTCATCGGTCAATTCTTGTTGCCCCATATAATCATCTAATATCAATGGGCGAACACGCTGTGCCAACGGAGGTAAATTTTTACTGAATATGGTTGTTTCGGTCAATTTTCTACTTAGATTCATTAAAATATAAGGTGAAAAATTACAATTTATATAATCAGTCTCCCAAGACCTATGGAACTTTAGATGGAATAACTCATATATCATTGGAATTTGGGAAGTAACTCACAATAGATGTAAATTACGCACTGTGAAAGTATTGAACTTCATATTATCAATTTCGCTGATTTTCAGCTTGAGCTCTGCAACAGCAACAGAGTGCTCTATGCGTTCATGTGCTAAAAAAATGCAGAAGCAAATGTCATGCTGTAAGCGAATGGCACAAGTACAGACCCAGTGTTGTTGTGCAAAAATGAAGTGCAAAACTACTGTTGAAAGCAGAGATGGTATTCCACCGGTAAATACACAAAATGTGGATGTAAAACTTTATTCAGTTTTAGAAAACATCATTGATGTAAATACAAAAACACCATTTTGCTTTTATCAATTTGAATTTATTCATCAATCAAATCCACCTCCTCAGGTAAACACACCTTTACTAACCTAGACTCCTTCATTTTTGTCAAATCGTAGTCAAAAATAAAAGGAGAATTAATTGAAGAAATTATTGATTTTACTTCCAATGCTGTTCGCCGCACTATGGGGACAATGAGCATTGTGAGCAAACCCGTCTTTGCCGGTCGGCAATTCGGATAAAGGGGTTGGCCTATGGGCTGGCCAAATAATGGTAAGCATGGATTATAACTATCAATTCATTGACTGGGGGCATCCGCCTGTAGCCAGTGAAGCGGATGAAAATGGGAATAATCCCGTGGGACATCATTTGGGTACATTATCTGCAAATGTAGTTTCACCCAGTATTACCATAGGACTTTCAGATTATTGGAATATTACCTTTAGTCAAGTTTTTGGTATTCGTCATATGACATGGGGAAAAGATGTGGAATCTGATCATCATCGAGATGAAGATTCAAATTCTAACTTCAAAAATGCCAATGGTGGACTCAGAGGTGATACCAGAATAATGACTCGGTATCTTGCTATAAATGATGGTGCTGGTGCAGGAAAACGTTTATTTTTTGGTGGTGGATTAATTATTCCATCAGATAATACGCTAACGTCAGATCCTTTTTTCTTAAGTGGAAATGAAGAAGTTGGACCTCATCGACACTTTAGCATGAGTGAGGGTGTGTACAAAGGCATTGTAGAACTGCAATACTTTGTAAAACGCATGTCAAATCCCGTATTTGTAGGAGGTACATTCTCTGTAGAAGAACCTATTACAGAGAGTGAGTATGGCTATAAAGCGTCTCGCCTAATGGATGTATCGTTCACTGCTTTTACAAAAAAGGTAAAGTATATCGGGGCATCTATGGGGGCAAGCGTACAAATCCGCAATACCTCACAAGGATATTGGAATGGCATAGAAGCGCCTAACTCTGAAAGTACTATTGTTACACCAGGTATAGGATTTCTGTGGAATTCAGATTTTGGAGCAGTGGCCTTGAACATCCAGCGACCACAATTTATAAGTGGTATGATGTCAGGTAATGAAGGCTCTGACCAGGAAGAAACTGATGTGTGGCAAACTTCAATTAGTTTTAGAAAAATCTTAGACTATTCAATACCATGGTTGTATTGGTAAATTTTTAGAAAGGAACAGAAAATGAAAACTTTATTGATTTCTATATGTACATTATTTTTTATGAACTGCAACGGAGATATCCAAAAAGCAGAGATTAATATACCTACAGCGCAATGTGGCATGTGTGCCATGACCATTGAAGATGCCCTGGGCAAAGTAGATGGTGTGAAAAAAGCACAAGTGGACATGGAAACATTGGTGGCTACAGTGGCGTATGATGCTGAAAAAACGGGTGTAAGTAATCTAGAAAATGCAATTTCAAACTCTGGCTATCAAGCCAATGAGATATTAGCAAATGATGCAGTATATCAAACCCTTCCTGCATGTTGCAAATTGCCTAAGGATAGATAATGTACACCTACACGGTAAAAGATATATCTTGTGGAAAATGTGCTGAAAGAATTGAAAATGCATTGAAAAATGCTGCTTTTCAAGCAGAAGTAAATATTAATGTGGAAAGTAAGCAAGTGAGTGTAAATTCTACAGTGTCTTCACAAGAAATTTTAGAAACTATTAAAAGTGCTGGATATAATCCAGTTGAAGAAAAGGAGATAAAATGAAGAAAGTCGTTTTATTATTAACAATGGTAGGGATGTCTGCCGTATTAGTAGCACAAAGTCCATGCTGTAAAAACAAGGCACCAGGTACAAAATGTGCTAAAACTGAACAAATAGCAAATGCTGATGGCAATGAGCAACTTCCTGCATGTTGCAAAGCAAAAGCCGAGCAAGGAATTAGTTGTTGCAAAAACAAACAATCTGCAGACGGTCCAAGCTGTTCAAAATCACAAAAAAAGTGGTGGCAGTTTTGGAAAAAAGACTGCAACAAAACAGGTTGCAGTAAAGGATAGTTTGAAAATGGCCACAGGGTAGAGTACCCTGTGGCCAAACTATTTTTATGGGTCAAGTATGAAAAAATATTTCAGTATTTTGATAATGCTCACAGCCATGTTTGCATATGACTTTGGCCCAAATGTTCATGTGGGATTTACATCCACAGACCAAAAATTTCCAGACATAGATATCGATGACGATGGCAATATTCATATTGTTTGGGTAAATTATTCCGGAAATTACAAAAATATTTATTATAGTCGCTCTCTCGACAATGGAATTACCTTTTCAGAACCAATACAAATCAATTCAGTTTCTAACCACGTAGTGGCATTTGTCGGAGCTGGACCACGTATAAGATGTTTTGATGGAAAAGTCTATGTGGTTTGGGCGGATTCACGTAATGGTTATAATAACACCTCTATTTATCTAAATAAATCTAATGACAATGGACTGAATTGGATTAATGAAGTAGGAATAAGCGATCAACCTCATTTTCAGCTATATGGTGATATAGAAATTGACCCTAATGGCATGTTGCATTTAGTCTATTATAACTATGGGTCATCTCTACATTTTGTAGATATTAGATATGCAAAAATGCAACTCGCAGGAATGATGCTCTACGAGAGTATCCCCCTAGGAGTCACAACCAGTGATGCAGAGCCCTGTGATTGCTGTTCTCCAGATTTAATGGTTGCAGACAATGGTGATGTGTATATTGCCTATCGTAATAATATTTCAAATATTCGTGACCATTATATTGTAAAGAAACCCCACGATTCAGATAGTTTTTCAGATGCAGTACTTATTGCAGAGATGAATCATTATATTACCTATTGCCCATCATCTAGCCCCGCAATAGATATTGAAAATAATACCATCGTTTCAGGATTTATGTCGGGGAGTTCTACTTCAACTTACTTTACATATGGAAACTCTGAAAATTTAGAATTTGTCATACCCATTGATGTAAACAGTACATCATCTTCATCATCGATACAAAATTATCCCACGGTTGCCATAGAAAATGAAATTGGCCATATTGCGTGGGTGGATTACTCATGGGAAGGTGGTGATATTTTTTATGCTAATTCATTAACAAATTCATTGATGTTAAGCGATGAGCAGATAATAAATGACGATGGAGGAAATTCCATTCAAACCACTCCTATAATTAAGTGCAAAAATGACATTATTTATTCAGTATGGTCTGATGATAGAGGTGCAGATTATCAAATATATTTTTCGTCAACAAATCAACTTGATATTACGCAAGGGGATATCAATCAAGATGGAATTATAAATATATTGGATATTGTAAGCTTGGTTAATTTTATACTTCAAAATGATACGCCCAATATTATTGAACAAACGGCTGCAGATATGGATGGTAACGGAATATTAAACATTCTAGACATAGTGCAAATTATTAACATCATACTTCCAGACTAACAGTGGGTAATTCAAAAAAAATATCAAGAGGAAAATTCATCTACTACAGTGCAGTTGGTACCATCGTAGCTACAATTCCAGGTAAGCTATTGGCACAAGTATGTGAAATTACGACTGATGACATTCCTGGGCCATTTTATGAACCTAATTCTCCTATTCGAACACTCATTGCACATCCAGATGAGCCCGGTACTCGACTTGTAATTAATGGGCAAGTAAAGGGGACCGATTGTGAACCCATCCAAAATGCAACGGTTGAGGTTTGGCAAGCCGATGATGACGGTTGTTATAGCGTTTTTAATGTTTGTGAAAATGGTACAATTGAAGACGAGTATAAACTCAGGGGTACAATAATTACTGATGAGAATGGACAATATGGCTATGAAACCATATTACCCGCAAATTATGCCAATAGGCCTCGTCATATCCACTATAAAATAACGGCACCAGATGGTACATTTTTAATTACCCAATTATATTTTGAGGATGACCCCCTCTGTGAAACAGATCCGTGGTGTGTTAATGCAACGGATAGAACTATTCCACTAACGGATGAAAGTTCAATTCTTTATGGTGAATTTGATATTACGCTGAACACAGTTATGATATCTGCCCAAATGGGTGACGTAAACCAAGATGGTTCTGTAGATGTATTGGATATTGTATCGACAGTATCATACATTTTAGGGAATTCTCATTTTGATGAGACTCAACTGTATTTAGCAGATTTTAATCAAGATGGCATTATCAATGTACTTGATATTGTTCAAATGGTGATTATCCTTATGGAAAGCTCATCATCTCAATTTAATAGGAAAAACTGCTATCCCATTACAAATCCACAAATAAATATTGAAAATGGACAAGTAAATCTTTCTTGTGGTGGTCATGTAGCAGGGATTGAGCTAGATGTTACGGGAGAATTTAAACTAACCCATATTCCCCATAACTGGAATATCCATTACAACGAGAATAAAATATTACTATTCAGTGAAGATGGATTACCTTTAAATAGTGAAGTTCTGTTTGAGTATGAAGGTGAACTGATGATTAACTCAAATATTTTATCTGATTGGGAATCGCATCGATCTATTGCAGAAGTTAATATTGTAGATAAAGAATTTTCCCTAGATAATGCCTATCCAAACCCATTTAATCCACAAACAAAACTAGAGTATTCGCTTAATGCGTCCTCTAATGTTGAAATTTATATTACAGATGTGATGGGACGAAAAATTGAAACAATTTTCTCTGGACAAAAATCAATGGGTACGCATCATTGTGTATGGAATGCCAGTGGATTTGCATCAGGCATGTATTTTGCCCATTTAAGAGTTGAGCAACAAATTGTCAGCAAAAAGTTGATTTTCGTCAAATAACCCCAAGAATAGTCCATTTTCTGTTACAATCTGTAAACATCTAATTTTAGTAATTAATCGAAGAGAAATATTAAATTCACGTGAATTTTTACGGCCAATTGGCCAAAAACGAAAAGAGGAAGAAATGTTGAAAAGAATTTTATTATCAGTGGTGTTTATGGCATCAATATCGTTTGCACAGCAAAGTTTAAGCATCCAACCCAAGAGTTTTGGAGAGGATTTACTTCGTTCATCAATACCGATTGCAGTAATGCCTGCAGTGGATGTTGATCAACTATTATGGGAAGATGCTCAACCAGGGGTGAAAGCTTACCGTTATGGTTTTAAACATGAGGTATCATTAACACCAGAAAATTCCGGACAATGGGATGTATTAGAGAGTGGAGATTCAGTTTGGCGATTGGCTATTGAATCTAGAGATGCATATAATCTTCGTGTATTTTTTGGGAATTTGGATATTCCTCAAGGGGCTATGATTCATGCATATACTGAAAGAAATGGTGAGTTTTTTGGTGCATATACTCATGAAAATAATGATTTATTTTTCTCTACACCATTGATTGAAGGTGATAATTGTATAATTGAATATTATAAACCTTCAAATATTGCTCATGAAGGGAATATTGAAGTTATTCATGTGATCCACGATTATAGAGATTTTTATGAGTTAATGGAAAATAATTCTCGAGATGAATGTGGTGCAAATGTGGTGTGCCCAGAAGCAGACCCCTATCAACCTCAAATTGATGCAACATCTCACCTAGATATGGGATGGTCAATCTGCTCAGGTGCCATGATTAATAATACATCACAAGACTTAACCCCATATTATCTCACTGCAGATCATTGTGTTGAAGGTTCATATCCATCACAATATCGTTTTTATTTTAACTATGCAACATCTTCGTGTAATGGCTCATGGGCAAGTATGGGTAGTTATGCCTATGGTTCTACGCTTAAATGGACCTCAAACGGATTTAATGGAAATGATATTACTTCTGGGAATGACCTAACATTATTAGAAATTTCGGGCACCATTTATGATTCATGGAATGTGTATTATGCAGGGTGGAATGTGAACACCAGTTCTTCACAATCTACTTCTGTAGGGGTACATCACCCTCAAGGTGAGCCAAAGCAAATTAGCTTTACGTCGGGCACAGCCTATACCAATGGTTGGGCAACATGGGGTACTCACTGGAAAGTATATTGGGATGAAGGTGGTACTGAACCCGGTTCTTCAGGTTCTCCATTGTTTGATAGTAGTGGAAGAATTATTGGCCCATTATCTGGTGGTCCAGATGTACCATGTGGAAGTTCAAGTGACCATGCATTATATGGAAAACTTAATTACGCATGGAGCAATATTGACCAATATTTAGATCCTACAAATTCTGGTGTATCCTATTTAAGTGGTACTTATGACTCTGTAGTTACTGGATGTACGGATCCAAATGCAGATAATTATAATCCCAGCGCTACACAGGATGATGGCTCTTGTGAATATTCTACAGTAGGTGATGCAATATTAACATTTGGTACTATGTCAGGTAACAGTGTTGAAATTTTGTTGCAGAACTCTGTACCTGTAGGCGGTTTTCAATTCGTTGTATCAGATTCACCTGATATTCTTTCCCTAATTGAAGCAACTGGTGGAACTGCAACAGATGAAGGATTTTTACTATCTACCAGCGAAGCAGGTACAGTACTTGGATTTTCAATGACTAGTGCTACAATTCCTGCAGGCGTAGCAACATTACTTAACCTTTCATATAGTGGTTCTGGAGATACAGAACTATGTTTGTCTGATGGTATTGTTTCAGATGCAAATGGTGATGGCTTAAGCATCAATTATGGTGAATGCTTATCGTTCTCTGGCGGAATTCCTGGTGATGTTACAGGTGATGGAATTGTAAACATCCTTGATATTGTTCAAATGGTAAATATTGTACTTGGATCCATGGATCCCACACCCGCACAATTTGCAGCCGCAGATTTGAATAGTGATGGAACTGTAAACATATTGGATATTGTATCAGTAGTGAATATTATTTTAGGTTCATAAATTCTGTATGAGAAAATTCCTGACCTTCACGTTAATTCTAACAACTATGGTTGTTGCTGATAAAAATATCTATGAAGATAGATTGCTATTTTGTCTACAACCTCAAGTTGAAAAGTTGACTATTGTTAAAGATTCCCAAGGGATTTCTACCAACCATGAGTATATTAATCAAATACTAACACAATTTAGCGTTGATAGCATAGAACCATGGTTGAAGGGTGCATCTGACAATGAACGTGATGGTGATATAATTCTCAGTAAGGTTTATCGAATTAAACTAAAAACACAATCTATACAAGTAGTTGAGCAATTAAAAGATGAACTTCGGAATCTAAATGATATTCATTCTGTTGAGAATGAGTTTATCAGGAAACCCACATTTACACCCAATGACAGTCAATATGGTCAGCAGTGGTTTTTACCACACATCAATGCAAATGATGCGTGGGATTTATGGGATGTAAGTGGTGGTGATATTCCAGGAGACCCCTCTGTAATATTGGCATCTGTAGATACAGGTGTAGATTGGGATCATCCCGATTTACGCAATAATATCTGGAATAACCTTGGCGAGGATGCGGATGGTGATGGTGTAACTATCATACAACAAGGGAATACATGGGTGTTTGATCCAGGTGACCAAAACTATATCGATGATGATGGAAATGGATATATTGATGATTTTGTAGGATGGGACTGTTCAGGATATAGTGGTGGCGAAGATAATACACCTACACCTCCTTCGGGCGTATCAAGCGGGGGGACATGGGCACATGGAACTCACGTTGCCGGGTTATTATCTGCCACCACAAATAATGGTACTGGTGTAGCATCTGTTGCATTTAATTGTAGCATTATGTGTGTTAAAGTATCTACTGGAGAACAAGGCTATCCATACATTACTCACGGTTATGATGGCATTTTATATGCAGCGAAGGCTGGATTCTATGCAGGTCAAACAACGGTAATAAATAATAGTTGGGGGGGGAATGGATATAGCCAATATGAACAAGCTACCATTAACATTGTCCATGAAGATTATAATGCTATTGTTTTGGCGGCTGGCGGTAATGGAGACGATGATGGTTGGGGAGAAATAGAAGAAGCACATTATCCATCGAGCTATGAAAACGTAATTGCAGTTTGTCCTTCTGGAACCAATGATTCGTGGAACCATTGGGGCACATACCATCCTACCATTGATTTAGCATCTCCAGGTGAAAATATTAGAAGTACAAAAATTGGTACTGGCTATGCCACTTGGGATGGATCATCCATGGCAACACCAATTGTAGGTAGTGTAATTGGTCTCATGAAGTCATTTAATCCCAGCTGGAATCAAGAACAGCTGATTACGATGGTATTAGGAACAGCTGATCCTGTTATTTATGATGTAAATACTGAAAATTACTTACAAGGAAAATTGGGTAGAGGCCGAGTGGATGCATTGGCAGCAATTTCTACCGAGCTTTTTCCTAAACTGGAATTTGTGGATATAGACATGTCAATTAATGGTGATTCTAATGGTGAAATTAATCCAGGTGAATCCGTGGAAATCCGTACTATTTTATTCAATGACCCTGAATGGGGAATGGCATATAATATCTCAGGCTCATTATCTGTGGATGAAGATGTTCAAGGTGTACATATCTTATCAAGTTCAGTAGATTTTGGCAATGTGCCACCAGGTGATGCTGCAATGAATGAAGAATCCCCCTTCATGATAAATTTTTCTAATGATGCTTCAATAGGTGAGTTACAAATCTATTTGCATATTACCTCCAACCAAAGTGGACATGTACAAAATAGTCAAACACTACCATTTATAATTAATGTTGTTGAACAGTCTGTTCTTTTAGGTGATCTTAATCAAGATGAGACTGTAAATATTTTAGATATTGTTCAGATTGTAAATATAATTTTAGGTTCAACACCAACTGCATATCAATTAGAAGCAGGTGATATGAATGTTGATGGTATTGTGAATGTATTAGATATTGTTCATATTGTGAATCTAATTTTAGATGAATAATCCTTTCTATATTTATCACACTTAATTCAAATAATTTTTCATGAAAAGAATTCAATTATCCATTTCTTTTTTCTTTATTTCATATTTGTTTGCAGTTCCTGCAACCCAAGATTTAATTACTTATTTTCAGCCTTCTGGTGAAGAAATTGTAGCAAAACTAAAGGGTGATGAATGGCATCACTGGGTTGAAACTCAAGACGGATATACCATCGCAAAAAATGGGGATGGTGTATGGAAATATGTAGAATCAATTGATAATGATAATAATTACATTTTATCAGATATTAATGCACAATTCCAAAACCCTTCAAACATTTCAAAACATATTCGACTGAAACCACGATTTGAGGCACCCAACCACGAACGAGAAAATCCCATTGATTTATCTCAATTAACTCGCGAAGAGTTTGAGATTCCATTGGTACTTGTAGATTTTCCCAATATGCCTTATTCATATCCACCATCTGACTTTGATGATTTAATGAATCAAGAGGGTTATGCAGGTTATCAAGGGGAAACAGGAAGCTTCAGGGATTTGTATATAGAAAATTCTTATGGGCAATTTATTCCGAATACCACCATTATTGGATGGTTTACCGCAGATAATGAGTATCAAGTGTATGGTGATGCCGCCCCCAATGGTTATGGGATGGTAAAGCAAATGATTGGCATTGCTATTGATGAGGCTGAGGCACAGGGTGTAGATTGGTCTGTTTTTGATAATGATAATGACGGCTATGTGGATGCGTTAAATGTGCTTCATGCAGGCCAAGGTGCGGAAGAAGGTAACACCAGTTATATTTGGTCACACAAATGGAATTTAGGCAATGAAGCACGATATTACGATGGTGTGGTTATTGATAATTATACCATTAACCCAGAAAAGCAAGCAATAGGAAATGGGCCAAACCCTGGAATGGTACATATTGGTGTAATTTCTCATGAGTTTGGTCATGCTTTAGGTTTACCTGATTTATATGATACAGATTATTCCTCATCAGGCATTGGAACATGGGGGCTAATGTCAGGTGGATCTTGGGGAGGGAACGGTTCGTCTCCATGGTATCCCGCCCATTTTTGTGCATGGTCAAAAGTTAGGCTTGGCTGGATTGATCCCGTCATCGTTGATGAGGGCTCCTTAACTGCAGAATTACCGAATGTTGAGGAAAATCCTGTAGTATATAAAATGTTTGGAACGGGAGAAGGACAAGAATATTTTCTGTTTGAAAACCGTCAAGCAATTGGTTTTGACCAAACTATAAAAAATACAGGTTTATTAATTTGGCACATTGATGATGCCATCGGTGGGAACTCAGATGACTGGCATCGACGTGTGGATGTGGAACAAGCAGATGGATATTTTGATCTCAATCATGGTTCTAATGATGGAGATGCGGCAGACATTTGGCCGGGGATTCTAAATAAAACCTATTTTAGATTTGACACTACACCAAACTCCACATATTATAATGAAGCGCCGTCAGGAATAAGTGTAGTGGATATTGTAGAATCTGATGAAACTGTATGGGCAACATTTAGGAATCTCCCCAATCTATCAATTAATAATATTCAATTTTCTGAAACCAATGGAGATTACGATTCAGTTCCAAATCCTGGTGAAACTCATAATTTAACAATAGAATTTTATAATCCTTCTGATAGTGATATCTATGGTTTAGAAATGAATGTTTCAAGTGAAAATCTAAATATTACTGTCATTGATGGATATTCAGATTTAGATGATGTAAGCGGTTATGGAAGCACAGAAAATAATGTAAATATTCAAATTGAAATTTCACCAGATACACCTCTTGAATTGGCTGAATTAAGTGTATACTTTACTGGGGCTATGGCATCAGGAGATGAATTTGATCAGAATCTTACCTTACCCATTAATATTCGTTTAGACCAACAAGGATTTCCTGCAAGTGTTGGAAGTGAGGTGAAAAACTCACCCGCATGGATAGATTTAAATGATGATGGCAATAAGGAAATTATTGTGATAGATGATTTGGGTATTGCTTATGCCATTAATTACGATGGAACTTTTTATCAAGGCTGGCAAGTAGATGTAGGTGATGAAGTGTGGGGTGCACCTGCAATTGCCGATGTGGATGGTGATGGTGAATTAGAAATTATCATTGCCTCAAAAAGTAAACATTTATTCATCATTTCTAAAGATGGACGTATTGAATTAGATTTCGATGCAGATCAGTTTTTAGTATCTACGCCAACAATAGCAAATTTAGATGATGATGATGAATTAGAAATTGTATTTGGGGGAATGTCAAATTCAGGAAAATTATTTGCCATAAACCATGATGGTTCCCCCATAAATTCTAATTTTCCAATTTCAGTGGATGAGAAGATTTATACGGGTGTATCCATTGCGGATATAAACAATGATGGTCAAATTAATTTAGTGTGTACTACAAAATCTGGTTATTTACATGTGTATAAATTGGATGGTACAGAGCTAGATAATTTTCCATTTGGGGCTCAGGATGACATTCGTTCTGCCCCAATTGCTGTGGATGTAGACTTTGATGGAGATATTGAAATTTTATTTGGTGATGATAGTGGTGTGTTTTATTCGGTAAATCCCAATGGTGAAGCAGACTTTATCTATGAATCAAATGGAAGTATTCGTTCTTCACCATCAGTTGAGTTAGGTAATGGTGGCGTTCATATTTATTTTGGAAATAATGCAGGTGAGCTTATTTCTCTCGATGCATTCGGAAATCTAAGAGAAGGTTGGCCCGTTACTTTTGCAAATGATTTAACGGTTTCCCCCGTATTTGCAGATATGGATTTAGATGATGAGTATGAGGTATATATTTCATCCTTTAATAAAGGTTTGGTATTGACAAATTCTGGTGAAATTTTACATGAATTTAATTTACCCAATGGTGCCACATCGTCATCATCACCCCTTTTATTTGATATTGATCATGATTTAGATTTTGAGTTTATTTATGGATATTCTGACGGTGTGTCTTGCATTGATTTTAAAGCTCAAAACCATTTATTGGGACAATGGAAAATGTTTAGAGGAAATCCTCACAGAACAGGCCATATAGATTTCTTAGATGGGGTAGTATTGGGAGATGTGAATACTGACGGTGTCATTGATATAATTGACATTATATTTCAAATTAACCATATAACAAATCATAATGAACTAAGCGGTATTTCATTAATGGCAGCAGATTTAAATTTAGATGGTGTGATAAATGTTCAGGACATTCTCTTAATTGTAAATATTATCATCAGTGACTAATTTTTTAATAGACTTTTTCAATGAGTTATGGGTGCTCATGCTAGACATGTCGCCTTATTTGATTTTGGGATTTATTATTGCAGGGCTTCTATCTGTTGTAATTTCACCTAAAGTGGTAGAAGATAATTTAGGGGGAGGTGGTATATCCCCAATTATAAAAGCATCCATATTTGGTATCCCTCTTCCACTCTGCTCTTGCGGAGTAATTCCAGTAGCTACATCACTGTATAAACATGGTGCAAGTAGAGGAGCTACCACATCATTTTTAATATCTACGCCCCAAACAGGTGTGGATAGCATACTAGTTACGTATAGTTTACTTGGCCCAATTTTTACAATTTTTAGACCCATTGTTGCCCTAATTACAGGTGTTATTGGTGGGTTTTGGGTTGAAACTACAGTGAAGGAGGAGCATAATACTTCTCAATTACCGTCAGTAGAATTAGATAAAAATAAAAGTAAATTTAGCCAGATTATAGAATATGGCTTTGTGTCATTACCACAAGACATTGGTAAGCCATTAATATTAGGAATCGTGATTGCATCAATTATTTCAATGGTGGTTCCAAACGATTTTTTTGCCGCCTATTTTGGAGATAGTTTCCTTAGCCTTATCATTACCATGTTTGCAGGTATTCCAATTTACGTATGTGCTACGGCATCTGTGCCTATAGCACTTGCCCTCATTGCAAAAGGGGTTTCTCCTGGTGCAGCCTTTGTTTTTTTAATGACAGGCCCTGCCACCAATGCTGCTACAATTTCTACAATTTGGAAAGTGTTAGGGAAGAAAACAGCATCAATATATTTGGCTACAGTAGCCATTTGTTCTCTTATTGCAGGGGTAATGCTAAACAGTTTTTCTTCAGACATTAATGCATACATCCATCATCATCATCATGATCATTGGATGATGCCCATGTGGATCCAAGAATGGAGTAGCTATATTCTCATTGCGGTTCTATTTTTTGCACTGTTAAAATTATACTTTCCATGGATGTTTCAGGGGGAGCCAGCCCTGAATTCTGATGTAGAATTAAATGTTGTGGGTATGACATGTAATCATTGTGTGAATACAGTAAAAGCAGCCGTCATTGAATCATCGCCAAATGTGAACGATGTTCACATTAACCTTTCTTCAGGCAAAGTAGTGATTGAAGGAAATAGCTTAGATAAAGATAAAATTACTCAAGCAATTATAGAATCGGGATATGAAATAAATTGATTCTATAAAAAATCAAGGGATAAGCGACCACTATCTTATCCCCTGACTTCCTAACCTTGGCTTCTTAGCCACATGCCAGACCCTCGTCTGACAGCTAAAGTTTACTATAATATTCTCAATAAAACTGTGATTTATGCCACAGAATTTTCTTCGATGGCAATATTGGCAAGTTCGTCGGCACGTTCATTTTCAAGATGACCAGAATGCCCTTTTACCCACTCCCACTTAATAGAATGATGCTGAGTTAAGTCATCAAGTTCAATCCATAATTCTTTGTTTTTTACAGGCTTTTTAGATGATGTCTTCCATCCCTTTTGTTTCCAAGAATGAATCCATTCTGTTATTCCATTTTTTACATAATTAGAATCTGTAGTAACGATGATTTCACAGGAACGCGTCAGTGCTTTCATCGCTTCAATGACTGCAGTTAATTCCATAATATTATTGGTAGTATTAGGAGAAAACCCTTTCAGTTCTTTTAGATTGTCTCCATATTGTAAAATTGCACCCCAACCACCAGGACCAGGGTTACCCTTACATGCCCCATCGGTGAATATTTGTACTGTTTTTGGATTCTTTGACATGAGCAAAATCTACAATAATTCAGAACTTAAATTATAAAAGAAAACCCCGCTATACAGCGGGGTTTTCCACACACAAAGGAGAAACATGAATAAGTTAAGCAACTTCAGAAATGAACTGTTCTTCTTCAGTACTTCCTTTCATCGCAGTTGTTGACGCTTGGCCTTGCGTTACAGTATTTTGAACGGCATCAAAATAACCTGTACCAACAAATGCTTGATGTTTTGCTGCACGGAATCCGTGAACTTCATTTGCAAACTCTTTTTCCTGTAATTGAGAGTAAGCAAACATTCCATCTTCTTTATAAGCCTTACTGAGTTCGAACATTCCCATGTTTAAGCTATGCCAACCAGCCAATGTAATAAACTGATACTTATAACCCATGGCAAACAATTCTTCTCGGAAGTTTTTCATTGTTTCTTCGTCAAGATTTTCTTTCCAGTTGAAAGATGGAGAGCAATTATAGCATAATAATTTGCCGGGGTATTTTGCATGAATTGCTTCGGCAAACTGACGAGCTTCGTCAAGGTTTGGTTTAGCAGTTTCACACCATAGGAGGTCAGCATACGGGGCATATGCTAGTCCACGGCTAATAGCTTGCTCAATTCCATTTTTCACATAGAAAAAGCCTTCACTTGATTTTTCGCCAGTTACGAAAAATTTGTCATTTTCATCACTGTCAGATGTTAATAATGTGGCTGCATTTGCATCAGTTCTGGCAATAATAACCATTGGTACCCCTGCCACGTCTGATGCCAACCGTGCTGCAACTAATTTGTTTACAGCTTCACTGGTGGGTACTAATACTTTACCGCCCATGTGGCCACATTTTTTTGCCGAAGACAATTGATCTTCCCAGTGAACTGCAGATGCACCAGCTTTAATCATATGCTTCATCAATTCAAATGCATTTAAGTTTCCACCAAATCCAGCTTCAGCATCGGCAATAATCGGTGCCACCCAATCGATGGATGTATCATTTTGTTGCCAATGGATTTCATCGGTTCTTAATAGTGCATTATTTATTTTTTCTACTAATGTCGGAACAGAATCAACAGGATATAAACTTTGATCTGGATACATTGCACCAGCAGTATTTGCATCTCCCGCAACTTGCCAGCCTGAGCAATATACGGCTTTTAGTCCTGCTTGAACTTCTTGAATTGCTTGGTTGCCGGTAACTGCACCCAATGCAGTAACGGGTTCATCACCATTAATTAACTTCCAGAATTTTTCTGATCCATTTTTCGCTAATGTATGTTCTACATTTACGCTGCCTCTAAGATTTACCACTTCTTCAGCAGAATATGGACGTGTTATACCTTTCCATCGGGGATTAACACTCCAATCTTGTTCTAATTGTTTTACTTGTTCTTCGCGTGTCATTTATGCTCCTTTGTTAAATGTGTTTATATGCTGGTAGGGTTAAAAATTCATCAAAGTCATGACTTTTTACCATTTGTGTAAATAGCTCAATAGCCAATTGGAATTTCCTTGTGTTAAATTTTTCATCACCCATTGCAGATTTTAAAATATCCATTTCATCTGTTAATAATTCGGTATAAAGTTCAACGGTAATTGGTCTACCATCATCTAAGGTAGAATGATGCTTTATCCATTGCCATAATTGTGCACGGCCAATTTCGGCTGTAGCGGCGTCTTCCATTAAATTGTATAATGGTACACATCCATTACCTCGTAGCCATGCTTCTACATATTGAACCCCCACTCTGATGTTTTCACGTACACCTGCCTCAGTAATATTCCCCGCAGGCACCTTCAATAGGTCATCTGCAGCTACATGAACATCTTCTCGCTTTACATGAAGCTGATTATCATCTTTCATCACAGCATTGAATGCAGTAAGAGCAATTGGTGCAAGGGCAGGGTGTGCAATCCAAGTACCATCATGGCCGGCTTGGGCCTCTAATTCTTTATCTTCTTTAACTTTGTTGAGGGCAATATTATTGGCTTTTTCATCATTCTTTATTGGAATCTGTGCTGCCATACCACCCATAGCATGTGCATTTCGTTTATGGCATGTTTTAATGAGAAGTCGAACATAAGACCGTAAGAAATGTCGTGACATAGTAATTTCACCACGATTTGGAAGCACAAACTCGGGGTGATTTCTAAATTTTTTGATGAAAGAGAAAATATAATCCCAGCGACCACAATTTAGTCCTGCAGAATGTTCTTTTAGCTCATAGAGAATTTCATCCATTTCAAATGCAGCCAAAATGGTTTCAATGAGAACCGTTGCTTTTATGGTGCCTTGAGGAATTCCTAATTCATCCTGAGCTAATACAAAAATATCATTCCAAAGCCGAGCTTCAAGATGACTTTCCATTTTAGGTAGATAAAAATATGGACCTGTTCCATTTTGCAATAACGTTTGTACATTATGGAAGAAGAAAAGACCAAAATCAAAAATGGATGCTGAGACTGGCTTGCCGTCTAGCAATACGTTTTTTTCAACTAAATGCCACCCTCGAGGCCTAACCATTAGCGTTGCAATGTCTTCGTTCAGTTGGTAATGCTTGCCATTATTAGGATTAGTGAATGTAATGGATTTATTGGCAGCATCACGTAAATTTATTTGGCCATTGATTGAATTTTCCCACGTTGGAGAATTTGAATCTTCAAAGTCTGCCATGAATACTTTAACACCGCTATTTAATGCATTAATTATCATTTTGCGGTCAACGGGCCCGGTAATTTCAACACGACGATCTTGTAAATCAGCAGGAACAGGAGCAACAGTCCAATCACCATTTCGTACATGATCAGTTTCAGGTAAAAAATTGGGGAAGACGCCATTATCAATTTGCTGTTGTTTTAATTCTCTATTATGAAGCAATTCCTCGCGCTTTTGCCCAAAAGTTTGCTGAAGTTTTTCAACAAATGCCAATGCTTCAGGAGTTAAAATGCTAGAGAACTCGGGTGTAATTTTACCTGTTACTTCTATAGTTTGGTCTAATATTTCAGTTGCGTTCACACGTTTCCTTTTTAAAATTATGGTTTCCGCCCAGCAAATATTATTATGAATAATTTTATAAAAAGTAGTAAATTTTACAACAAAAATTTTACAATGTAAATTTTACAAAATCAAAATATGGCAACTAGTTTATCTCGGAAAGCACATTTTTTAGGCACTAAAATAAAGTCATTACGGAAGATTCATGGCTTAACCTTAGAGGATTTATCGGTACGATGTATTCAAATTGATACAGAATTAGCTCCTTCGGTTTCTTATTTAAGTTTAATTGAAACTGGAAGGAGAATCCCATCAGAAAAGCTGTTAAAGCTATTGGCAGATGTATTTCAAAAAGATATGGAGTGGTTTCTAGATGAGTCCATTCAGTCTGAGCCTGTACAAAAAGTGAGTAGCAGGCTTCCAGGATTAGAGCTGATGTCGTTAGAGCCTAATTTTCTTTTTTCTAAAGAGATATTGGAATTAGCAATCCCAGCCATGCTGACGCAAAGTGGTACATCTGGTCGTCAATTCGCACATATCTTAATCCGTGCATATCAAGAGAAACATCAGAACCAGTTTCCAGACTTAGAACGTGCAGCTGAAGAAGTGGGAAAAAAGAAACTTCCCCTTTCTGTAGACGATTTGCTAAAACTAAGTATTCGTCAAGGGTTAAAAATTAAATGGTTTAACAAAGATACATTTACTACACGAGATGATGCAGGGCGTGATATCAAGACTATGTTCAGGTCTTTTTATGACTCTCCCAATACTATTTATCTCAATGAATCGTTAAAAGCAGAACCCGCCCGACTAAAATATGATTTAGCCTCAATGATTGGTCATAAAGTTTTACACAATGGCGATGGTATATTATCAAGTCATGCAACCGGAGGTGAATTGGGTGGGTCACCTCGTCCATTTAAACATAAGTCTGGGAATGTACAACAGGAAGATATTTTATACGCATGGAGAGATTTTGAATCTAGTTTCTTTGCAGGGGCATTACTGTGCCCCAAGTTGCCATTCCGCCATTTTTTAAATAGAGAATCCTATAATATTTATTCGTACGAAAAATTAGGCTTAACCCCTGCTGTAATTATGCGGCGGATGACTGCAGTTTCAACATATAAACATTGGCATTATTTTGATGCATATCCTCCTGGATATTTGCGCGCTGTATATCGAGGAAATGGAATTTCTATTCCTTGGGGGAATATGAGGTTAGTAACAGACCCATGTAATCAATGGGATATTTTTAAACTTATTAGTAATCTAAGATTACAAAAGCCCATTACACAAATCTCATTGATGAAAGACGGGAATCTCTCTCGGTTATATGCATCTACAGCTTTAAAAACTAAGGATGCTTCTGAAAATTCACATGTAGTTATGGTGGGAATCGATTTAATTCCAGCTTTAGAATCACAAGGAATTGATATAGAATCTTACATGGGTGAAGTGTCAGATATTTGTATCAATACTGATGGTGCTGCACTGATGCCAGATCATATTAAAAATGAATTAGAAAAAGTGGGAAGAGTATTAAATGTTTCATGGGTAACTAAAGGGGCAAATAATCCAGTGAATATCATTTGTCCGCGAAGTACCAGTTGTCCCCGTTTAGAATTATGTGGAAAATCTCCTGAAAAATCCAAAATATCTTGGATGAATGAAATTAAAGATGAAATTTTAAGTAAAGAGGAAAAATAATGTCAAATTTATTATCTCAAATTAATGATATGTTGTTGATGGGGCCAGGCCCCTCCACAGTTTCACCCAACATTTATACCGCATTAAAACAACCAACCTTAGGCCATTTAGATCCCCAATTTATCCAGATTATGGATGAAATTAAAGTTCAACTCCAAACGGTGTTAAATACTAAAAATGAATTAACAGTACCAATGTCAGGTACAGGTTCTGCAGGCATGGAAACCTGTTTTGTAAATTTGGTTGAGGAGGGAGATAAAGTACTTATTCTCATCAATGGTGTATTTGGATTGAGAATGCAAGATGTGGCTCAGCGGCTAGGCGCAGATGTAGATATCATTGAATTTCCATGGGGAACACCTGTAATTCTAGATAAGGTGAAGACCAAATTATCTCAACAAAAATATGATATGGTTGCAATGGTTCACGCAGAAACATCTACAGGAGTATTAAATCCGGTAAAAGAGGTGGGAGATTTAGTAAAAGAAAATGGAGTATTGTATTTAATTGATGCGGTTACATCTGTTGGTGGGATCCCGGTAAAAATGGATGAATGGAATATTGATGCTTTATATACAGGTACGCAAAAGTGTTTATCTTGTCCTCCAGGATTATCGCCAATCTCCTTTTCTAATCTTGCTGTTAATAAATTACAGCAACGAAAAAATAAAGTCCCCAATTGGTATTTAGATTTGAGCATGATTGCAAATTACTGGTCAGGAAATACACGTGTATATCATCATACTGCACCAATTAATATGCTCTATGGATTATACCAAGCATTATATGATGTATTAGATGAGGGCATGGAAAATGTATATAATCGTCATGCTGAAATGCATCAATTGCTTGTGGATAATTTAGAAGAACTTGGTCTGAAATTTGTTGTTGAAAAACCCTATCGGTTACCCATGTTAAATGCTGTAGAAGTACCTGTTGGTGTAGAGGATGCTCATGTTCGTTCAACTTTACTTAATGAACATAAAATTGAGATTGGTGGTGGGCTTGGTATCTTTACTGGAAAAGTATGGCGAATTGGGTTGATGGGACATTCAGCACATCCCCAAAATGTTCAGCGTTTGGTATCTGCTTTACAGAAAATTTTAGCTTAATCTTTTTGAAATAAACGACTAATTTTATTTGTTGATGTAGTGATTCCGCGTATCATTGCAGAACTAAACCCTTGATGTTCCATTTCATTAAGCCCTGAGATGGTTGCACCTTGTGGCGTAGTTACCTTATCAATTTCTGATTCTGGATGATTATTATTTTGTAAGAGCAAGGTGGCAGCTCCCCGAGCAGTTTGTGATGCAATAGTGAATGCTTCATCTGAGTGGAATCCAATTTCTATTCCCCCTTGAGATGCTGCTCGAATTGCACGTAAAAAGAATGCAATACCACAAGCACCCAATGCCGTAGCAGATGCCATTTTATCTTCATCAATTCGGATTGTTGTACCAATAAGATTAAACAATTTTTCACAAGCGTAAAGTTCTTCTTCTTTTCCACCTGTTATGCATGTCATAGATTCACAAAGTGATGCAGCAGTATTGGGCATGGCACGAATAATTGGAATTTGTGATGATATGTGTTCTCTCATTTGTGCAATATCTACCCCTGAGACTACAGAAATTAAAATTTGATTATCCTGTAAGCTACCATTAATTTCCTTTAATACGGACACAATTTGTGTTGGGGCTACGGCAATGATTACAAATTCAGATCGCTTTACTGCTTCACAATTGTCAGATGTAATTACAAATCCACTGGATTGAAAATGGTGAAGGTTATGGAGCTTGCGAGTAGTTAATATAATATTTTTGGGATTAACAGATTCGGATTTTACAAACCCCTGTGCCATGGCAGAACCAATATTTCCACAGCCGATAATGGATATTTTATATTTCATTTTCATCTCCCCAATCTTTGAATGGATGTGTTAGCAGTTTATAATTATAATATTTTTCATCGGTAGAAACATCGCTTCCGACCCAATTGGGTATATCAAAAGATTGATGCTCATATTCTAACTCTATTTCCGCAACGATGAGCCCTGAGTTATCTCCTAAGAATTCATCTACTTCCCATAAAAAACCGTGATATTGAATATGATACCGTTTTTTTTCAATAAGCGATGTACAAAATTGCTGAAGTAAATATTCAGCATCTTCAACTGGGATTTCATATTCAAATTCTAATCGTGTAATTCCAGTATTTTCTCCTTTAATGGTTAAAAAGGCTTTATCTCCCATAATTCTAACTCGAACCAAAGGTTCCGAATCATGTTGAAAATAACCCTGCTTGCAATGCAATGGTGTTGCCAATGATTTGAATTCATCTGAAGTTACTAAAAATTTTCGCTCTATTTCTTTAGCCATTTGGTAAAATATTGTTACATACTAAAATTAAGAAGGATTTAGGCTTCTGTAAATAATTATATGTAAATTTAGGGCTGTATTTTGGAGAAAAAATGACAAACAAAAAATATAACTGGGCAATGGTGTTTGTACTGACTATGATTCCGATTGTAGGAATTCTAGGAACAGGGGCATATATTTATTTCAATGGAATTGTATGGCAAGAGCCTATAATTTTAATTTCTGGATGGTGGTTAGCTGGAATGGGCATTACGTTTGGTTACCATCGTTTATTTGCTCATCGAAGTTTCAAAGCACATCCTGTAGTTCAATTTATTGCCATGCTTTGTGGTTCAGCAGCTCTCCAAAATACAATCCTCAAGTGGAGTTCTGATCATAGAATTCATCATAATAAATTAGACACTGAGGAAGACCCTTATAGCATCACTAAGGGATTTTTCCATGCTCATATTGGATGGATTATTGAGGATAAACCCACTGAAATAAAAGGGGTTCACGATTTGGAAAAAAATCCAATTGTCATGTTCCAATATAAATACTATTGGCTCATTGGAATTGGATTATCATTTATTCTTCCCATGTATTTAGGCTATTTATATGGTCGGCCTTTAGGCGGTTTGTTGTGGGGTGGATTTCTACGAGTAACCTTTGTACACCATTTTACATTTTTTATAAACTCACTTTGTCATTTTGCAGGAAAACGCCCATTTGAACCCGAAAGTACGGCTCGTGATTCTTGGTGGGTGGCCTTTTTTACATTTGGTGAAGGCTTTCATAATTTCCACCATAAATTTCAATGGGATTATCGAAATGGTATTCGCTGGTATGATTTTGATCCAGGGAAATGGGCCATTAAATTTTTATCATTCTTTAATTTAACTACTGATATTCGCAAGGTGGAAGAATATAAAATCCTACGGGCACGGTTTAATGGATTAAAAGATAGCTTCCAACTACAATACCCTCAAGTTCCCGAAAAGGTACAAACTCTATATCAAGCAAAAGTAAAAGAAGCACAGAAACAATCACGAAAGATTTATGATGCATGGCATGAGTTTGAAAAAGAATTCAAGGCCTTAAAGGAAGTTGGATTTAGAGACAAATTCCAAAAAGTGGCCATGAAACAAAAGCGTAAAATGTTACGCATGGAATATGCATCGACATTGAATGCACTCTCTATTTTATTGATGAGTTTAAAAAGTGGGAATTATATTCAAGGGTAATTTATTCGTCTAAAATAATATTTACGACGAGGATAATATCCATTACATTGACTTCCCCATCTTCATTGAGGTCACCAATTATATAATCACAGTCATTAGTGGATCCATCTAGTATAATGTTTACTATATGGACAATGTCTATAACATTCCACATACCATCATTATTTAAATCTCCAATCTCTTGACCGCTACACGGTGAGTCGTGAATAGTTAAATTCACGGGAATAATTACTGATGATTGATGAAAATCATTGGTATATAATTTCAAGTCATATACATAATAACCATCTAAAATATTTGATGTATCAAAAGTTAAAGTAATATTTTCCGAAACAGATGGTTGAATTTCCATATTTAGTGGGGATACGGACAACCATGATGGTTTTCCTTTAATTTCAATACTAGAATTATTCGTCATGTAATCCTGATTCACAATTACACTGAGACCAGAACTTCCATCACTGTTTTGAATCCCTATGGTTGATGAGTTTAAATCTCCACTCATACTTCGATAATTAAATTTTATATCTCCATTTGGATAAAGGACAGCCTGAAAATCGAAATATCCATCCATGTCACTTCCCCCAGTCCATCTACGCACATTATCAAACCAAATCACGGCTCGCTCTGAGTTTACATGATACCGCACATATCCATCCATATTTGTACTATTTGATTCATTTATTGGATTCAAATCATCCCAATAAGGGAATATTGCATTGAGGGGAGATTCCGTATTGGGTAATGTGGTGTTTTCCCATGCATTGCTATCGTCACCAAATCCAATCCAACCATTGGCATTTACAATGAGGGATGAATAATATGAATCATAATAATAAAAGTTAAAGGGCAGATTTATAGTTTCATTTGCCGCTTCGTCATTATGAGGGAATGTTAAAGTAGAATTTTCATTAATAATATCAATCCACTCGTAGCTAACATCTACTTGAGTTTGATCTTTCCAATCATAACCAAAGGGATCAATATCTATGCTTAAGTCCATCTGCCCTGTATTGGTTGCAGTAAGTATTTCTTCATGAATTTCAGAAATACCCATTTCGACATTAACCTCACTTGGAGTTACGGATACCTCAGGCCCTCCCACAATGGTTGCCAGCGCATAAAACGCATTGATTCGGCCCCAACCTGTTTCTAAATCATAGCCATCATTTTGAATATCCACTGCACTAATTTGCATAATAGTACGAACAGCTTCAGGCGTAAGTTCAGAATCTAAAGATAAAACAAGTCCAGCCACTCCTGCTGCATGTGGGCATGCAGAGGAGGTTCCATTGAAGGTAGCTGTATATCCACCATTGTTACTGGTAGTGTGAATTCTTACCCCTGGGGCAACAAAATCTAACCCATTTCCATAATTACTTCCCCAGTAGTTTTCATTATCACATGATGAATAGTCTTTTCGTTCATTACATGGAGATAGTGCACCCACTGAAATACAATTTTCATAATTTGCAGGATAGCTCACTGTACTTGCATTATCATTTCCTGATGCTGCAAAGACTGCAGTTCCATTCTCAGTTGCATAGTTTATAGCATTATCAAAATAGGATACATAGGCACCTCCACCTAAGCTCATACTAATTACATCTGCACCATTATCTGATGACCACACTACGCCATCTGCAATTTCAGTATCTTCGCCAAATCCATCATCTGACATAATTTTAACTGGAAGAATAAGACAATCCCAGCAAATTCCTGCAATCCCCATATTGTTATTGCCTTTTGCTGCAGCGATTCCAGCACAGGCGGTGCCATGACCATTCCCATCCGTTGGAGATGTATCATTTCCAATAAAATCATATCCTTGAAGGAGTCGCCCTGTAAATTCTTCGTGTGAATTCACACCAGTATCTAATATTGCGATAATGGTTTCATCGTCACCAGTGGTAACGTCCCAAGCATCTTCTGCCCCAATATCACATCCAGGAGTCCCTACATTTCCACCATAATAAGCATCAGCTTGGCCAGTATTGTTTAATGCCCATTGATCTGAATAGTAATCATCATTTGGTATGGTATTAATTTTTTTTTGATAACTAAATTCAGAGACATTTATAATGGGTAAGGCTTCAATTTCAGTTCGGACTGACTTTAAATCCACGGTGCTATCAAACACAATGGTATAGTATAGATGTAGCTCATGTTTGATGTATAGCGGATTGTAAGAGGTTATGGATGAAAAAGTAGGGTGAATATCAAAATTACTATGCTTATTGATTATGCCATTTAACTGAGGGAGGTGATTTTTAGTTAATGGTTTGTCGATGCCAATTTTTGGAGCATCATAAAACTTAATTATCAGTTTATTTGATGCAACTTCAAAACCATCAATTTTTTGCCATGTCGTTGCAAACGAGATATTAAAAATTGTAATTAATATTGGAAATACTAACCAAATTCGAATATTCATCATATTCTCCCCTCATGAATTCTTTGGAATAATTCTTAGGATTTAAGATACACCTCCACGTAAAAAATTAAAAATCAAATTATTATTTCAACATGTAACAGATTCGCTTCAATCTTCTTTAATCTTAAAATTATTATTAAATTTGATACTCATTTGGAAAAGGAGGGATATGAATTTCATCAAATCAATTTTACTATTAACACTTTTAACCCTAGGGCTATCCCAAAATGAATTTTCTCAAGGTCCGTATGGTACAGGATATTTTGAAACTGCAGGACCGTTTTCTTTAGTAGATTTAAATACGATGCCTGTAGGTGATATCAATCTCGACCAAATTGTAAATATTCAAGATATTGTTCTTACCGTAGGTAGTATTTTGGGTACAATTTCCCTCACAGAAGACCAACAGGAAATTGCAGATATCAATAATGATAATATCATTGATATATTGGATATTGTGCAATTGGTAAATTCAATATTAAATCCCGTACCACCTGAGTGGGACTTTGAAACAAACTGGACTGGTGGTGATATATATATTTTCCTTCAATATGATCCCAACACGGCAAATTCAGTAGGAATGTGGAACTCAAATACTAAGGCAGACTTTTTAAATAATTCTCCTGACAATGTGCATTATTTCTTTTTATCTGCACGTACTTATGCTCATAATGATGTGTCAAATATGCGAGACGAGTTTAATGAGGTGTTAGAATCATTTAGTGCAGAAGATCAAGCACATTGGGAAAATCATCTCCATTATATCCCAATAAGAACATACGATTTTGGTAATTGGATTACCGAATCAATAAATGGTGTATATGGTTTTGCCATTGATGGATTTCAAAAGATTCGCCAATTGGGATATTTAGGGAATCCTGCATCTTTTTCAGGTACACATCTTAGCTATGTAGCACATGAAGCAGTTTACTTAAACTATGAGCTGGAGACGTTTCTACCCACAGGTGAAGTGTATGACGAAATTACCATTTATGATGAAGAAATTTATACAGGTGGTTGGGCATCAACTACGACGAAATTGGTAGAATTACCTTCTGATGGTGAAATTACCCAGTATTCAAAAATGGAAGTTGAACTGCTTAGAGGATGCCCTGATGGGAATGGTGGATATAATGATGATAATTGTGATGACTATGACCGTATAGCCCATTTATATATGTGCCATGGTGAATGTTATGAAACTATAGTCCATCCTGGATTTGATAGTGAATCTTGTGGAACTGCTGGATATTGGTGGAATGAAGAAAGCAGTGAGTGCATTGAAACGGCTTATCTTCCAAATGAAACTTTAGCATCTTGTGGAGAAGAGAGTTGGAAGTTCAATAGAAACTGTGAAGAAATTGCTCGTTGGATTACTCCATTTGACAGGCAACCTCACCATTTAACAGATATTTCTCCATTCATTACGGCATTACGTCCTGGTGGACAAAAGTTGTTTAAATATCAAGAATCAGGCTGGCCCAATAGTTTACTTACGATGAAGCTCAGATTATATGAAGAAGAGTCAGTATCTGTAACCCCAAAGGCACATACACCTATGTGGTCAGGTACACGAGGTTTTAATCCAGACTATGATGAAAATCGACCTCCTCTTGTTTTTTCAGTTCCAGATAATGTTGAGCGTGTAGAATTTGTGGCTTATATAACGGGTCATGGATTTGGAAGTGCGGGATGTTATAATTGCGCAGAGTTTTGCAATTCTAAACATATTTTTACATTAAATGGTGGCGTACATGAGTTTGAAACTTCTTATCCTAATGGTGGAGACAGTGATCAGTGTATGCAGGTGGAAACAATTGCCACAGGTGTAATCCCTAATCAATATGGTACATGGGGGTATGGTCGAGCAGGCTGGTGCCCAGGATTAGATGTTGATCCATATATTGTTGATATTACAGACTATGTGGAAATTGGTGAAGATAATGTATTAGACTATTCTGCATGCCGTGTGCAGGGGAATAATTGTTTTACACCTCCCACGTGTCAAGGGGATGGTTATTGCCCAGAAATTGCATTTTCCTCGTATATCATTTACTATTATTAATATAAGGCTCCCTCGGGAGCCTTTTTTATGTGATACAGCTTACATATTAAAATTGTGATTTGCCATAAATTCCTTGCATAAATTTTGAACTTTTGAAGGAGGTTCGAAGGAGGAAGGAATGATTTATAAATTACATCCAAAAAAGTCCAATGAAACGAAAGTAAAAATTGATGCAGATTCACGTGATGCTGCCATCAATTATTTTTCTGCACTACTTCATTTAAAAAAGAGAGATTTACTTCAAATTTATAAAGTTGATAAGTAATAGTAAATTTAGTAATCCACCTTAACTTCACACTTCATCCCATCCACATATAATTATTAAATTTTCGGTCTATGACAGACCACATTTCATCATCCTATGAAATCAATTTACAAACTGAAATTACCTATTTAAAAGGCGTAGGACCCGTACGTGCAGAAGCTCTTCAAGAGATAGAAATTTCTACCGTTGGAGACTTACTTTACCATTTTCCACGACGGTATTTAGATAGAAGAACCATTAAGAGGATTTCTGACTTACGCGTCAAGGATAGTGCCGTTGTTATGGGGAAAGTGAAATCTTTTGGGGTAAAATCTGCTAAACGACGAAAATTCTTTGAAATGGTGGTGGAGGACTCTTCAGGGAAAATCAAATGTGTATGGTTTCAAGGGATATCATGGATTTCGGATAAATTTAATGTGGGTGAAAGTATTGCCATTTTTGGTAAAGTAGAATTCTATAATGGTTTTAAAATGGTTCATCCTGAATTTGATTTATTAGATGATGCCGATCAAGTAAATACAGGTAAAATCATTCCATTATATGCATCCACTTCTCGGTTAAAGTCTGTGGGTCTTGATAGTAGGGGATTTAGAAAAATTATTATGTCTGCATTTGAGTTATTAAATGTGAATATTCCCGATTATTTTTCAACTTCAATTCGAAATGAAGATGGACTTGTTTCCTTGCATCAAGCCATGATGAATATTCATGAACCTCGAGATGAACAAGAGTTAAAAAAAGCTATCTTTAGACTTAAATATGATGAGCATTTTTTCCTTCAATTATTAATGGCACTTCGTCGACAATCTATAAAAATTAAACACGGAACTCCATTTACATCCGTTGGTCCATATACAAAGAAGATATACGATAGTTTAGATTTCCAATTGACCAATGCACAAATAAATGTATTGAAAGATATTCGGCAAGATTTAGCACAATCTTCTCCAATGAATAGATTAATTCAAGGGGATGTAGGTTCAGGAAAAACCATCGTGGCTATGCTTTCAGCATCTATCGTTATTGGAGGTGAAGGACAAGTTGCTGTGATGGCACCCACCGAAATTTTAGCAGAACAACATTTTATAAGTTTCAAAGAATGGTGCGATAAGGTTCACATTACTTGTGCATTATTAACAGGGAGTAAAACTAAAAAATCCCGTGCACCAATATATGATGGATTGGAGAATGGAAATATTCAATTACTTGTTGGTACACATGCCCTCATCCAAGAAGATGTAAAGTTTCAAAATTTGGGTTTAATAATCATCGATGAACAACACCGATTTGGTGTTGAACATCGGAAGCAACTCATCCAAAAAGGCCTTAATCCACATGTATTGGCTATGACGGCAACGCCAATTCCGCGTACCCTTGCATTTACTATTCATGGAGATATGGATATTTCGATTATTGATGAGTTACCTAAATCGCGTATTCCAATTATTACAAAAGTGGTGAAACCTCCTCGACTATCAAAAGTATATGATTTTTTGAAAAAAGAAATGGATGCAGGACGACAATGCTTTATTGTGTATCCACTCATTGAAGAATCTGAAAAAATGGATTTAAAGGCTGCTGAGTCTGGTTATGAAAACTTGAAGGATTCTGTTTTTAAAGATTACTCACTGGGTTATATTCATGGTAGAATGAAAAATGAAGTACGTGATGAACAAATGGAAGCCATGGCAAAAGGGGAGATTCAGTGTCTTGTGGCAACTACTGTTATTGAAGTTGGAATAAATATTCCCAATGCTACCGTGATGATCATTGAGAACGCTGAGCGATTTGGACTCACCCAATTACATCAATTACGTGGGCGTATTGGGAGAGGAGAGCATCAAGGATATTGTGTTTTGGTAAAACATAAACAGACTAAAGATGCGAACCATCGATTAAAAGTTATGGAAAGTACATCAAATGGTTTTAAAATCTCTGATGAAGACCTTAAATTGAGGGGTCCGGGAGAGTTCTTTGGAACACGTCAACATGGGTATATTAAATCAAAAATTGCAAATTTTGTAGAAGATGGTCCCATTATTCGGTTGGCACGAAGCCGAGCAGTTCAAGTTGTACAAGATGACCCTCAGTTAAATGACGTAAATAATAGAGGTATCCGAGTACAATTTCTAAATAATTATCAACATATGTTAGAGTATATAAATATTAGTTAATATGAAAAAATTACACATCATTTTTGCCAGTTTATCATTTCTAGTATCATTTGTTATTTATGTAATGACCATGGCACCCACAACATCATTCTGGGATTGTGGAGAATTCATTGCTACATCGGTAATCATGGGAGTACCTCACCCTCCTGGAACGCCATTATATTTAATACTAGGGAACTTCTTTTCTCAGCTTCCATTTTTTGATGATTTAGGTGCACGTGTAAACTTGATTTCCCCATTAGCCAGTGCCCTTGCAGTTATGTTTTTATATCTAATTGGGGTTCAACTCATTGAAGAATGGCGAGGGAGAGCGTCCTCAATTTCTGACCAAATTATTGCATATGGAAGTGCATTTATTGGTGCCATGACATTTGCTGTTACCGATTCACATTGGTTTAATGCTGTAGAAGCAGAAGTATATGCACTCTCTACATTTTTTACTGCAATTTGTGTATGGTTGATATTAGCATGGAGCCGTCATTCAGGTGAAAGTGGAAATGTACGATACATCATTATCATCGCCTACATGTTAGGGTTGGCAACAGGCATTCACCTTTTAAATCTACTCACATTACCGTTTATAGCTTTAATCGTTTATTTTAAAAAATATGAATTTTCAATTCAAGGTTTCATTGCTACCATTGGTATAACACTCCTTGCCTTTATGACCATTTATTTAGGTATAATTAAAGGACTGCCCAATATGGCCAATGAATTTGGATTATTGGTTCCAACTTTGGTTGTTATAGGTATTTTTGCTGCCACCGCATATATGATTAAATCTAATAACCCTCAATGGTCAGTTATATTAACATGTGTAGTCATGATATTTATGGGATTTTCTACCTATGCCACCATTTTTATACGTGCGACTCAACATCCAAATATCAATGAAAATAATCCAGACACTATTGAGGGGGCATTGGCATATATGAATAGAGACCAATATGGAGACTGGTCAATATTAGATAGAGCATCAACGTTGAAACGCCCCGAAAATCAGCATTGGAATCGATATGTAAAAAACAAAAATAATCCCACCTTACAAGAGGTCAGAAATTTTGTATGGAATTACCAATTTAAAGAGATGTATTTACGATATTTCCTATGGCAGTTTGCAGGAAAAGAGGATTATGCAACACGATCATGGGAAATTACTAAATTAGATGGTAGCCTTATGAAAAAGTTACAAGGAATAAACTGGTTTAGATATGGGCTCCCCTTGGCATTATTGTTTGGTTTTGCAGGAATGGGGCATCATTTTTATCGAGATCCCAAACGTGCTTTGGCAGTATTGGCTCTATTTTTAGCTACAGGATTAATGATAATTGTGTACCTCAACCAATATGATCCCCAACCTAGAGAACGGGATTATTCTTATGTGGGCAGCTTCTTTGCATTTTCTATTTGGATTGGTATTGGATTAGCGGGGCTATTGGAAAGAGTTAAAGAAACATTATCTAACAATTCTCTATCTAAAATGGTAAATGTGGGATTACTAAGTGCAATTTTTATAGCAATGCCATTTACCATGGCGTTTACAGATTATCATGAACATGATAGAACGGGGAATTATGTAGCATGGGATTATGCATACAATATGTTAAACTCATGTGAACCCAATGGAATTATCTTCACTAACGGTGATAATGATACATTTCCCCTTTGGTATATTCAAGAAGTTGAAGGGGTACGTAAAGATGTTCGCGTAGTAAATTTAAGTTTGTTGAATACGCCATGGTATATTGAGCAGTTAAAGAATCAAGAACCTAAAATTCCACTTCAGATAAAAGATGAATATATACCCAAAATTGACCCCATTATTGGAACGGGGATGGCATTGGAAAAATGGACAACAGAGTGGGCATCAATGAAACGCCAATTAGCCAATTATTTTGCACGGGAGGGGCATCGCTACACATTACGTGAACATGGAATTCCCATGGATTGGGCAAATATTGACGCTACAGTTTATTTATATGATCAGCCACTTCAGTTCAAGATAAAGCCTACAATCAGCAATTATTTACGAGTTCAAGATATTATGGTGTTAGAAATTATCGATGATGTTGAAAAGGACAGGCCTGTTTATTTTGCAGTAACCGTTTCTCCGAGTAATCGGCTATCATTAGATCCCTATTTGGAAATGGAGGGGTTGGTATATCGAATCACACATAAGAAATCTAAAGAAGGCCAACTTTCGCCACGCCTAAATTATGATAAGATGAAATCTAATATTACCCAAACATCAAATTCAGATTTTATAGTAAAAACACCTGAAGATTATGAAGCCCATTTTTCTAATTATGAGGGATTATATAGATATACAAATTTGAATAATGATGAAGTGTATTTTAGCAGCAATATTCAGCGATTAATTCAAAATTACCGTTCTGGATTTTTACAATTAGCTTTGGATGATTTATATTCATCTGACAAAAGTGGAAAGTCACGTACTGTGGATTTACTTTCTAAAATGGATGAGTATTTCCCAACATCCGTTATCCCAGTTTCAGATCCAGAATTAGATATTCAAATTGGACGTATTTATAATCAAGCAGGAGTACCAGAAAATCTGCGAGAGCGTTTACACTCATTGCGAAATAGAGAAGATATTGGCATTGACACCTATTTTTATATAGGTCAAGTTTATTTAAATGAACTCAAAGACACCACCGCAGCCATAGAATTGTATAATGAAATGAAATTAGATCACCCTTATTTAAGTGATATTCGACTGGCATTGGTTCAAATATATTCTCAAAATGAAGACTATATTAATGCTATTAAAGAACTGGAAGAATGGCTAGAGGTAAGCCCTAATAATCAACAGGCCAAAGATTTGTTGAAATATTTGGAGACGCAGGCATAAATAATGCCCCAAACGTCCATTATCATCCCTCACTATAATGGTGAAGTAATATTAGAGGAATGTTTAGTTTCTTTGGAAAACTCCGTTTCTCTTGATAGTTCTGAAATTATTGTAGTAGATAATGGCTCAACAGATAAGAGTATCCCTTTATGTCGAGAAAAATTCCCCCATGTTGTTATAATTCAATCTGATTATAATAGAGGGTATGCAGGGGGGTGTAATTTTGGAGCTCAGTTTGCACAAGGAGACTTTTTAGTATTTCTAAATAATGATACCATTCATAAAAACAAATGGATAGAATCGCTCCTAAAAAAAATTCAATCTGATAAAAATATCGCATCGGTTCAACCAAAAATTTTAAATTATTTTGAAACAGAAAAATTCGATTATGCTGGAGCATGTGGTGGTCATTTAGATATCTTTGGATATCCATTTTCACGAGGAAGAATTTTTGATACCATTGAGTCTGATAGTGGACAATATGACAATAGTGAACAAGTTTTTTGGGCCAGTGGAACTGCATTTATAACGAGAAAATCCATTTTTAATAAAGTGGGTGGATTTGATGAAACATTATTTGCCCACATGGAAGAAATAGATTATCACTGGAGGTGTCATCTCATGGGATATGATGTATGGGTAGAACCACAGTCAATTATTCATCATCAAGGCGGTGCAACATTAGCCTATGGTTCTCCAGAGAAGACTTATCTTAACCACCGAAATAGCCTTTTATTGATATTAACCAATTATTCATTTTTAGTGTCCATATATTTATTTATACCTCGATTATTTATGGAAATATTATCATTATTAAAATATACACTATCATTTCAATTTAGCCACTCATGGGCACAATTGCGGGCATTGGGATGGATAGTTTTGCATCCACATATTATCGCCAAAAGAAGATGGAAAACATGGAGGTTAAGAAAATTAAAAGACGGCGAGATAATTAAAAAAATGCATAATTTGCCCATTGTGTGGCAATATTTTGTCAAACAATTAAAAATATATAGCCACGTGAAGGGGGCAAAATGATAGAATGGATTTATGATCCCAATGCGTGGATAGCTCTACTTACATTAACCAGTTTAGAAATTATATTGGGTATTGATAATATTATTTTCATTTCAGTATTAGTAGGGAGGTTGCCGGAAGAACAGCGTGCTAGGGGACGAAATTTTGGACTCATGTTAGCTATGGTGTCTCGCATACTACTATTGCTTTCAATCACGTGGGTGATGAAATTAAATACTCCAATTATTGAGTTGTTTAATTATTCACTATCAGGCAGAGATTTAATTATGCTTATAGGTGGATTATTCCTCTTGGCAAAAAGTACTCATGAAATTCATGAATCTATAGAGGGAGATGGTCATGGAATGACAGATTCTATTTCAAAAACTGCATCATTTTCCAGTGTAATTTTACAAATTACGGTAATAGATATTGTATTCTCACTTGATTCTGTAATTACGGCGGTAGGGCTGGCAGATCAGGTCATAATTATGGTGATGGCAATTATTATTTCAGTCATAATTATGATTCTTTCCGCGTCTTCTATTGGTGATTTTGTGGACCGGCACCCCACGGTTAAAATGTTGGCGTTGAGCTTCCTAATTCTGGTGTCGGTAACATTGGTGGCAGAAGGATTACATTTCCATTTTCCTAAAGGATATATTTATTTTGCTATGGCATTTTCATTTTGCGTAGAGCTATTAAATATGCGTGTTAGGAAAGCATAAAAATTTTCTTGGAATTAATTGACCACAACGTTCAAATTGTGAATACATTATAGGATATTAAGCATGGAAAATGCATTTTGGAAAAATATATTTAAAAAATCAGATGGTGCAGAATCCCAAACATTAATGGCATTAAAGCAAGTGCCTATTTTTCAGGGATTATCAGATAGGGAATTCAACTCAATTTCAAAAATTGTACATCATAGAAGTTTTGATGAAGGAGAATTTATTTTTAAGTCTAATACACCCGGATTAGGAATGTACATTATTTTGCATGGAAAAGTAAAAGTACATGGAATAGATACAGATGGTAAAGAAATTGAATTTGCCCAGTTAAATTCTGGTGATTTTTTTGGAGAAATTTCGCTCATTAGTGAAGATGATAGAAGTGCCAATGCTTCCGCAGTAAATAACTGTGAGTTGGTGGCATTTTTTAGAACGGATTTATTGGAAATAATTACCCGTTCACCCAAACTGGGTAACAAGATACTACTTAATTTAGCCACCGTTTTAGGGAATAGGCTCACTCATACAAATGAACTTCTCACTAATGGAGGTGAATAAGTGAGGCAATCTCCTTTAAGTGCGTTGGTTCGTAATCTATTTTGGATTGTACCTCTTTTTATAACGATTAGTCTATGGGAATATACATCTCCCATCATCCTTCAATTAGTCTTAGCATATATTGGCATGATTGTACTGAATCCATTGGTAAATTGGATAGAGAGCATAACTCAAAAAAGGGGATGGTCTGTATTTATGGTGATGGCATCTGTCCTTATATTTTGGATAATTCTATTTAAAACTATATTCCCCGTTTTAAGCCATCAAGCCAAAGAATTCCAAACCCTACTTACAATGGATACTTTTTTACATCTTCGTCAAAAAATAGAAGTTATATCAAAAGATTTACTTCCCCTATTTATGTATGAACAGGTAAATAGCCTACTCATTTCTTTAGATGATACCATGTTAGAAATATGGCAAATTGCCATGGCGGATATCCAAGGAATGTTGAGTCGTGCCGGGAATATAGTTATTGCAGTGGGGTCATTGGCAATGTCTCTCATGTTTATGGTGGTGTTTTTAGTGTTTTTACTTTTAGACGGACAAAATTTTAAGCGTGCATTTATCCATGCAATTCCCAATCAATATTTTGAAATGACCATGAAAATAGTAGATAAAATTGGTTCATCCATTAGTGCGTATATTCGGGGACAACTTTTGGCAGCATTATCAGTGGGAGTAACATCCATTATTGGTTTATACATCCTACAATGGGTTACTGGAATTCAGATTCCATATACATATATCATTGGTTGTGTTGCTGGAATTAGCAATTTGATCCCATTTATCGGTCCAATAATGGGGATGATTCCGGCCATTGTTATTTATTTAGTAAGCGACCAAGTTGTGCCCGTTCAGTTTATATATGTATTGGGAATCATCAGTGTTTTTGCCATTGTGCAGCTCATCGACAATATTATTGTCTCTCCCATTATCATGTCAGGAAGCGTAGGATTACACCCCATGTTTGTCATTATTTTTGTGATGGTAGGTGGTGCTATAGCTGGTCCATTAGGCATGCTCTTTGCCGTTCCCATTGCAGCCATCCTTAAAGTTATAATTGAAGAACTTAAATGGGGATTTAAGCACTATAAGTTTTTGTAGCTGCTAACTAATTCCATATGTATTTCAAAGATAATAGAGTTCGACTATTTTGGACATCCCAATTAATAGGATGGTCTATATTTTGTGCTGGCTCAACTATTATTGGGTTTCTATTCTATCAAAACTTTTTTCGTCTAATTATGTTTTATAACCTCTGATGACTTACAATATACAATAAATTATCAGAGTATTTCTTGAGTAGCAAGTAATTGGTTAATGGGGTTAATTTTGCATAAAGTTAAAAAACTAATCAATGAAACTAAGTAAAAAAAATGCAAAAAGGATTCAATCTTTAAATGATGACCTCCAAAAGGATCCCAAAACGG